>JAJZJU010000018.1 GCA_021809895.1 bacterium
TCCTCCTGTGGATCCAGGCCCCAGGTCTCCACCGCGCCCCCCATCCCGAGCAGCCGAAACCGCGGCCCCAGGGAGGCCGCCACGGCGGATATGTGGAGCAGGCCGAGTGCCCCGCCGGCGAAGTGGATGGCGACAAGGCAGTCATCCTCGGCAGCCCCTCCCCGCCTTCGACCCAGCTGACAATAGGTCGACTCAGGTTCACCCAGCAGCAGCAGCGCCTGGTCGATCAGATGGCTACCCAGATCCAGAAGCAATCCACCGCCCCTCTCTGGAGGCAGGTCCTCACGCCAGGAGCCCGGGCGAAGCTCCGGCCGCCAGCGCTCAAAACGGCTCTCGAGCACCCGGATCGGGCCCAAGCGACCATTTCCCAGGATCGTTCGCAGAAGCAGAAAGTCGCCATCGAAGCGGCGGTTGTGGAAGACACTGAGGAGCAAGCCGGCGGCTCGGGCGGCGGCGTCAAGGGCAATCCCCTCCGCGGCAGTGAGTCCCAGTGGCTTGTCCACCACCACATGCCAGCCGCGCTCAAGGCCCGCCCGCGCCTGTGGGTAATGGAGATGGTTGGGTGTTGCGACCACCAACAGGTCGATGGCGCCAGGGTCTAGGAGCAACTCCTCGAAGGTGGCGACGACATTAGCCTTCGGGTATCGGAGCTTTGCCCGAGATGCCCGGTCGCTGTCTCCGGTCACGATCGCTGAGACCTCCAGGCCGGGAGTCGCAGCGATCAATGGGCAGTGGAAGACTTCTCCCGCCAGCCCGTAACCGACCACTCCGACTCTTGCCACAGCCGGCCCAGTCTACCGGTCGAATCGGTACTTTGGACCTGGATCCATCTGAGCCGGGCCGCTCTCAGCCGGCCCTAAGGCGTGCCGGTGCACGGTTATGGGTATCGTCTGCTGTATGGGCAACCAAACAATAAGGTTGGGCCGAGTTTTCGGACTCGAGATCACCTGCAACTGGACCCTGCTGCTGATCTTTGCGCTCATAGCCTGGACCATGGCGACCTCGGTGCTTCCCGCAACTGCGCCCGGCCAGTCCTCCCTCGCCTACTGGACGGCCGGCGTACTCGGAGCGCTCATCTTCTATTCGTGCCTGCTGGCTCATGAGATCTCGCACGCTCTGATGGCCAGACACAAGGGGGTCCGGGTCGCCGGGATCACCCTCTGGCTTTTTGGTGGCTTCACCCACCTGGACGGACAGCCCGACACCGCCAGAGCGGAGGCCCTCATCACGGTGGTGGGTCCCGCCACCAGCCTCGTCCTGTCCGGAGTCGGGTTCGCCCTCACATTGGCGCTCAGCGCCCTGAACGCCCCCGTCCTCATCACCGGACTGGTGGGCTGGCTTGCTCTCCTGAATCTCGTCCTGGGCATCTTCAACCTGATCCCGGCCCTGCCCCTGGATGGCGGTCGCCTGCTCAGCTCTCTGCTCTGGTGGCGCTCTGGCTCACGGTCGGCAGGAGTGCACCAGGCGGTTCGGGTGGGGGTTATCTTCGCCTATCTGATGATCGCAGGCGGAGTATTCGAGGCCCTCCAAGGAGCACTGCTGAACGGAATCTGGCTGGCCTTCATAGGTTGGTTCCTGATGTCGGCAGGAAAATCGGAGGATCGGCAGACCCAGATCCTGTCGCGCATGAAAGGAATGCCGGTGAGCCCAGCCATGGTGGCCCCTCTGATCCGCATCCCCGACTGGCTGACGGTGGATCAGTTGCTGGGGACCGGCCCGAGGGAAGTCCCTATCTACGCCCTGCAGGACCAGTCCGGCCAGCCCTCTGGATTCCTGAGCTTGGCCGACCTCATGAGCATTTCGCCCAGTGCTCGCCTCCAGCACAGGGTGAGGGACTTTGCGGTTTCCGCCAGCCAGCTGCCGACCACAACCATCGGAGAAGACCTGGGATCGCTGGTGCGCCGTCTGGGGCCGGGAGTGGGACGCGGTGTGCTGGTGATGGACGGCTCCGAGGCGGTGGGAGTGCTCACATCCACAGCGCCGACCGTTGGGGCAAGGTCGGCGTCCTCACCGGGATGGAGCTGGCCGACCTGATCCCAGGCGGGCGGAAGCGAACCTGCCGCCTACCTGCTGAGTCCTGCCGCGATGGGCGTCGCGCCGACTTGATACGAGCAGCAGCCTGGGCCAGGGTGGACGGGAAAGCTGCGGGAATCGGCCGTATCGTCAGTCGCCGTGATTGAAGGTGACGGTGCAGCCACCATCCACAGTCACTATGGAACCGCTCATGAAGGAGCTCCGGTCCGATGCCAGAAAGATCGCCACCTCGGCGATCTCCTCTGGCTGCGCCTGCCGCCCAAGTGGTTGCAGAGCGGCGTGGGCCTCCTTGCGAGCAAGGGCGGCGGCGGCTTCGAGTGGTGCCAACCTGGCCCGGACACCGCCCATGTCCGTGTCCACATAGCCAGGGCAGATGGCATTGACCCGAATCCCGTCCGCTCCATAGTCCACCGCCAGCTGGCGCGTGAGGTTCACCACTCCTCCCTTGGAGGCGCAGTAGTCGGGGGAGCTGGGCGCACCCACGATCCCATAGGTTGAGGCTATGTTGACGATGCGCCCGCGACCGCTCGCGATCAGGTGGGGCAGGGCGAACTTGGAGCATAGAAACTGGCCCCGCAGATTAACCGCGATGGTGCGGTCCCAGATCTCAACCTCGAGCTCGTGCAGGCGCCGGCCTCCGCCACCGATGCCGGCGTTGTTGATGAGAACATCCAGGTGCCCAAAGTGCTCGATGGTGCTGTCGATCAGATTCTTGACCGGCTGCTCCTGCGCCACGTCGCAGACCGCGAATTCTGCCCGGCTGCCCTGTTGCCGGATCTGTTCGGCGGACGCCTCTCCGGACTCGGAAATGTCGCAGGTCATGACCGACGCCCCCGCCAGGCCCGCGGCCAGCGCAGTGGCCCGCCCAATGCCAGAAGCAGCGCCCGTCACCAGCACCACCAGACCCGTAAGCACGCCTCGCTCTGGCATGGCTCGTTCCCTCCTCCACAGATTCACACTTGGCCGCCGGGAGTCGAGCGTAGCAGGGCCTTGGTCGCGCTCTCGTGACCGGAGACCGCGCGAGTCAGGTGTCAGCGGACACGGAAGACCTGATGGGTGGCTGCTACCAACCTTGGACGCTGGTAGCCCGACCGCACATGGGTTTCCCACGGTTCCGTCCCCACCGAGCCTCCAGCGCCCGTTCTGTCCTCGAACCGCCCTCCAGCTCCAGTGCGACACATTCGTCGGCCCGAGCGGCCGAGCGTCCGCCGGTGGGAACCATTTGTCGGAATCGGAAGTAGATTCACGGCCCGGTTCAAGGGCAAAGTCCAGGGCGAAGCGGCACCCGCCCAAGGGGACTACCCAGGCAACGCGGAGGTGCGTGCCGACCCAACCACGGTCTTGTCCAGGGACCAGACCGATGTCCAGCTGCTGAGGTCGCTGGGCTCAGCTCTGGATCGGACCCACCTGCATCAGCTTGGCGTTGGAGTCGCGACAACCCTGCAGGTTGTGGACCGGGATGAAGATCGAGGCAGTCTCTCCCGGCGGGTACACCCTAAGACCTGCCACCGTCTCGATGCCACAGGAGCTCGACGGGTAGTTGCCGGCCTGAGCGACTTGCAGAACCGCGCTGGCTGACTGGCCCGGCGTCAGGGTCACAGTTGTCGCGCTGGCGCTGTTGACGAAGGTCGCCGCCGCCCCCACCTGGGTCCCTGCCGAACCTGCAACCATGGAGACCCCGGGGTTGCCGAACAGGGTGCAGCTTGTGGAGCTCACGTTCTTGAAAGTTAGATCGTAGATGATGCTACCGGCCGCCCCCTCCCCATTGGCGAGAGCTCCGCTGAGATCCGTGGTCGTGCAGCTGGCCAGCGCCGCGGCGGGGCTGGGAGTCGGGCTGGTGGTGGCCGTCGCGCCAGGTGATGCCGTTGGACTGGGACTTGGCACATGGGTCGGCGCGGATGTCGGCGCGTGGCGCGCTGGGGTCGCGGACCCGCAGGCTG
Source organism: bacterium (assembly GCA_021809895.1). Classification (GTDB taxonomy): domain Bacteria; phylum Chloroflexota; class Dormibacteria; order Aeolococcales; family Bog-877; genus AG-12. The sequence goes on from JAJZJU010000018.1 coordinate 3,975, forward strand.
CCATGAGGAGTCCCAGGGCCGCCACCATCAGAGCCGCGGGCAGGCTTCGCATCAATCGCCTCCTTCGAACTGACTCGCGCCGCGTCTCGGTCTCGATTGCCGCCTGCGGCGGATCGCGATCTGGAACGCCCAGCAGAGAGATCTGGTTACAGGGGCACTATCCCAGAGATCAGGCCGGCTGAGGGATGATTCCCATCAGCTCCAGAATGCGGGTCGGGGGCAGATGCTGCTCCAGGACCACGGCTCCGGAGGGCGCGATAGCGTCGGCGATCGCGTTGCAGATGGTCGGGGGCGCCACGATCATCCCGCCTTCTCCCACCCCTCTGAAGTTCACATCCTGGTCCAGAGGAATCGTCTGCAGATGCTCGATCTCAATGTTGGGCACATCCGTCGTGGTTGGCAGCAGGTAGTCCATGAATGACGAGGAGAGGTACTGCCCCCATTCGTCGTAGGCGGAGCGCTCCAGCAGAACCGCCCCGATCCCCTGGGCTACCCCCCCACGGATCTGACCCTCCACCACCGCCGGGTTGATGACCTCTCCGCAGTCCTCCACCACCATGTAGCGGTCGACCCTGACCCGTCCGGTCTCAGGATCGACCTCGACCACACAGCAGTGAGTGCCCCCGGACCAGCCGCCCTGGCCGCCATCAAAGCCAAAGCTGGCCTCAAGGCTGGTCTCGGTGCCCTGCGGGATCCGGCCCTCGGCCGCCGCTGCCCTGGCCAGCTTCACCAATTCGGAAAGGGGCAGCCGACCGTCCGGCACGCCATCTCCCACCACCTCTCCGGCGCGAATGTCGATGGTGGCCGGGCTGACGTCCAGGATCTGGGCGGCAAGCTCCAGGACCTGGGAGCGAAGCTGGCGGGAGACGTGCAGGGCCGCCCCGCCCGCCATGCTGGCGAAGCGGCTGCCCCCGGTGCCAAACCCCTCCGGCACCTGATCGGTGTCCCCAACGACCACCCGCACCTGTTCGAAGTCGACCCCGAACTGGTCGGCTGCGATCTGGGCCATGGTGGTCTGATGGCTCTGGCCGTGTGGCATCTGCGCGGTGAATACCGAAACCACCCCATCCTCACCGAGACTGGCGCGCGCCCACTCCAACTCCGTGGGAGGGGTCTCAGGCCGGGGCCCGGGAGCCGGCTCGATGTAGGTTGCCACACCGACTCCCAGATACCGGCCCTGGGCTCGCATCGCCGCCTGGTGGCGCCGGAACTCCTCGAAGTTGAAGATCTCCCCCATTCGCAGCAGGGACTCCTTGGCGGTGAGCCCGGCCAGGCTCGGGCCTGTCACCATCCGCAACGGCGGCTGCCCCCGCTCGGCCAGATTACGCAGCCTGACCTCGAACGGGTCCAGTCCCAGCTCGGCCGCGACAAGGTCAATCAGCCGCTCCCTGACGAAGGTCTCGGAGGCCCATGGGCCGCGATAGGCGACATAGGTTGCCTTGTTGGTGATGACCCCGGAGGCGGTGAATGAGAGCGCCCGCATGCGGTACGGCCCCGGGATCATCTCCTGGATGGTGGAGATGATCCCGGGCGCGAACCCGGGGTAGGCTCCGGAGTCGATCACCATCTCCACCCGCATTCCCAGGATCTCGCCCTCGTTTGTGACCGCAGCCTCGACATCGAAGCTCTCCTCACGAGCCTGCCCCGAGACGGTCAGGTTCTCCAACCGGTCCTCTATCCACCGGACCGGGCGGAGCAACTCCCGGCTGGCGGCGCAACAGGCCACCTCCTCACGGCTGGCGCCGAATTTGAGTCCGAACGAGCCTCCGATGTCAAAAGCCAGCACCCGCACCTTCTCCAGAGGCATTCCCAGCTGCGCCGCGATGATCTGCCGAGAGGTGTTCACACCCTGAGTGGCGGCATGAGCCACCAGTTCCCCAGTCGCCTGGTCGAAGGTGGCCAGAATTGCCCGCCCCTCCATGGGTACGTTCTGGTGGCGGTGCTGAGCGATCCTCGCCTTCACAATGCGGTCCGCCTCGGCGAATACGCGATCCACCTCCCCGAAAACCTTCTGATCGGGGCCGAAGAGCACGTTGCTGCCGAGGTCCTCGAAGATCGGTGGCAGGCTCCCGTCTCTGGCCTGGGCCGCGGTCATCACCGCCGGCAGTTCCTCGTATTCGACCTCGATCAGCTCTGCGGCGTCCTCGGCGATGGCTCTGGTCTCCGCGACCACCATGGCCACCGGATCCCCCACCAGCCTCACCTTGTCGGTCGCCAGCAGGGAGAAGGAGGGCAGGTTGGTTTCCCCCATGAGCTCCATCATCCCGCCCGCGGCCGAAGCCAGCTTGGCCATCTGCCAGCCGTCGAAGACCGCCACCACCCCGGGGGCACGGCGGGCGACATCGGTCTGGACGCGCAGCACCCGGGCATGCGCGTGGGGGCTGCGGTTGAAGGCGCAGTGCAGCAGGCCCGGCACTTGGATGTCCGCCACGTACCTGCCCCGGCCGGTCAGCAGCCGGAGATCCTCAGTCCGCCGCACCGAGCTCCCCGTATAGCGCTCGGCCGGTGGTCGTCCCGCGATCACAAGGACCCCTCCTGCTGGCTCTCCAGGGGAGCTCGAGTGCTGGCGGCTAGCACTCCAGCCACGATGCTCTGGTAGCCGGTGCAGCGGCACAGGTTGCCGGAGAGAGCGTGGCGCACCTCTTCCTCCGTGGGGCGGGGGTTCTCCTTGAGCAGGGCCCAGGCCTGGATGAGGAAGCCCGGGGTGCAGAACCCGCACTGGAAGCTGAAATTGTCCCGCATCGCCCGCTGCAGCGCTGACAGCGGCTCGGATCCCGACAGCCCCTCGACGGTGGTCACCTCCTTATCCTGTGCTTGGACGGCCAGCACCAGACAGGAGCGGGCCGGTTCCCCGTCCAGGAGCACCGTGCAGGCGCCACAGACGCCGTGCTCGCAGCCCAGGTGGGTCCCGGTCAGACCGAGCCGTTCCCGCAAGAAGTCGGCCAGGGTCACGCGTCCCTCGACAGATCCCTCCCGCAACTGCCCGTTGACGGTGAGCGTGATCGGGATCACTGGCTGTCCTCCCTGAGAAGCCCGGTCGATCAAGAGATGGCACCAGCAGCGGCCGCCTGGCAGGCCCGCTCCAGAACCCGCGGCACCAAGGTCCTCACCAGATGGCGCCGGTACGGGGCGGATCCGTGCAGGTCCGCGGGCGGGTTGAGCTCCTCCGCCAGCCTCCGGGCGGCGGCGTCGAAGGATCCCGCGCTCTCCCCGGTCAGCCCCAGCTCACCATCGGTGCGCAGCACAGCCCGGTCGGCAACGCCAGTCAGGGCCACCCGGCAGCTGCGGATCATGCCCTGCTCCACCCGGGCCACCGCCGCCACCCCGACCATCGCGAAGTCTCCCAGCCGGCGCGCCACCTCGTGGAAGCACGAGCCGGTTCCAGGGGCCTGCCACGGGATGCGGATCTCGGTGAGGATCTCGTCCCCCTGCAGGGCGGTGGTGAAAGGGCCCAGGAAGAAGTCGCGCGCGGCGATCGTCCGCCGGCCGCGATCCCGGCTCTCGGCCACCAGTTGGGCTCCCAGCACAAGGGCCACGGCCGGGAGTTCGGCGGCGGGGTCTCCGTGGGCCAGGCTGCCGCCCAGGGTTCCCCGGCTGCGGATCGCGGGATGGCCGATGAAGGACAGCGCCTGGGGCAAGAGCGGAAGCCGTTCCGCTATCAGATGGGAGTGCTCCAGCGCCAACTCACTGGTCATGGCACCGATGCAGACGGCCCCGTCCTCCTCGCTTATCCCCTCGAGTTCGCCGATCCGGCTGAGATCCACCAGGTACTCGGGCCGAGCCAACCGGAGCGCGAGCAGAGGGATGAGGCTCTGGCCTCCGGCCAGCACCCGTGACTCGTCCTCATGGTCAGCGTGCAGCGAGAGCGCTTCCTCGAGGGAAGCCGGCGCCAGGTAGACGAAGGGTGGCAACTTCAGAACCACCGCAGCATAAGTGCCGGGCACAAGACGAGGCAAACCAGGCGAATATCGACCGGGCCTGGCGGGCGCCTGCTCTCCCATCCGCGGGGATGGCGCTGGCGGGCCGACAGATCGGCGCAGGGCCGGTCACCTCGCGGCGGAAGACGTCCCAGCGTCCACCACGGTCCACGGTGAGGATCTGTCGCCGTCTCGGTCCCCACCGGGGGGCAGGGCCCCGGGCGTCCACCCCGGCCGCCGGGTATCACCTGGCGATGAGCTGGCGCCCGTGCTGGAGGCCTGCTTCAGCCCTGGTGAAGATCGAGAATCAAATGCTCCACAGCCTTGGCGAATCCCTCCTCCTCGTTGGAGTCGGTCACCTGGTGGGCCGCCCGCTTGACCTCGTCATCAGCCTGGCCCATGGCAATGCTGAGGCCCGAGTCGGAGAACATCAGAACGTCGTTGGGCATGTCCCCGATGGTGGCTATCTCCTGCTTCTGGATCCCGTACCGAGCAGCCAGGTATGAGACCACCTCTCCCTTGTTGGCCAGAGGGTGAGTGAGGTCCAGGTAGTACGGCTGGGAGAGCGCGGCAGACACATGTTCGCCGAACTTCTCATGGGCAGCCCGGGCCACGGACTCGATCGCCTTGTGGTCGTCGCTCACCCCCACGATCTTAGCGATGTGTTGGTCGAGTTTGTCGTACGAGTCGACCACCTTGGGTTCGAACTGGACGGTCTTCGCCTCCCGCTCGACGTGGGAGCCGCTCCTTTCCTGCACGTACCACTCGGCCCCCTGGTAGAGCCAGACTCCCTCCAGCGTCTCACCCAGCAGAGAGACTATGGGACCCACCAGCTCCTTGGGGATCACCTTCTGCTGCAAGGTCTTGAGCTCCGAGTCCACGATGAGGCCGCCGTTGAAGGCCGCTATCGGGGTCTCCAGGTGCAACGGGTCGATCAACATGGACATCCCGCGGGGTGGCCGCCCGCTGGTGATCGCGAAGTGGATCCCCACCTCCTTCAACCTGGCCACGGCGGCAACCGCGCGCTTGGTGAGGACCTTGTCAGGAGTTACCAGAGTCCCATCGACATCCGCCAGCAGCAGCTTGACGGACGAGGCCGTCACGGCAACCATCCAGGAATGTAGGGTCGAGAGCCTACCGATGACGGTTCCCACCCAGTTGTCGGGACGGAGGGGCCGGTCTGAGGATCTCTGAACACTACTTCGTCCTCCCTGGTTGCCCTCAGCTTAGCTGGCTCCGCCAGCGGCCTCGGTTCTTCGATTAATGAGTGGTCCCTGGGATCTCGGCTGACCAGCTCGTTTACCGTTGGGCCGGGCCGGAGCCGAGTGCCGCCACCGCGCTCGACGGCAGCCATTGCGAAGCTCGAATGCCGAGGGGCCATTGCCAGAGTCAGAACCAGATGCTATAAAGCAGGGAACTCTCTGGCTCACCCACTGTGCCAGGCACGATTCGACGCTTGAGTTCGCCCCGGACCACACCCAGGAGGATCCGAGTACATGCTGATTCCCAGAACGCGCACCGTCGGTTTGGCGGCCCTGAGCGCCCTCCTAGCGAGCGGGCTCGCCGCATGCGGAGCCTCCAGCAGCACCACCGCCTCCAGCGGGGCTCCCAAGAACATCGTGATCGGAACCTTGTACTCCGGCTCCGGCTCCTTCGCCAATTCGTCGCTGCCCGAGTTCCAGGGCCTGAAGTTCTGGATCAAGGAGGAGAACGCTGCGGGCGGCGTCTACGTCAAGGCCTTCAACAAGAAGATCCCCATCAAGCTGGTGGCTCTCAACGACCAGAGTTCCACCACCACGGCCACCACCCTGTACGAGCAGCTGGTGACCCAGGACAACATCAACATCTTCGTCCCCGATTTCGGATCGGTCCTCACCCTGCCGGCGGTGACCATCGCCGAAGAGCACCACATGCTGCTCTTCGACCAGACCGCCACCGGCGCCCCCCTCTTCACCCCGGGCAACAAGTACATCGTGCTTTGCGACCTTCCCCTGTCCGTGATCTGGCCCGACCCTCTGGCGCATTTCATTCTCGCCAAGCACATCGCCAGGGTCGCCATCATCTATGGAGCCAATGACTTTGACGCCACCCAGGCGGCCACGGTCAAGTCCGTGCTCGCCCAGGGCGGGATCACCCCCGTGTACTACCAGGCGGTGCCGACGACAACCACCTCGTACGGCACTCTGCTGCACGACATCGCCGCCACCAACCCCCAGGCGGTGATCGAGCTGGGATACGCGTCGAACGACATCCCCTTCCTGCAGGCGGTCCACCAGGGTGGCTACCACTTTGGGATGGTGATGACCGCCTTCCCCGGTCAGCAGTTTTCCCTGATCGAAGGCGCGGTCGGCAAGGCCGGCCTCTCGTACACCTACACCTACGGCGTGCCTCCGTACATCAAGTTCAACACCGTGAGTGAGGGGTTGGGCACCAACGCCTTCATCTCCAAGTTCGGGGGCGGCAACATCGCCAACGTCAGCTTCGAGAATGTGGCCGGCTACAACACCGGGCTCATCATCCAGGCGGCCCTGGCCCACGCCACCAAGTTCACCCAACTGAGCATGCGGGCAGCCCTGTTCGGGCTCAGCGGCCACTTCACCACCCTGGACGGGGCATTCCAGCTGAATTCCGAGGGCGGCCAGGTGGGCGAACTCCTCCCCTTGGCGCAGATGCTTCCCACCAGCAGCGGCAACGCCATCAAGATCGTCTACCCGCCGGCCAGCGCTGACCACTCAGCCGTGTATCCCGCGCCCTGACCAGACTCTAGACGGCGACCGACTCCGCTCCTGGCGGGCTGGCCGGTAACTCCGGCCGGCCCGCCAGGTCCTCCCATGTCAGCCAATCCCACTAGGAGGCCGTGGCCCCTTGCTCTGGCTCTTCGCCCTGATCGCGGGGATTCTGTTCGGGCTCTACTACGCCCTCGCCGCCCTGGGGCTCAACCTCATCTTCGGGGTGATGCGGATGGTGAACCTCGCCCACGGCGATGTGATCATGTTGGGCGGCTTCGCCGCAGTGCTGCTGTTCGACCGCCTCGGGATCAACCCCCTCATCACGGTCCTGCTGGTGATCCCGCCCTCCCTGCTGGTCGGCTTCGTCGCCTACTACCTCTTGGGAACCAGGGTGCAGCGCAGCCGCGACCCTGAAATGATGTCGCTGGTGATGTTCTTCGGAGTGTCCCAGGTCGTCGAGGCGCTGGCCGTGATCGGCTTTGGAAACAACGAGGCGTCGATCACCTCGGCGGTGTTCGGGTCCAAGCCCTTCAGCATCGCCGGTCAGGGGGTGCCCGGCGCCTGGTTGGTCAGCGCGGGGGTTGGGCTGGCGGCACTCATACTGCTGTTCGTCTACCTGTACCACACCGGGCTGGGGCGGGCCACCAGGGCGATCATGTCGAATGCCGACGAGGCCCGCGCGGTGGGGGTCAATCCCGACAGGATCTCGGCGATCACCTTCGGGATCGGAGTCGGACTGGCCGCGATCGCCGGCATCTTCAGTCTTTTCATGATCGGAGGAACCACCCCCAGCGAGGGAGTGGGCCTGACCGTGACCGCCTTCGCCGTGATCGTGATCGGTGGCCTGGGGAGTCCCATGGGCACCTTCCTGGGCGGGATCGTCTTCGGGCTGGCCCTCATGTTCACCCAAACCTATGCGCCCGTCTGGTCCGGGTTCGCCCCCTTCGCGATCCTGCTGGTGATCATGCTGGTGCGGCCGACCGGCCTGATGGGGCGATCGGTTCGCAGTGTCTAAGCTGTCCCAGAGGATGCAGGCGGTGGCGCAGCGACCGCGCCGCCAGTTGGTGTCCGATGCCCTGATGGTGGTGCTGCCACCGGCTGGCTTCTTTGCCGCCTCGTTCTTCTACAACAACCAGCTCCTGCTGCTCACCATGATGGTCTATGTCGCCCTCGCCCAGGGCCTCAACGTCATCTTCGGGTTCACCGGTTACCTGCCCTTCGGCTACGTCGGCTTCTTCGGGGCGGGAGCGTACGGGACCGCCCTCAGTGTCCACTTCCTGCATGTGCCGATCCTGGTCGCGGTGCTTCTCGGGGGAGTGGCGGGGCTGCTGGTCGCGGCTCTGCTATCGCCCCTGCTGCGCCTGACGGGCGCCTACTTCGCGATCGCATCCCTGGCGGCCGCCGAGGCGCTCTACTACCTGGTGTCGAACCCCCAGTTGACGGCGGTCACCAATGGGCCCTACGGGGTGAACCTCGCCTCCGTGTACAACTCGGGGGCAGCCTTCGACGCCGCCGTGATTCTGGTCGGGATCGCCATGCTCTGCGTGGTGTGGGTGCGCCGCTCCCACTTCGGGATGTCCCTGCGGGCGATCCGGGCCGACCCCCTCTCCGCGCGCATGGCCGGGGTCAACGTGGTGAGGGCACGAACCATCGCGTGGCTGATCAGCGCCAGCCTGGCTGGACTGGCGGGAGCGATCTATGCGTGGGCGATCTCGGTGTTCTATCCGGAAGCGGTCTTCGACCTCTCCATCAGCGTGTTCGCGATCGTCTTCGCCCTCTTCGGTGGCGTGGGCACGGTCCTGGGGCCGCTGCTGGGGGCGATCGTCCTCTATGGCGTCTACAACTACATCGGGGTCTCCCAACCCCAGGAGTTCCAGCTCATCTATGGCGTCCTGATCGTCCTGATCGTGCTGTTCCTGCCCAACGGGCTGCTCTCCATCCGGCTGAGAAGGCTGCGCCGTGGACGATAGCCCCGCCCTGCGCATCAGCGGGCTCACCCGAAGCTTCGGTGGGCTGCCGGCCCTGGCAGGGGTGGACCTCGAGCTGCGGCGCGGCGAGGTCGTCGGCCTGCTGGGCCCCAACGGCTCAGGCAAAACCACCCTCATCAATGTCATCAGCGGGGTCTACCGTCCCACCGCTGGACGCGTGGAGGTGATGGGCCACGACGCCACCGGATCTGCCCCAGAGGGGCTGGTCCGACTGGGCCTGAACCGCACCTTCCAAACCCCCCGCCCCTTCCGGACGCTGACCCTCAGGGAGAACGTCTCGGTGGCGCTTCGTCACGGCCGCAACCCCGGCCAGAGTGAGGACGAGATCCTCCAACTCTGCGGGCTGGGGGGCAAGGGCAACCTGCTCGCCGAGAGCCTCAACTCCAGCGAGCAGAAGCGTCTCGACCTGGCCCGCGCCCTCGCCACCGGACCCGACGTCCTGCTGGTCGACGAGCTGGCGGCGGGAATGCGCCACGACGAACTGGACGGGGCTGCGGAGCTGCTGCGCGGGCTGGCCGCTGCGGGCCGAGCCCTGCTGGTGGTTGAACATCTGATGGGCTTCGTGAGGCAGGTGACCCACCGGGTGGTGGTCCTCAACGCGGGGGCCGCCATCTTCGCCGGGTCCCTCGAGGAGGCATCGCAGGATCCCCGTGTGGTGGAGGTCTTCCTGGGTGCCTGAGCAGATGGAGACATGCCTTAGGGTGGAGGGGCTCGGCGCGGGCTACGGCTCGCTGCAGGTCCTCTGGGACTTCGACCTGGAGATCGGGGCCCAGGAGAGCGTGGTCGTGCTCGGCCCCAACGGCGCCGGCAAGTCGACACTGCTAAGAACCCTGATGGGACTGCTGCCGGCGCGGACCGGGTCGATCTCCTACTTCGGCCGGCGCATCGAGGGCATGCGCACCAGCCAGCGGGTGCGCGCCGGCATCGCCTACATGAGCGAGGTCGGCATCTTCCCCGAGCTCTCCGTGGAGGAGAACCTGCTGATGGGTGGCTACAGCCTGCCTCGCGGCCGGGTGCGGCGCCGCATCGAGGAGCTGTGCGAGCTGTTCCCCGAGGTCGCGCGCACCCGCCGTGGTCCGGCCTGGAAGCTGAGCGGTGGGCAGCGCAAGATGGTGGGAGTGGCCAAGGCACTGGTCGCGGAACCTAAGCTGCTGGTGCTGGATGAGCCCTCGGCCGGGCTGTCCCCGGTCTACGTGAACAGCGTGGTGGAGGCTCTGGCGCGCACCATGGGCCAGACCGGACCGGCCCTGTTGGTGGTGGAGCAGAACATGAAGTTCTTGGCGCTGGCCCAGCGCGTCTACGTCATCGAGGGTGGCCGCCGCCGCTTCCGGGGCACAGTCGACGAGCTGCAGGCCGACGACTCCCTGAGGCGAGCCTATTTCGGCCTCCAGGGGGCATGACCAGTTCGCGTCGTCCAGTTGTGATCAAGTGGGCCCACGCGGGGGAGCAGGTCCCGGCAGCCCACGGCCTGGACCGTTGCCGAGCGGTGCTTGCACAGATCGGGGCTGTCCGTGGGGATCAGACGACTCATCCGCGGATCATCGAGATCCACGGCAACGCTCCCAGCGCCGCCGCCCCGGGAGAGCCCCAGACCGCCATCTCACCAGCCGCTCAAGAGCGGATCGGACACGCCCGCCTTGATCGCCTGGTGGTCCCCCTCGTGTTGTTCGCTGGTCCCCGGGTCCCGGACCCAGCCCAGTTGGTCCCCGGCATCCGGTGAGAGTCGGTGTCGTCCTGCCGCAGACCGAGATCGGTGCAGATCCGGCGGCCATAGCCGCCTACGCACGGGGAGTGGAGGGCCTGGGATACAGGCACATCCTCGCCTATGACCACGTGCTCGGAGCTGATCCAGCGGTCCACCGTGAGCTCCGCGGACCCTACAACCTCAGTCACACCTTCCACGAGCCGATGGTTCTGTTCGGCTACCTGGCCGCGATCACGTCTCTGGAGCTGGTGACCGGCATCATCATCCTGCCCCAGCGGCAGACAGCGCTGGTCGCCAAGCAGGCGGCCGAGATCGACATTCTCACCAGAGGTCACCTCCGGCTGGGTGTCGGACTGGGCTGGAATCCCGTCGAGTACGAGGCCTTGGGGAAGTCGTTCAACGACCGGGGCCGACGGGTGGAGGAGCAGGTCGTGCTGCTGCGTCGTCTGTGGACCGAGGCCGCGGTCACCCACCGCGGCGAGCACGAGAGGATCACGGCGGCGGGCCTGGCCCCACCGCCCAGGCAGCGCCCCATCCCGATCTGGTTCGGTGGCTCCAGCCCGGCAGCGCTGCGGCGCGCGGGGCGGCTGGCTGACGGGTGGTTCCCCCAGGCCGACCCCGGCCCCGAACTCGAGCGGGCCAGATCTCTGGTCAAAGAGGGAGCAGTCAGCGCCGGCCGGGACCCGGGCCGCATCGGCATGGAGGGGGTGGTCAGCTGGACCAGGGAGGGAGCTGGGCGCATAGCTCAGGAGGTGCGCGCATGGGCGGAGGCGGGCGCCACCCACGTGTCCATCAGCACCATGCGGGCCGGTCTTGGAGGCGTGGAGGAACACTTGGCCGCTCTGGCACAGGCTGCCACGGCGATCAACCTCGAACCGGCTCCGGACGAGCCATTCCTCAAATCGTGACAAATGGGTCACGGGGGTGAGGACCACCGGTAGGGCCGGTTGGCCCGGGGGCGATCCGGGGTCTTGCCTCCCAGCCACCAGCCGGACCAGGCCCGGTCTTACGGTCGGAGCCACAGGCGGGTAACGTCTCCGCCGCACTGGCGGTGACGGCTGGACGGGCCCGCCCGGCGAGGTTGATCGCGGCGTTGAGGTCCCGATCCAGGACCACGCCACAGCTCTGGCAGCGGTAGGTCCGCTCCGAGAGCGACAGCTCCTGGTGGACTGTCCCGCACACAGCGCAGGTCTTGGAGCTGGGCTACCAGCGGTCGGCCACCACCAATTCGCAACCGTACCACTGGCATATGTAGGTCAGCTCGCGGCGGAACTCATAGACACCGGCATCCGAGAGCGCTGGGGCCAGCCAGCGGGCGGCCCGGACCCGATTGCGCGAGCCGCGCCGATTGCGGGGGTGAGCCCAAGAGAGGCGGCGGAGCCGGCGCGGCCCCTTCGCAGCGCCTTCGGCCCGGGGATGGCCATTTCGCCTGAGCCGGAGAGCTACCATCACGCCCCACCCTGGCCAGCTCCGGTCAAAGCGGACATCGGGCCCTCGGTCGATGGCGCCGGGTATGCGTGGGGCGCCTGGTGAGGCGGAACCGGCACCGAGACCAGCTCCCATCCGATCAAGCCCGGCTCCGAGTCGATGGGTGGGCGCTGCGCCCGCCGGGCTCCGACCGCGGTTGCAGCGCCAGTCTGAGCAACCGGGACTGACCGTTGAGGCATCCATAGAATGGACCGATGCGGATCATCGCCCTGGAGGAGCACCTACTGCCCAAGGACGTGGTCTCGGCAATCGGCATGGACGAGGCCAGCCTTCGCGGCACCGGCGACGCCCTGGATGACCTGGGTGAGGGCAGGCTGCGGATCATGGACGCGGCCGGGATCGAGGTCCAGGTCCTCTCCGCTTTGGCCTACGAGGTCCAGGCGCTGGAAGCCGCCCGCTCGCTGGCCGTTTCCCGTGACCTCAATGACCTGATGGCGGCCACCGTGGCAGCCCATCCGGGCCGCTTTCGCGCCTTCGCCACGCTGCCCACATCCGACCCAGGGGCCGCCGCCCATGAGCTGTCCCGAGCGGTGCTCGAGCTGGGGATGGTGGGCACCATGATCCACGGCCAGACCCACGGGGTCTTCCTGGACGACCCATCCATGGCAGAGGTACTCGCCACCGCCGAGCGGCTTCGCGTCCCGATCTACCTCCATCCCGGCCCTCCGCCCCCAGCGGTGCGCCAGGCGTACTACTCCGGCCTGGAGCCCAAGGTGGCGGCTGCCCTTTCGACCTCGGCCTGGGGCTGGCACTCCGAGTGCGGTCTGCACGTGCTGAGGATGGTGGTGAACGGGGTCTTCGAGCGGTTCCCCGGCCTGCAGGTGATCGTCGGCCACATGGGAGAGATGCTGCCGTTCTCCCTGGCCCGAGCCGATGAGCGGCTGACCCCGGTGGCCCAGGGCCTCTCCGCGACAGTGGCCGAGACCGTGCGCCAGCATGTGCACGTGACCACCTGCGGCTACACCACCACCCCGCCTTTGCTGTGCGCGCTGATGGTGGTGGGCGCCGACCGAATGCTGTTCTCGGTCGACCACCCATTCTCGGACAGCTCCGGGGCGACCGCCTTCTTGACGGCAGCGCCGCTCAGCCCCACCGATCTGGAGAAGATCGCCCACTCCAACGCCGAGCGGTTGCTGGGCCTCTGATCCCGGCCGCCCCGGGACGTGCCGTGGGAAGCCCGCGTCCGAGGTGGCCCCCTTCCCGGCCGGCGCCCCCACCGTCCCCAACCACCGCGGCCCTTTCGAGCACAGGGCCGGACAGCCGCGGGCGAGCCCGACCGGACGCGCGCTGTTCCCCGCCCGGCCGTGATCCACCGGGTGGTACGGCGCAGCCCTGGCTCGTCACGGTCCTCACGAGAGCACTGGCTCAGCGCTCACTGCTGGAGCGCAACCCACGGCGGGGGCTCCGCCAGTCCCTGCTCCAGGGGATCCGCGGAAAGCCCGCGCTCCAGATCGTGAGCGGTCACCGAGCCGTAGTGGTCCAGGGTCGTCGACGGACGCGAATGGCCGAGTGTCCTGGAGACGACCACCAACGGAATCCCCGCCCGCAGCCACCTAGCGCAGGCCGCGTGGCGGAGGTCGTGAGGGCTCTGGAGAGGCAGGTTGGCCAGCCGGCAGCAGTCGGCGAGGATCTCCCTGGCGCGGCGGTCCGAGAGCCGCCCCTGACGAGAGGCGAAGAGCGGGGCTGAGCCATCGTGCTCCCCCCGGGCCAGGAGCTCCGCCTCCAATTGGGAGCGTACTCTCCGGGCCAGGGGGACCGCCCTGGTCCCGGTCTTGCCGGAGAGATAGAGCAGGCCGTCCTGGTAGCAGGAGACATCGCACTGGAGCAGCTCCGAGATCCGAGCTCCGGTCCCCAGCAGCAGCAAAACCAAAAGGCCGGCTCTGCGGTCCGGGGCGGCTGAGATGAGTCGCAGCGAGTCTTCCAGTGAGAGCGCCGGGCGGGGATGGTGGGGAGGGGCCGGCTGCACCCGCAGCCCCTCTGCCAGCCCCGGGCGGACCAGCCGGGAGCGCTCCGCAAAACGAAGGAACTGGCGCAGGAAGAGCAGCCGGTGGCGCCTGGTGGAAGGGGCCAGCCAGGCAAGGCTCGCCTGATATGAGAGGAGCAGGGGAAAGTCCAGCTCCGAGCAAAAGACGATGCCCTGCTCCTTGGCAAAGCGGCAAAAGGAGAGCAGCACGCCCCGGTACTCGCGGCTGCTGCTCTGCTTGCCGGTGCTCCTGGAGAACAGCTCCGCCAGTTGCTCTAGAGTCGTGCCCGCGGCAGGACTGGCCACCAGACGTAAGTCCCTCGGCCGCGGCCCTGTGGTCCGCCCAGTCCTTCGAGCCACATGACTACGGCGTCTGGCAGATTCGCGAGCCCCCCCGGGGTGCGGCCCGGCGGATCGCACATCCCCCCGATCGGGGCTCGATCACGGACCGACCCAAAAAGGCCAGATGCCGCAGGGCCTATTCCGGGGCGAGCTGCAGCTCAGCCGGCCGGAGCAGCAAATCTCCACGCACCCCGCCGTACACGGTCCGGGCCGCCACCACGGCCCAGGCGCCCAACAGTCCAAGATAGGCCAGCACCGAGGCCACCGCGAATGCCGGTAGGCCGGTGTGCAGGGCCAGCCCGCTGGTGCCGGTGACGTAGGTCCCGACCGGGAAGGTGAAGCTCCACCAGGTCAGGGCGAAGGGAAAGTGTCGCCGGACCGCGCGCACCGTCAGCAGCGTAGCCAGGGCCACCCACATGGTCGCGAAGCCCCACACCGGGACCCCGTAGAGAACCGCCATCACGTCCATCCCGGACGCGAGTCGGGAGGGGAGCGCCAGGTGGGCGGCTCCGCCCAGGGAGGTGGCGGCGGTGACGGACTGTCCCAAAGGGCCCAGCACGATCCAGAGCGTGGCCGAGCGGGCGGTCCCGGGGTCGCCGTGGTGGACCAGCCGTGACCAGAGCATGGTGATGACCGTGAGGGACACGACCAGGGACATCCCGAACATGGAGTACAGGCCATACACGAAGGTCTCCCGCATGGCCCCGGAGGCCACATATGGGATCAGCAGCGCCCCCGTCGCCGCCGAGACCATGGGCGGCACGATAGGCATGATCCAGCCCCCGAACGCCCCGTCCGCGGCGATGTCGTGGCGGGTGAACATCAGGTAGGGAATTGCGATGGCAACGATGAGCCCCGTGACGGTGCCCAGCCCCCACAGCACCCAGTCGAGATCGACCGCCAGGGGCAGGCCCAGCCAGCTCCTCCCCACCAGCACCGCCCCCGCGCCGACTGTCAGCAACGCCATCGGCGGCGCGCCATAGAACTGCGCCATGGTTGGGTCGTAGGCATGGCTGCGCGCGGTGGCGGGATGGAGGGTCCAGTGCAGCGCCACCGCCACCGTGAGAGCGACCAGAAGGAGCAGGTCGGCCGGCCAAACCAGAAATGCCAGCACATGGAGGACAGCCAGATGCCAGGGAAGGGTCATGGCCGCGTTGGCGACGATGCCCGTGCCCATCACGGCGGCGTACCAGTTGGGACCGACATATCCGACTAACTCATGAGGGTGGTCGAGGGAAGACAGCAGCCAGGGCAGTCGCCGCCGGGTCCGGGATAGAACGTGGGAACTCATGCCCCGACGGTACCTGGCCCGCCCCACGCTTCGGAAGAGGGCAAATGGCTAAGGCCCATATAGCCCTGGCCTATAACCGGACCAGACCCGCCTCAGCGGGGCCGCGGCCCGCCCACGATGTCGAGCAGCGCCACAGCCACCGGGTCGCGGGGCGGGCGTCCACGCCAGACAGTCCGCAGGGCGCGGACCACCGGGAACCCCTCCACCGGGATCAGCACCAGGCGCTGGGCGCGGATGTCCTCCGCCACCGAGAGGGCGCTGAGGATCGCCACGGCTCGGCCCATCGCCAGCGCCGCTCGTGCGGCCACGGAGGACTGCACCTCGATCAGGCCCGCCCGCTGGGACAGGTCTCCCAGCACTGATTCCGCGGCGGATCGGGTGCCCGACCCCGGCTCGCGGACGATCAGCGGCCCGGCCAGCAGGTCCGCCACCGCGACCGCCTCCCCCACTCCATTCCAGGGATGAGCACGACCCGCCACTGCCACCACCTCGTCGGTGGTGAAGGTGGCAACCGTCAGCGAGGGGGGCACATCGGGACTCTCGATGAAGCCCAGGGCCGCCTCTCCCGACGCCACCCGCTGGCACACCGCCGCCGAATTTCCCACGAATGAGTAGACATCCGCCTCCGGCAGGCGCTCTGCCAGCGCCGCCAGCCACGCCGGCAACAGGTGCTCGGCGATGGTGAGGCTGGCGGCCACCAGCAGGGGATGCACGGTGCCCTGGGAGAGCGATCCGATGGCGGCGCTGAGACCCTCGACGGCGTTGGCGACCTCGCCCGCCCACTCCGCTATCAGGCGGCCCGCTGGGGTGAGGCGGCTGCCATCGGCTCTGCGTTCCAGCAATGCGGTCCCGACGATCCGCTCGAAACGCCGCAGACGCGCGCTGGCGGAGGGCTGGGTCATGTGCATGGCGGCGGCGGCCCGGTTGATGCTGCCCTGCTGCTCCACGGCCAGCAGCAGGCGGATGCTGATGAGGTCCAGGGAATCCGGGGACGGCCGAGGGCGAGGACGGCCGGGCGCCACGCCGCGGTCATTGGGCGCCTGGGCTGGACGCCAGATCACGGTCCCTCCTTGAGCTCAGCACTCCAGTTGCACGGATTATCCGACCTGATGCGACCCGGGCCACCGTGACCCACGCGCGCGGCGGCCGGTCGCGGTCCGGCTGCCGCAGGACGACCCTTTTGCTGGTAGCTTGACTGCAGGAACAAGGCCCTAGGAGCGCATCTTGGCAACACAGATAAATGTGGAATCGATCCCCACCAAGGACGGATTCTCGTGCCAGGTCGAGATCCAGGAGGCGAGGGGGACTTCCAGCCACCTGGTGCGAGTGACCGAGGAGGAGCTGGTGCGCTATGGCCACGGCCGCGGCGTGGAGGAGCTGGTCAGAGCCAGCTTCCGCTTCCTGCTCGAGCGTGAGCCTCCCTCCTCCATCCTCCACGCCTTCGACCTCTCCACCATCAGCCGGTACTTCCCGGAGTTCCAGGAGCTGGTCTGAGGCGGCGCATCTGCTCTCACTCTGGGGGCCGCGTCCACCGAGGAGCCCGCCGGCGGCGGGGACCCGCTCCCATTTCCGCCATGGTGATTCGGCGCGTGAAAGAGGCGCGCCGGGCCCCGCCCGGCCAGTAAGTCCCACTAAGCCAATGGATGTGGTACGGTCCTGATGTGCGTGGGAACTATCATGTCACGATGGGTGACCGGGGACGTCTCGTGATACCGGCCGAACTGCGAGCGAGGTCGGGGATCTCCAAGGGCACCAGGCTCAGCCTCCTGGAGACTGATCGCGGACTGGTGATGGTTACCAAAGAGCAGCTGCGAGAGCTGGTCCGGGCCGATCTCGCTGGGTTGGACTTGGTCGGCGAGCTGCTCGGCGAGCGCCGGGCCGAGGCCGCCACCGACAACCATTCTTGAACGTCTTCGACTCCTCGGCGCTGCTCGCCTTCCTGGAAGGTGAGGCTGGAGCCGATCTGGTCGAGTCGGCCCTTGAGGCCGGTGGTGTTTGTGCCGCGGCAAACTGGTCAGAGGTCAATCAGAAGATCCTGGCCCACGCCAGAAGCTGGGAGCTGGCCCGATCTCTATTGACCAGCTATGACCTCGCCATCGAGCCGGTTACGCAAGCGGATGCAGAGTGGGCCGCGCGGCGATGGGTCAGCGGTGAAACGCTCTCGCTGGCGGACCGTCTGTGCCTGGCCCTGGGCCATCGACTTGAGGCCGCGGTCTGGACGGCTGACCGCAGCTGGCAAGGTGAGCGTATTCGCCAGATCCGCTGATCCATCCGCCAGCTCCCCGCGGCCCAGATGCTCCGCGTCGGCGGCCACCCAGAACACGCAGGCAGGATCGCGCAGTCAGAGCGACATCCGCCGCAAACCGGCAACATCGTCGGGGCCGCGCAGGTAGATGTACCGTGCCGCGGCCCGCGCGCCCAGTCCCCAACTGGAAGGTCGCCCGCCAGCCCGTCCCCGCCGAGATCGGAGACCAGCTCCACGACCAGCATCTGGTCTCCGACCTGGGGTCCTGATCCGAGCGCCGAGCCCGGTTGCCCGGCCTGCGATCAGACGGCTTCCGAGGCCTCCTCTCTGGCCGCGATCTCAGCGCGCACCGAGTCCATGTCGAGCTCCTCCACCGCCTCGATCAAGCGGGCCAGGGAGGGGGCCGGCAGCGCCCCCGGCTCGGAGAACACCAGGATCCCGTCCCGGAAGACCATCAGGGTGGGGATCGACCTGATTCCCATCGATCCCGCCAGCTGCGGCTCAGCCTCGGTGTCCACCTTGGCGAACACCATCTCCTGGTGCTGGTCGGAGGCCGCCTGGAAGACCGGGGCGAAGGCACGGCATGGACCGCACCACGCGGCCCAGAAGTCGACCAGGACGATTCCCGGTTCCTCCACGGTCTTGGAGAAGGTTGCTGCGGTGAGGTTGACGGTGGCCATGATCTCCTCGAATTACCCCCTGGGGTATGGCTTGCTTCGGTAATTGTATACCCCCCTGGGTGTATTCGGAATCCCCGCCGTTTGGCAGCCGACGGCGGGCCGAGTTCCCTCGCCTCCTGGGAGGAGCACCCAGGCCGAAGTTGGAGCGCGCTCCCCGGGCCCCCCCGGATCCCTGCGGGCGTGGCTGGCACGACAGACCGCCACTCCTTGGTGAGCCGTCCTTTGGGGACCGGGCGGTGAAGGCAGGGACATCGCTCGGCTCATCCGTTGCAGGATCGGGGCGGTGCCTCCCGATCCCCAGAGCAGCTCACCCCCCTTGGCAGTCGGCGTGACTCGAGGCGGCCTCAGCCGACCGCCCTGTTCACCAGCTCGACGATTCTTGCCTCTTCTGCTTTGGTGAGCTCCGATATGGCAAATGTGGTCGGCCACATGGCGCCCTCGTCCAGATTGGCCCGGTCGGTGAAGCCAAGGGTCTGGTATCTGGCCTTGAACTTGCCCGCATTTTGGAAAAAGCAGATCACGTTTCCGTCCTTGGCGTAGGCGGGCATCCCGTACCAGGTCTTGGGCACCAGGGCGGGCGCCGCTGATCTGATGAGGGTGTTAACCCTCTCCGCGATCACCCGGTCCGGTTGCGCCATCTTGGCGATCGCGGCGAGCAATTCGGTCTCCCCATCCGCCCTGGCCGCCTCCGCCTTCAACTCCCTAGCGCGATCCCTCATTGCGGCCCGCTCCTCGGCGGAGAACTTGGCGTTTTCAGGGGTGCTTCCTCGGGCGGACTGCTGCGAGCCCTTCTTGGCTGGTCTACTTTCGGCCATCGCGAAGCTCCTCCTTGTTGCGCTCGACCCATGGCCCAATGGCTGCCAGCATGTTAGCTGTCGCCGGTTGGCGAGCCCGAGAGCTGGGCCCTACAGGGGCATTGCGGCTGAAATTTGCTCAGCCCCACACCGCCCCACAGCTCTCCGACCGAACTCAGCTTATCTCGCCCCCAGACCGCACCCCTCCCCCACCCCCAGCGCTTTCAGCGTCTGGTGCCTTGGGCCCCGTCCCCCAGCCCGGTGAGAGTCGAGATCAGCAGGCGGTCGATTGCCATCAGACCCGCGGTGCCAGCCGAAGCCTGCTCGAAGTCGCGCAGGTCTCGTTTGATATCGGAGTGCACCCGGGGGGGACTGCTCAGCAGAGACTCGACCATCGAACTCGTGGTCGCATCCAGATTATCCGAGGTGGTGACCACGTTCACCAACCCCAGTTGCTCTGCCTCCCCCGCGCTGAGAACCGATCCGGTGGCAGCAAGCCAGAAGGCCTGACGGCGACCCACCACCCGTGGCAGCCAGCTGAGGACCAGGGACGGGGCGAAGCCGTGGGTGATCTCCGGAAACCAGAACCGGGACCGGGACGAGGCCACTGCTACATCGCAGAGGGCGGCCAGTCCCACCCCGAAGCCGGCGGCGTCGCCGTTCACCTTGGCGATGGTCACGAGCGAGCTGTCACGCAGGGATTGGGTGACCTGGCGGAGTGCGTCCACCGTTGCCGCCGCCCCTTTGGTATCGGCTGCGCGCTCACGCCCGCGGCAGAAAACCCCCTCGCTGCCTTCCAGTACCACTAGGTGCGCACCGTGTGGCGGGCGCATCAACAACTCCGACAGGTCGTGGCACATGTCCGTGCTGAACGCGTTGTCCGGCGGCCGGCAGATCCGCACGGTTACCACTTCCTCGCGGGCGCTATCGACGCTGAGACCGGCGGCCACCTAGTTCAACCTCGAGGTCGCGCCGCCGTACCAGTCCACCGCCTCTTCGGCCGTGCGGATGGTGATTGCCCGAACATTGGTGAAGTCGTGGAAGGACTCCCATCCCCCTTCCCGGCCAATGCCGCTTTCACGAACCCCTCCCCAGGGGGAACTCGGATCCAAGCGGTGGTGGTCATTGACCCACACCATGCCGAAGCGAAGTCTCCCAGCCACGCGGTGGGCCCGCGCGACATCATTGGTCCAGATCGCGGAGCCCAGGCCGAAGGCGGAGTCGTTGGCCATGCTCACCGCCTCCTGCTCACCAGTGAAGGGAATGACCACCGCCACCGGTCCGAAGATCTCCTCGCGGGAGATGGCCATGTCGTTGCTTGCTCCCGACAGGATTGTGGGCTCCACGAAATACCCACCCTCGCAGCCAGCAACCTGGGCCCGCCGCCCGCCCGTCTCCAAAGTCGCACCCTCGGCTATGCCACGGGCCACGTGGCCGAGGATGCGGTCGCAGGCCCGAGCCGAGATGACGGGGCCGAGTTGGGTTCGTTCATCTCGAGGGTCACCGATGCGGAGGCCACGCGCCACCCGTACGAAGGCAGCCAGGAAGGCGGCGTGGATGCGGCTGTCGACCAAGAAGCGGCTGCCGGCGATGCAGGTCTGCCCGGCTCCTATGAAGGCCGCGAACGCGGCCCCTCTTGCCGCCGCCTCTATGTCGGCATCCTCAAAGATGATCACGGGGGTCTTGCCCCCCAGTTCCACTGTGCACTTGGCGAACCGGTTGGCCGCCGCCAAGGCGATCTGCCGGCCCACCTGGGTGCCTCCCGTGAAGGTCACCTTGCCAACCTTGGGATGGGCGGCGAGGGCCGCTCCGGCCGTCGGTCCGCGACCGGGGACAACGTTGAGCACTCCACTGGGGATCCCGGCCTCGAGGGCCATGTGCCCGAGCGCCAAGGCTGTAAGAGGGGTTTGCTCAGAGGGCTTCAGGACTACGGAGTTGCCGGTGGCAAGGGCCGGCGCCAGGCTCTTCGAAGCGATCATCAGAGGGTGGTTGAAGGAAGCGAGTATCCCTGCCACCCCTACCGGAAAGCGACTCACGTACGAGTGGTATGGGCCCGGCATCGGCACCACCGCCGAACGATCCGCCAGCAGTAGTGCGGCATTGTATCGGTACCATTCGGAAAGACGTCCGATCTGGGCCCTGGTTTCCGCGATGGGCCGGCCGTTGTTGGTCGCCTCGAGCTCATAGAGCTCGGAAAGATGGGACTCGATGAGCGCAGCGAACCGATTCAGAGTCAAGGCTCGCTCTTGAATTGGGAGCTCGCTCCAGGCCCCCTCCTCGAACGCCCGGGCGCCTGACTCCACCGCTTTCCCAATGTCGCCTGGTGAGGCGGCTTCGACCAGCGCCAGCCGGCTACCGGTGGCGGGGTTGACTATCTCCAGCTGGTCCTCCTCTCCCGCGACCTCACTGCCGTCGATCAGCAGGCCGTGGTTCCGGACTTGGCCCTGGGTATCAGTGGTGCTCACGACCGAGCCTGTTCGCGCCGACTGTGGCCTGCAGCCAGGGGTGGGTCAGCGGGAGCTCTCCTCACTCGGCCACCTTGGCGGATGAGCCCGCCGTCATCCCGAGGAAGAGGGTCCCGAGGTCAGGCATCTGGGCCAGGTCTTGTGCGCTCTGGTCCAGACGGACCTGGCCATCCGTGAGCACGTAGCCCCATTTCGCGATCTCCAGGGCCATGGCGACCCGCTGCTCTATTAATAGGACAGCCCGCCCGTGCTGTGCCAGCGAGGTGACGATGTCGTTGAGGACGTGGGCGGCCACCTGGGGGGACAGGTTGGCGGTGGGTTCATCGAGAATGAGCAGGCGGGGGTCGGCCATCAGTGCTCTGGCCACTCCCAGCATCTTCTGCTCGCCCCCGCTGAGGGCACGGGCCACTCGCCGCCGCAGCGCGCGAAGCGCCGGGAAGGTGTCCAGGGCGAACTCGGTTCGTTGCCGGGTGTCGGCCTTGCTGAGGCGGTAGGCTCCCATCTCGAGGTTCTCCTGCACTGTCAGGGTCGGGAACACGTCATGCAGCTGGGGCACGTATCCCATGCCGTGACGCATGCGCTCGTCCTCCCGCATGGAGGTCATGTCGAGGTCGCCAAGCCGCACCGAGCCGGTCATGGCCGGCAGCTCGCCCGTGACGGCCTTGACCAGGGTGCTCTTGCCAGCTCCGTTGGGTCCCACCACCACCACCACCTCGCCCAGCCCCACTTGGATCGACACGTCCCGGACGACCGGCACCCGGCTGTATCCGGCGGTGAGTCCGGTGACTGATAAGAACGGGGTTTCGCGGTCTGTCACGGGCGATGCGCCTCCACAGGGCCTGTTGCTGTCACGATCTGGCTAGGAGAGGTAGGCCGACTGCACGGTTGCATCCTGCGCCACCTCCTCGAAGGTGCCGCTGGCGATCACCTCCCCAAAGGCCATGACCATCACCCGGTCGCACAGCTTGCGGACCACCTCCATGGCGTGCTCGACCACGACGATGGCGAGACCGTCCCGACTGATGCCGCGAAGGTCGGAGATGAGCTTGCCGGTCAGATGGGGAGCGACTCCCACCATCGGCTCGTCCAGCAGGAGTACCTTCGGTCGGCGCATCAAACAGCGCATGATCTCGACCAATCGCCGCTGGCCCCCGCTCAACTCGCCGCCGTAGAGGTTGGCAACCTGAGTCATCTCGAATCGCTCCAGGACCTCCCAGGCGTGGCTGACCAGTTCCTGTTCGCGCTGCGCGGTACGACGAGGATGAAGCACCACCGCCTTCAGGGATGAACCGGTGTCCCCCTCCGCGGCGGTCACCAGGTTCTCGAAGACTGTCATCCTGGAGAATTCACTGGTGGTCTGAAATGTGCGTGCCAGCCCCAGCCGCGCCCGCTGGTGGGGCAGAAGACCGCTTACCTCGTGGCCGTCGAGACTGATGGTCCCGCTGGCACGTCGCACCTGGCCGCCCAGGGCGGCCAGAAATGAGGACTTCCCGGCCCCGTTGGGTCCGATGATTCCCAACACCTCGCCGGCCGCGACCGACAGCGACACCCGGTTGACCGCGTGCACCCCCCCGTAGTCGACCACCACGTCCTTCGCCACCAAGACCGGCTGACCCTGGTTCTCGGGTTTGGCACTGGTCCCCTCTCGATCAGTGGCGAAGGTCAGGTTCTGGCCCTGTCCGGCAGCACTCATCGGGGCGCCGCCTCCGGCTGCAGGGCACCGGGCTCGAGCGCGCCCGGTGGAGTGACATGGAGTCGGCGCTCGGGTAGGATTCCGCGGGGACGGAAGAAGATGCAGAGCATCCAGGCCAGCCCTATCACCACCCACTCCAACGAGGCGGTCAGGCCCGGGTAGCCGATGGCGGGCAGAAAGCGCGGGATCTCAAGAAAGATAACCGGCACCAGCAGGACCCCGAGCACCACCCCACGGTAGTTGCCGACGCCACCGACGAAGATGGCGGTGAAGATTACGAAGGTCTCAGCGTAGCCCCAGGCCCCTGGAGACCAGGCGCCGATGTACTCCACCAAGAGCCCCCCGCTGAGACCGGCGATGGCCCCTCCGATGACGAAGACCTGCAGGCGCAGCGAGGTGATGTTCAAGCCCATGGCCGAGGCCGCGCCCTGGTTGTCCCTCATCGCCCGCAGCGAGCGCCCCCAGGGTGAGCGGGACAACCAGCTCACGCCGACAAAGACCACGGCAACAACCACCAGTGACCACACTGTGTAGAGCCAGGGAGACTGAGTGGCAGTCACTCCGAAGAGTTGGCCGAGGGGCCACCCGACACCGGTCAGTCCGTTGGAGCCATTGAACAGCGGGACGTCCGCCGATACCACCTGGAGTGCGATCAGGGAGACGATCAGAAGCACCGCGGCCTGATAGTCGCGGCGCATTCGTCGCAGGCTGAAGAGCCCGACCAGCAACGACAAGAGCGCCCCGGCGGCGGTGGCGGCCAGCAGATCCAGTGGGAATGGGAGATGCGCCCCCAGGATGTACTGCTGATACGACCCCGCCCCCAGACTGGGCCCCAGGGTCACTACCGCAGCCACGTAGGCCCCCACGGCCTGGAAGACGATGTAGCCGAAGTTGACCACTCCCGCGTAGCCGAACTGCAGGTTGAGGGCGATCCCCGAGAGCAGGTCGACAGCGAAGTAGATCAGAAGCGTGGCGACGTAGAAGCCCCAAGCGCTCATCGGGATGCTGCCTCCTTCTGGCCGGACCAAGGGTGCGACGCCGGGTTGGACCGCAGAGGTCGAGGGTTGATGTTCATAGCACTAGCTGGCGGTCTTCGTCGCCAGCGATCACGGCCCCGGGCCGAAGCAGGAGGACCACCACCAGGATCGCGAAGCCGGCCACTGTGCTGTAACCACCAGCCCCGAGTCCGGCCACCACCTCGGTGACGATGCCGATGACCAGCGACGCTCCCACAGCCCCCTTCAGTGATCCCACTCCGCCTAGGATGGCGGCCGCGATTATGAGGGGAAGGAACAGCTCCCCGGTGGTGTAGTCGACGCTCTGAGTGCTGATGATGTAGACGACGCCTGCCAGGCCGCAGAGGAAGCCGCTGGCCAGCCAGGTTATCAGCACGACGCGGCCGGTCTGGATGCCGCACGAACGCGCCAGGCTGGGTTCCACGGCGGTGGCGCGCAGCGCCTTGCCCATCTTGGTGAACTTGAGGGCTGCCTCGGCGACCACGAGAATGACTATCGCGAGAATCACGATCCCGACCTGCACCGGGGTCAGCACGATCGATCCCAGGTGAACCGGGGCGGCCTGGAGCACGGTGTAGCTATAGATGGAGTTTTGGGATATCGCCTGGATGCTGTAGTCGATCACCAGGGACATGCCCAGGGTGACCATCATCATCTCGAACAGCTGGGTGCGCCGCCGGGCGTACTGTCTCAGCACGCCGCGCCCGAGGACCACTGTGGCCACGGCCCCGGCGGCCCCGCCCAGCAGAAGTCCGAGCCACGGGTTCACCCTTGCCGCCTCCAGCAGGTAGGCGGTGAAGCCCCCAATGGTCATCACCGATCCGAAGCTCAGGTTGAGGACATTGGTGAGGCCGAACTGGAGGGTGAAACCCATGGCGGCCACCGACAGGATCGCGGCGACCACGATCCCGTCGGCGACCGATGAGAGTAGCTGTCCCGGCAAGCTACGCGACCCCCTTCACCTTGACAGCCTCGATGGCGGAGACGGGCACGGTGCCCAGGGAGATGGTGGTTCCGGAAGGGGACAGGGTGACGGCCTCCTGATTGCCATAGGAGTTGTGGTACTTGTTGAAGTCAATCAGGCCGGTGGCTCCGTAGTACTGGATTTGCTTGCCCGCCTTCAGGGCCTTGACGCCCTGGGCAAAGGTGTAGACCACCGTCTTGCCGGGCCCAGGGTTGCAGACCTTGGCCATGTAGCTGTTGAACACGGATGGCTTGGTGCTCTTGGCCGCCACCATGGCGAGCGCCATGCCGATCATGCCGTCGTAGTAGGTGATCGCGAATGGGTTGATCTGGGCCACGCTGGCCGAGACCGGCAGCTGCGATGCGGCCCCCTTGACGGCGTTATTCCAGGCGGTCACAGCCGCCGTGGGCTTGGACGGGGCGGCGATCATGGCGGTGAAATACTTCTGGAAGTCGGTTGCGCCCACCGCACCCTTGATGGCCGTGAGCACAGGCGATGTGTACATGGCCTCGGTCCCAATGATCGGCACCAGCCCACCCAGCGACTTCAGCTCGCCGTAGAAGGTGCCGGCGGTGCCCGCGGGCGCCTCGGTCATGATCACCTGCGGGTGGGCTGCGATCAGCTGGTTTACCTGCGATTGGTATGAGCTCTGGCTCGGGGTGAGGGTGATGTTGGCGACGATCGAGACGTGGAGGGCCTTGAGGCTCTGAATGACACCGGGAAGGTCGCCCTGCGAGCCCGGGTCGGAGCCGAAAACAGCGGCGACTCTGGTGTAACCCTTGTGCTTGGCCCACAGAGCCATGGCCGTCCCGTTGGCCGAGTCGGGTGGGAACAGCCTCCAGAAGTAGGGGTACTTGCTCTGGTCGTAGGCCGACTCGCCGGCGACCGCGGTCATGGGGATGTGAGCAGAGTTCAGTACCGGGACGATGGTCGGAGCCGACGCCGTCCCGGGTCCGGCCACCATCACCAGGTTACTGGTGGTGGCCAGCATCTGCTGCACCGCCGGCAGGGCGTCGGCTGGATCGCCCCTGGTGTCGACGCCCTTGTACACCAGCTTGTGGCCCAGGACTCCGCCCGCATGATTGATCTCGTAGATCGCTGGCAGGATCCCCTCAGACTGGTTCGATCCCTCGAAGCTGCTGGTGCCGGTGATGGCGATGACGCCACCCACCACCAGCGGACCCTTGGCGGTGGTGGCCGATGTCGCGGACGCGCCGCAGCCGGCCACGACCGCGCCCAGAGCGGTCACCGATGCGACCAGCATCAACCTCGGTATGCGCACTGTCGTTCCTCCTAGCAATGGTTGCCTCCAGCAGGGCACTGCTGGAGGAGGGCACTTCTTCGCATTGGCGATATGAATGTGAATTTGCCGGGTGCGGTCAGGCTCTGGCCGGGCTGCTTCCCAGCCGCCACGGTCGAGAGCCCCTTGGCCATCAGCCCGCCACGACCGGGTTTGACAGGCGGCCCACCCGCTCTACCTCGACCGTCACCACGTCGCCGGCTCGGAGAAAGCGGGGCGGGTCGAAGCCGGCCCCGACGCCGCTGGGCGTACCCGTGGCGATGATGTCGCCGGGCTCCAGGGTGATGCCGGCGGAGATGGTGGCGATCAGGGTGGGGATGTCGAAGATGAGATCGGCGGTGTTCGCCGATTGCCGAAGCTCTCCATTCACCCAGGCTCGCACCGCCAGCTGGCTGGCGTCGACCTCGTCACGGGTGACCAGGCATGGCCCGAGCGGGCAGAAGCCATCCAGAGACTTGCCCAGGAACCACTGCTGGTGGTTGCGCTGGAGGTCTCTGGCGGTTACGTCATTGAGGACCGTGTAGCCGAAGACGTGCTCCCATGCGTCGGCCTTGGCGATGAGGCGGCCCCCCAACCCCACCACCACCGCCAGCTCCGCCTCGTAGTCCAAGGCGCTGGTCAGGTCGGCGTGATTGGGAATGCCGTCGTTTGGGCCGATCACCGAGCTCGCAGCCTTGGTGAAGATGACGGGATAGGGAGACCCGGCGGAGGCCTGGGCCGGGCCGCTGTCGTAGCCGCTGCGCTCGAATTCGGCGGCGTGTTCCAGGTAGTTCTTGCCCACACAGAAGATCTCTCGGGAGCCGGGCTGGCAAGGGGCGAGCAGCCTCACCTGGTCCAGGGGTGTGCCCGCGCCCCCCCGGGCCGCCTGCGAGAGGCGCTCGGCGAGGTCGGGGGACCAGGCGCGAATGAGAGCGTCCATCCCGGCAGACTCAGGCTCCACGTCAACCACGGTGTTGGCCTGTGGATCCAGGACCCCCACGCTCGCGGTCCCGCCACGGTCATAGCGGACAAGTCTCACTGGCGCACCAATCGGACCAATCGGTACGTCCTTGGCTGTTTGGTTGTCTTGGTCATGCGGCCGAAAGTCTAGGCGGCCTTCGCGGCATTGTCAAGTCACACTGGAAGCGACACGAGCGGCGGGCCCAAGCCGGCCGCGATCGGATCTCGGGCACACCCCCACCTGACCGTACGAGAGTTGGCCTCCCCCTGACTTGTTTGGACCCTGGCCACCGGCCTCAACTCGGACCATGACGGCGTGGTGGTCGAGTCCCGGAGGGGTCGCCAGCAGGGGTCAACGCACAACCAATTGCAACCATGGACATGATAGGATCTGGTCGAGGCACATGAGTTCTCAGATAGATCCGGCAGCAATCGTCGCCGACATGGTCGAGCGACAGATAGCAGAGAGGTCGCTCGGCCCGGGGGCACGGCTGCCGACGGAGCGTGAGTTGGCCCAGATGGCCGGGGTCGGTCGGGCTGCGGTTCGGCGGACTCTGGGATACCTAGAGGCGGAGGGCCGGGTCGTCCGGCAGGTCGGGCGAGGAACGTTCGTGGCTCCCGCCGCCCCAGCCTTGATCAGAACCGACGGCCAGATGGAGACCAGTCCCTTCGAGATCATGACCGTACGCGCCCTGCTGGAGCCGGGAATCATGCGCCTGGTGGTGATGTCCGCAACCAGCGCCGACTTCGCAGAGATGGAACGCTGCTTGCGGGGGGGCGACCAGGCCGCAGACTACTTGGAGTGGGAGGCGTGGGACACAGCCATGCACCGCAGTCTGGTCTCTGCGACCCACAACAACTTTCTGGTCCGGATCGGCGAGATGATCTCCTCGGCCCGCACCAATCCCGCCTGGGGAAGTCTGAAGCAGCGCAGCTCCACCGAGGAGCGCAGAGATCAGTACCGCGCAGACCACAGGGAGATCTTCCGGACTCTCCGCGAGCGCGACGCCGGGCAGGCTGAGGCCGCCATGCGCCAACATCTGAGCCGGGTTCGCAGCCATCTCATCGGCGGCGCCGGCGAGAACGGGTTCGCCGATCCTCTGTCCTGAGTCTCCGCACCTTTGACGAGTGCGTTCGTGACCTGGCGGCGGACCGGGCAAGCAAGGACTGGGCGGGAGCCGCCCCGGGGACCATGAGGGACCCTGGTGCCCCCTCCCCTCGATCCACCACGACTCCAGG
>JAJZJU010000019.1 GCA_021809895.1 bacterium
GAGAGCCGGGCTCTCACACCTGCCCGCTGCTCACCCCGCCATCCGACTGATGGGGCAACCCGTCAAGCAAGTGGCTCCCATGCTCCTACGCCGCTACGGGGGCGACAACCCAGCCTCACATGCCTGGGTGAACAGATTCCCGTCTTGGCCGACTTTGGCCAACTTGGGAAGTAACGGTTCTACCGGGCCTACTTTCGGGATCTGATGGTCGCCGAGCCGGCCAGGTCGCACGCAGATGTCGATCGAGCTGTGGTTCTGGGTCCCCCCCTCACTCCACAGCCAGGCAGGTGATGGTGCGAGCGACGCCGCTGAAGCTCTGGATGCGGTCGACGATGAGGGTTCCGATCCCCTTGACGTCTTCCGCCTGGACCTGGGCGACGGCGTCGTACTCGCCGGTTATGGCATCGACCTGGACTACTCCCGGCTCTCCCCGCAGTCGTTCCACCACGTCCATCGCCTTGCCGGGCTCCAGGGTCATAAGGATGTACGCGCGCACCATGGCCTCCCTCCTCTGCTGTTCCACTGCGCCTGAAAGGCGTCCCTTGGCCACAATATCCGATCCTCGGCACCCGCGGGACGCCAGGATCGCCTCGGGCGCATGGACCAATCTGCCAGTGGCACTGGGTGGCTCCGCCTGTTCTCCCTGGGCACTTTCTCAGGTGGTGTCGACTTGCCTCGAAGCTGGCGGGCTTGGGGCGAAGCCGTGAGTTGCATGATTAGCCAGGAGGGTTGCTCCACCACCGGTCGAGGGAGGCAAGACGTTGCGAGCAGTTGTCAAGGGTGGTCCTGGCCCCGGGGCGGCCCTGGGGGAGGTTGTCGACCCCCGCCCCGGACCGGGCGAGGTTTTGCTCAAACCCGTGGCGACCGGCATCTGTGGCACCGACCTCCACATCCTGGACTGGAACCCCTGGGCGGGGGCGCGGGTGCAGCCACCTCGGGTGATGGGGCATGAGATGGCGGGGCTGGTGCTGGCCCTGGGTGACGCGGTGGATCTTCTGGCGGTGGGGGAGATGGTGGGGGTGGAGACCCACGTCGTCTGCCTGACCTGTGCCCAATGCCGGCGGGGTGACTTTCACATCTGCCAGAACACCCGGATCCTGGGGGTGGACATCGACGGGGCCTTCGCCGAGCTGGTGGTGGTCCCCGCCCGCAACTGCCGCCCCGCGCCGCAGGGCCTGGACCCAGCGGTGGTGGCCTTTCAGGAGCCGATGGGCAACGCCGTCCATGCCGCCTCCCAGGGGCAGGTGCGGGACAGGGTGGTCGTGGTCACAGGTTGCGGCCCCATCGGACTGGCGGCGGTGGGGATCGCCCGGGCCGAGGGAGCGGCCAGGGTGGTGGCTGTCGATCGGGTCGCGGCCCGACTTCGGATCGCCGAGGCCATGGGCGCCGACCAGGTTGTGGACACTTCCGCCGCCGGCGACCTGGAGACGAGTCTGCTTCGGGCCTGCCGCGGGACGGCCGACGTGGTCCTGGAGATGTCGGGCCATCCCGCTCTCATCGAAAGCTCGCTGCGGGTGATGACACCTGGGGGGTGGATGAGCCTGCTGGGGCTGGGGGACGCCCCGGCGTCCGTCGATCTGGCCACCCTGGTGGTGATGCGGGGTGTGACCCTCTACGGGGTGACTGGCCGCCGTCAGTTTGAGACCTGGGACAGAACCGCCGAATATCTGGCTTCGGGAGCGGTCGACGTGAGCCCCATCCTGACCGACCGCGTCTCCATCTTGGACTTTGAAAAGGCGGCTCAACTGGCCAGGGCCGGGGCCGTGGGCAAGGTGATTCTCTATCCTCCGGAGGGCGAATGGCAATGAGTGATCTGGACACCAGTTTGCGGGCGGACCTGGACCAACTTCGCCAGGAGGGGCGCTTCCGACCCCTGGTGGTGCTGGACAGCCCGCAGGATGCCGAGGTGCTGATAGGCGGCCGCCGCCTCATAAACCTGTCCTCGAACAACTACCTGGGTTTGAACACCCATCCCCGACTCAAGCAGGCCGCCATCGAGGCCGTCAGGGCCTGGGGGGCCGGGTCCGGGGCCGTTCGGAGCATCGCCGGCACCCAGTCGATTCATGAGGAGCTGGAGGCCAGGCTGGCGGCCTTCAAAGGGACCGCTGCCTCCCTCACCCTGCAGAGCGGGTACACCGCCAACCTGGCGGTTCTGGGGGGCGTGCTGGGAGAGCAGGATGCGGTCGTCAGCGACGCTCTCAACCACGCCAGCATCATCGATGGCATCAGGCTCACCAAGGCGGGCCGGTACCTCTTCCCGCATCGCGACATGGATGCCTTGCAGCAGCGCCTGGAGGAGGCCCGACGCGACGGCCGCAGGCGGGTCCTGGTGGTGACCGACGGTGTGTTCAGCATGGATGGCGACATCGCTCCCCTGCCGGCCATCGTGGAACGGGCAGAGGCCTTCGGGGCTGCGGTGATGGTGGACGACGCCCACGCTTCCGGGGTCCTCGGCCGTAACGGGAGAGGCTCGGTCGACCACTTCGGGCTGGAGGGCAGGGTCGCGATCCAGGTGGGCACGCTCAGTAAGGCGGTGGGAGTCCTGGGCGGCTACGTGGCGGGCTCCCAGGAGCTTCGGGACACTCTGATACATCTCGGGCGGCCCTTCCTCTTCTCCACCTCGCATCCCCCGGCTGTGGTGGCGGCCTGCATCGCCGCCATCGATGTGATGGAGTCAGAGCCGGAGCGTCAGCAGCGGCTCTGGGAGAATGCTCGCCATTTCAAGGAGGGGCTGACCACGCTCGGCTTCAACTGCGGACATAGCGAGACCCCCATCACCCCGGTGATCGTGGGCGAGGCTCGCCACGCCATGGCCCTCTCCGACCAGCTGCGCGAGCGTGGGGTATTCGCGCAGGGGATCGGGTATCCCACCGTCGCCAGGGACCAGGGCAGGGTGCGCACCATCGTCACCTCCACCCACACTAAGGAGCAGTTGGACAGGGCGCTCGAGGCCTTCGCCGACTCAGCCCGCGCCCTGGGGCTGCCTCTGCATCCGGTGGTGGCGGGCGCGAGCCAGGCGTAACCATGTCCGGCCTGCCCGAATTGACGTCAGTGAAGGGACCCACCACGGGCGGCGAGAAACCGTCTGGACACAGGCGCGGTCCCCGGTCACCGGAGGAATTGGAGGAGGAACGCCATCTCGTCGAGTCCGCCAAGACCGACCCGACCGCGTTCGCCAAGCTCTATGACCGCTACGTCGACTCGATTCACGCTTACGTCTACCACCAGACCGGGAGCTGGGAACGTGCGGAGGACGTCACCGCCACCACATTCATGCGCGCCTATGCCGAGATCGGGAAGTTCGAGTGGCGCGGTGTTCCCTACTCGGCCTGGCTGTATCGGGTCGCTTCCAACCTGGTCCTTCGCGACCATCGCCACCCCGGCTGGATCGAGCTTCCCGAGGGTCTGGTTGATCCCGGCGAGGGGCCGGAGGACGCGGCGGTTAGATCCGAGCAGGTCCGTCGGGTCCAGGCGGCGGTGCGCCGGCTCTCTCCGGATCAGCGCCAGGCGATCACGCTGCGCTTCGGTTCTGGACTCCGCAACGGGGAGGTGGCCCAGGTGATGCACAAGAGCGAGGGCGCGGTGAAGCTGCTGGTCTTCCGGGCTCTCCGCTCGCTTGAGAAGCGACTGGGGCCCGACTTCGAGGCCGGGTTCGCCCCCCGGCTCAGGGTGGCTCCGCCCGAGGGCCCCGAGGAGGGATGAGATGACCAGTCGCGAGGAGAAGCGCATGGCCGGCGATCTGGCGGGATGGCTGGAAGGCGAGCAGGGCCTGCCTGACGACGACCCCACCTCCCGAGCGATCGCCAGGACGGCCGTCCTGCTGGTGGACGCCCTGGCTCCGCGCCCCCTGCGTCCAGCCACCAGGGCGCACATCTTCGAGCGGGCGCTGTCCGAGGCCAATCTGCGCCGACCAGGCGAAGACCTTGTGCCTGAGGTGCTGCGGGTGGCTCGGCAGGTCCCGGTGCCAGCCTGGCTGGGGCTGGGCGGCATGGCGGCGGGCGTGGTGGTTGGACTTGCCGTCTTCCGCCAGCGCGAGGCTCGCATCACCGCCTGAGGCAGATCGCGGCAGCCCAGTTCGCCGGCTGCTCCGTAGAATCCGCACCTGTGAGCGCAGTGAGCACGGTGGTGGTGCCGGCCGGCGGCCTGGGCACCCGCTTCCTGCCAGCCACCAAGGCACTGCCCAAGGAGATGGTCCCGGTTGGGGACCGCCCCGCCATTCAGTGGGGGCTGGAGGAGGCGGTGGCCTCGGGAATACACCGGGCCGTGATCGTCACCGCTCCTGGCAAGGACCTGATCAGGGCCCATTTCACCCCAGACCCGAGCCTGGAGTCACTTCTGTCCGAGCGTGGCAACCAGGAGATGGCCGATCGGGTGCGGGCGATCGGCCATCTTTTGGATCTGGAGTTCGTGGAGCAGCTGCAACCGCTCGGCCTTGGCCATGCGGTCCTCTGTGCCGCGCCAAGCCTTGGGACCGAGGAGGCGGTCGCTGTGCTTCTGCCCGACGACCTGTTCTCTGGGTCCCCACCCCTGCTGGCCCAGCTTCTCCAGGCGCACACAGCCACCCGCTGCACCGTCCTGGCCCTGCGGCGCTGCCCGCGCGATCAGATCTCGCGCTACGGGGTCGCCACCGTCGAGGGCGACGGCCCGGTCTTCAAGGTGTCGGATGTGGTGGAGAAGCCGGCTCCAGAGGACGCTCCCAGCGACCTGGCGATCATGGGGCGATACATCCTCACCCAGGACGTCTTCCGGGCTCTGGCCACGACCGGGCCGGGAGCGTTGGGCGAGATCCAGCTGACCGATGCGATCCGCGGGGCGGCCCGCTCCGGACAGGTTGTGGGGGTCGAGTTCAGTGGCGAGCTCCTGGATGTCGGCACCCTCGACAGCTGGCTCGCCACCAACGCCGCTGTGGTTTGGCGGGATCCCGAGCTGGGGCCCGCGCTGCGAGCGCGAGTCGCGGAGCTCGAGGCGGCAGGGAGTTGAGCTGCGGACCGGCCCTCGCGACTGCTGGGTGCTTTGGTCGGGCCCGGGCGCGGCGCTATACTGCAGGGCCAGATGTCAATCGAGGCGGAAAGTGCCGTCCCCAGTTCCGGACACCATCAGGTAGTGCAATGGCTATGCAACGCCCGCGGCGCGGTGATGACCTTCTGCGCTACCGCAGCCAGGAGGGAGACTTCGAGGTAGAGGTCTCGCACACCCTGAACAAGTGGTGTGTGTCGGTCATGCGCCTGGCCGACACCAGCATCGTGGCCCAGGACTTCTTTCCCGAGCGTTGGAAGGCGATGGCTCGAGCCCAGGACTTCCTGCGGATCTTGAACATGCGCAACCGCCCCGAGCATGAGGCTGACTCGCACGATTCAGGCCGCGGTCCGGGGGGCCAGGCCCTCTGAGCGACGTCACCACCACCGGGGCCGGGTCTGCGGCTCTGCTCCGGATCCCGCCTGGCCACTCGGTGGCCGACCCCCATGCCCACACGCTTGCCAGCGACGGCATGGTGAGCTCTCGGGAGCTGGTCCGCGCGGCCGCGGGCGCCCACGTGCAGGTGCTGGCGGTCACCGATCACGACACGTTCCGCGGTGTGGGTGAGGCCGTGGAGGCGGGGCTCGAGTTTGGGGTGGATGTGGTGGCCGGCGAGGAGGTGACGACGGAGCCCCGCGCCAACGTCCACGTCCTGGGCCTGTTCCTGCGCGGGCCGGTGCCGATGGGAAGGTCGGTGGCCGAGACCATCCACGCAATTCGCGACCAGGGCGGGCTGGCCATTCTGGCCCATCCCTTCATGCCCACCTACTTCGCCTCGATCACGCCCTGGGCGCTGCGGAGGCTGCTGGCCCACGATACGGTGGATGGGATCGAGCTGCGCCACACAGCGCTCACCCTGCCCCGGCGGGTGCGCGAGCTGGATTCCTTCTACGAACTCCACCAGGACCGTCTGGGAGCGGCGATCGGCTCCAGCGACAGCCATTTCGGGGCCCATGACCTGGCCCGCACGGTGACGGTGTTCCCCGGCCGGACGGCGCTGGACCTGCGCCAGGCCATCACCGACCGTCAAACTAGGCCCCTGGAGGGATATGTGCGCCCGGCCGGGCCCTCCTTGAGAACCCGCCTGCAGCAGCAGGCGCGCAGCATGGGCTGGCTCACCTGGCAGCGTTGGCGCGGCAACATCGGACGCGAGGGGATCTGATCCTTGAACCGGAACTTCCTGAAGCATGAGTGGGGGGCGGCCGCCTTCATCGGCACGATCATCGTGGGCGGGCTGGTGGTGCTGGCGTGGCTGCTGATCAAGGCGGTGACGGCTTCTCCTCTCCCCCCGCCGGCTCCGTGCCCTCGGGAGACCCCGATCGTCATCCACGCGACGCCCACCCCTTCCCCGGGCGTGTCGGTGTCGCCGACTCCCCAGGTGACCCTCCCCTCGGTGCCGTTCGGTTGCTCTGAGCCCAGCGTCACCGTGGTCACCCCGACCCCGAGTCCGACCGCCAAGACCAGCCCCTCACCCAAGGCGTCCAGCACTCCGAGTGCCTCACCCAAGCCATCCAGCAGTCCCAGTGCCGCACCGAAGGCGAGCCCCTCGGTAAGCCCGACCCCCTGACTCAGAGGTCGGTCAGGATCCGCTCGCCGTTGCGAGCCAGTATCTCCTGGGCCGGGACGGAGAGCTCCATCTCGGGGCTGTCCTCCAGGGCCAGGCGCAGGGATATGACCGGGCTGAGGCGCAGGTCGGCGACCCGGACCAGGTCGCGCAGAAAGGGAAATGCCAGCGGCACCAACTGGTTCCTCAGGCGGTTGCGAACCGCCTGCACCGGGTCCTCGGCGGTGGCGGACAGACTTTGGTCGCGGAACGCCATCACGATCACCTCGTCGGTGAGGGCGATCGGGTCGGTCCAGGAGTAGGCCTCCCCGCTGAGGCTGCAGTCAACGAAGAGCTCGCGGGCCGGAAAGAGGCGCAGGCGCTCCGCCAGACGGCTCATGATGGCGGCCTCCCCCTCCACGAAGAAGGGCACGTCGGTCGCCCCACCTTCGGGATCACCGGTCGCGTAGCGCACCGAGAAGCCCACGTTGTCAACGCCGAACAGCGGGTTCGGAACCTTGATCCAGAGATCAGTAGCGCTGGCCACCTTGAGAGTTGAGCATAGCGCAGAGGCGTAGCCGGCGTCGCCGCCTTCGGCGCCCGCCGACGGCTACGATCGAGGAGGGCACAGGTGCGGGACGGGTCCGCACCATCCGAACGTTAGGGCTGAGGCCCAGGAGGTGTCAGATGCTGGCTGCATTTTTCGAGAGCCAGGGCCGAGCCGACCAGGTGATCCGAGTGGGGGAGGTGGAAGAGCCGGCGCCGGGACCGGGAGAGGTGAGGGTCAAGCTCCGCTATTCCGGCGTGAATCCCACGGACTGGAAGTCGCGGAGCGGGGCCACCCCGGCGCGGATCGACGGGTATCAGATCCCCCACCACGATGGCGCCGGCGACATCGACCGGGTGGGAGAGGGGGTGGATCCCGGCCTGATCGGGCAGCGGGTCTGGGTCTGGCTGGCAGCCGCCGGCCGTCGCTGGGGCACCGCCGCCGAGTGGACCGTGGTGCCCCGGGCCCAGGCGGTCCCGTTGCCGGAGGGGGCTTCCTACGAGCTGGGCGCCAGCCTTGGGGTGCCCGCCATGACCGCTCACCGGTGCCTGTTTGCGGATGGTGAGGTGCAGGGCGGGACGGTGCTGGTGGCTGGCGGCGCGGGTGCGGTCGGCCATTTCGCGATCGAGCTGGCCAAGCACCACGGGGCCCGGGTGGCGACCACTGTCAGCGGCGAGGAGAAGGCTGAGCTGGCGCGCCGGGCCGGCGCTGATCTGGTTGTTAACTACCGTGCCGACGGTGCCCTTGATCAGCTAAGAGCGTTCTCCCCCCAGTACGACCGAATCGTCGAGGTGAACCTCGGTGCCAACCTGGGGATGGACCTGGCTCTGGCCGGGCCCAATACCTCGATAGTGGTCTACGCGGCCAGCGGTCAAGATCCGGTGCTGCCGGTGAGGCCCTGCATGAACAGCAATGCCAGCATGCGTTTCGTGCTGCTCTACGGAGTGCCCCGCCCCGCCCTGGAAGAGGCTGCCGCCGACATCACCCGGGCCCTTGTGGCCGGCAGTTTGAGCGAGCTGCCGGTGCAGCGCTTCCCTCTTGAGAATTGCGCCAGGGCCCAGGATGCGGTGGAGGCGGGCGCGGTGGGGAAGGTGCTGTTGGAGATCGGCTGACGTCACGGCCCCCGCAGCCGCTCACCGCCCGAAGTGCAGTTCCTTCTGCCAGAGGTCGAATACCTGCACTCTGGTCTGCTCCAGTGTGCCCGAGTTGTCCACCACCCAAGTGGCCAGGGCGCACTTGTCGTCGATCGGCATCTGAGCGGCGATCCGGGCCCTGGCCTCGGCTTGGCTCAGTCCTGAGCGTTCCATCAGCCTGCGCAGCTGGAGCTCAGGTCTGAGGTAGGCCAGGATTATGGTCGTGAAATCGCCCGCGCGGCCGGTCTCGAACAGAAGTGGGATGTCGTAGACGATCAGACGGGCACCCGAGTCGGAGGCGGCCCGGATCGCCTCCCGGCTCAGCCGCGCGACTATGGGGTGCACGATCGCCTCCAGGGCCGCCCGCTCGTGAGGGTGCTGGAACACTAGGTCCGCCATCCGCCGGCGGTCCAGCGTCCCCTCCTCGGTCAGCATCCCCGGCCCGAACCTGGCGACCACGGCACCGAGCCCGTCGCTGCCGGGCGCCACCGCTTCTCGGGCCAGCTGGTCGGCGTCGACGATGTGGGCCCCCAGTCGCTGCAGCATCTCCGCCACCGTGGACTTGCCGGTGGCGACTCCACCGGTCAGTGCCACCACCCTGGAGACGGCGCGCCGCTCAGGCACGGCCTGGCGCGCCGCCGGCCCGGGGGGGATCAGCCTGCTTCACGCGAGGCCTGACGAAGCAGTGATCGGGGTCGAGCAACCGCTCCAGGCGGGTGCCGGGGGTGTGGACACGCACCCCCTTGCGGGCGGCGACCCCGAAGTCCCAGCCCAACTGGTACAGTCTGCGCGCCTCCCCGAGGTCGGCAACCGTTGCCACCTGGCTTGCGTCGGTCATCTGCAAGGTCGGAGTCCTGCTTCCCGGGTAGCCCAGCGCGACTACTCCACCGGTCTCGAGCAGAAAGTCCAACTCGGAGAACGCCAACTCGCCGAAATCGGGCGGTTCTGCGGCCTCCACCAAGCTCAGCAGGGAGGGCGCGTGCCCCTCTTGGACCTCCGTCCGCACCCGGCGGCGCTCGGCCAGGTGATGCTGGCGCTCCCGGCGGCGGAGCTCGGTGGCGAGCAGCCCCTGGCGCCGGCTGAGCTCGTCCATCCGAGCCTGTAGGGGCGCCATCTCGACTCGCAGCTTCCGCTCGGCCGCCTCGAGCTCGGACTGAATCTGCTGCAGCTGCGATTCGTCAAGACTGCTGAGGTCATCGGACTCGGTCCCGCTCGCGGCGGGCGCGACCCCACCCTGCTCGTTCATCCGATTAGCCTACTGGCTGCGGGATGAATCGAGCGCAGAGCTGGAGGAAGCGATGAGTGATGTGGTGCGGCTGGAGCGGCAGGGCATGGTCGGCTGGCTCATCGTCGACCATCCCCCCGCCAATGCCCTGAACGGAGCGGTTTTGGCAGGTCTGCGCGAGGGCCTTCGGGCGTTCGAATCCGACCTCGCCTTGACCGCCGCGGTGGTGACCGGCTCAGGAGACCGCTTCTTCGTTGCCGGAGCCGACATCAAGGAGTTCGTAAGCGACGGCCCCGACGCCACCAGGGACAAGATCGCCGACGGCCAGCGCTTGACCCTGGAGATGGAGCGGTCCCGGCTGCCTCTGGTGGCGGCGGTGAACGGCTTCGCCCTGGGCGGCGGGCTGGAGCTGGCCATGGCCTGCGACCTGCGGATTGCCAGCCGGACGGCGCGCCTGGGCCAACCGGAGATCCTACTGGGGATCATCCCGGGGTGGGGGGGGACTCAGCGCCTGCCCCGCCTGGTGGGCCGCGGGAGAGCCCTGGAGCTGCTGCTGAGCGGGGACCAGATCGAGGCTGAGCGCGCCCTCGCGCTCGGGCTGGTGAACCGGGTGGCGGACCCTGAGACCCTCCGCGGGGACGCTCAGACGCTGGCTGAGCGACTCGGTGGGATGGCGCCGCTGGCGGTGGCGGCGATCAAGAGGGCGGTCGCGGACGGCCTGGACCGCCCCCTTCCCGCAGCCCTGGAGGTGGAGCTGTCCGAATTCGACGCCACCTTCAGAAGCTCAGACGCCCAGGAGGGGATAGGCGCCTTCTTGGAGAAACGCCGCCCTAGCTGGTCCGGCCGCTGATGCGGCGGATTGCCACTCCCTACCATCTCTGGCGTGAGTCAATCGAAGGCGATCCCGCCGGCCGAGCTTGATGACCCCAACCGCTCCGCCCACGGTGCGCGCCGAAGGAGGGGGCCGTTCTGGATCGACGAGCCCAGCTGGTTCTGGGTCACCTGGGCCGTCCTCGTGATCCTGGGGGTGGCGCTCTTCGCTCTGGCCATGAGCTTCGACCACCCTTGATCTGGCTGAACTCGGCGGCGCTGGTGGTTCTGGTGGCTGTGACCGGGGTCCTCTTCTGGCGGCGAATCGGCCCCCTGGTCAGATCGATGCGCCGGGCGCAGCCCGAGGCGCGCCTGGACCATCCAGGACGGCGGGTGAGCGGGATCTTGGTGTTCGTGCTGGGGCAGAAGCGGCTGCTCCGCTGGCCCTTCTCCGGGGTTGCTCATTTCCTCATCTTCTGGGGCTTCGTCATTCTCAACCTGGAGATCCTCCAGGCGGGACTGGAAGCGTTGGTCCCGCCCCTCAACCTCGACCAGCAGTACTGGTGGGGCCCGTTCGCCTTCCTCCAGGACCTACTGGCGGCGGCGGTGCTGCTGGGGCTGGCGCTGGCCGCGGTCAACCGCTACGTGCTGAGACCCCGCCGCTTCCAGGGCAGCCACCAGCGGGATGCCACCGTGATCCTCCTTCTAATAGCGGCGGTGATCACCACTCAGCTCGGCATCTACGGCACCCTGATAGCGGCGGGAGCCGACCGCGTCGTCAACCTCCGCCCCTTCTCAGACGCGGTGGCGGCGCTCTTCCGGGGCTTCCACGGGGAGTCGATCTGGGCCTGGCACGAGTTCTTCTTATGGGCCCACCTGCTGGTGGTGGCGGGCTTCCTGGTCTACCTGGCCCGGAGCAAGCACCTCCACATCCTCACCGCTTTGCCCAACGTCTACCTGCGCAGCCTGGAGCCGGCTGGCCGCCACCTTCCCAAGCTGGACATCGAGCATGCCGACCACTACGGGCTGGCCCGGATAGACCAGTTGACGTGGAAGCAGGAGCTCGACCTGGCCACCTGCACCGAGTGCGGGCGCTGCCAGGTGCACTGTCCCGCCTTCAACACCGGCAAGCCGCTCTCACCCAAGCTATTCATCACCGACCTGCGGGACGCCTGGTACGCCAACGCCCGTGGTGAGCCGCCACCCCGCGGCTACTGGACAGAGGGCGAGCCCCACGGAGAACCGCCACCTGACGGCGGCCTCATGGACTGGAGCGTGCTCGAGGAGACCCTCTGGTCGTGCACCACCTGCGGCGCCTGTGTCGAGCAGTGCCCGGTCCTCATCGAGCACGTGCCTGCCATAGTCGAGATGCGGCGCTCTCTGGTCCTGGAGGAGTCGCGCATGCCCAAGGAGGCACAGAGGGCGCTGGAGTCACTGGAGCAGCGCGGCAACCCGTACTCGATGGCGCAGTCGGCCAGGATGCGTTGGGCAGAGGGGCTGGACGTGCCCAGGTTGGCCGACAATCCCGGGGCCGAGTACCTGTACTGGGTTGGCTGTGCCACCGCCTTCGACGAGGCCAACTGGCCCGCGGCCAGGGCCACTGTGGCCATCTTGAAGGCGGCCGGGGTCAGCTTCGCCGTGCTCGGCGAGGAGGAGACCTGCAATGGCGATCCGGCCAGGCGGCTCGGCAACGAGTATCTCTTCCAGACCCAGGCGGAGCAGGTGGTTGCCAAGCTGAAGCAGGGAGGGGTGCGGCGCATCATAGCCAGCTGCCCCCACTGCTTCAACACCCTGGCCCGAGAGTACCCGGACATGGGCGGCGAGTACGAGGTCATCCACCACACTCAGCTTCTGAGCCAGCTCCTCGACCAGGGGCGGATCCACTTCGAAAGGGGGCTGGGCGAGAGCCGGATCACCTACCACGACCCCTGCTACCTGGGGCGCTGGAACAAGGAGTACGACGCTCCCCGGCACCTCCTGGCGGCAATTCCCGGAGTCGAGCTGCTGGAGATGGCCCGCAGCCGTGGGGAGTCGATGTGCTGCGGTGCGGGCGGAGGCCGGATCTTCATGGAGGAGACCAAGGGACAGCGAGTCAACCGCGTCAGGGTCCAGCAGGCCGAGGCGACCGGGGCCGATCGGGCTGCGGTGGCCTGTCCTTTCTGCGCCACCATGTTCCAGGAGGGGATCTCCTCTCAGGCCCTGGGAGACCGGCTCGGCAGCGCCGACGTGGCGGTCCTGGTCGCCGAGGCGATGGGGCTGGACTACCTGCCTCCACCGGCTCCGGCCGAGGTGGTGCAGGCATAATCTGGCGATGGCAATCTCCGCGCGACCAGCGCGGTTGGACCATGTCGGGATCGCGGTCCACGATCTGAGGGCCGTCGCCCCCGCGCTGGCCGCCCGGCTGGGGGTGACGGCGCCGCCTCCGGAGCTGGTCGAGCGAGACGGGATCGAGGCCGTTTTCCTGAACCTGGGCGGCCCCTCCCTGGAGCTGCTGGGCTCGACGCGCCAGGACTCGCGCATAGCCCGCTTCCTGGAGCGACGGGGAGAGGGGATCCACCACCTGGCCTACGGGGTGGAAGACATCGCCAGTGAGTTGCGCCGATGGCGCGAGCAGGGTGCCGAGCTCATCGATCCAGAGCCGCGCCCAGGGTCGCGCGGTCGGCTGGTGGCCTTCCTCCACCCGGCGAGCGAGTTCGGGGTCCTGACCGAGCTGGTGCAGATGCCCAAGGAGGAGGCCGGCGGCGGAGGTGAGCCCCACCCGCCGCGGCCGACCGTGGTCTGCCTGTGCGGGTCAGCCCGTTTCCCAGAGGCCTTCCAGCGGGCCGACCAGCAGGAGACCGTGGCCGGTCGGATCGTGGTCACGGCCGGCCCACACCCGGGCGGGCCCGGGGAGCTGGACTCGCTCGACCGGCGCAAGATCGACCTGGCGGATGAGATCCTGGTGCTCAATGTCGGTGGCCACCTCGATGATGCCACCAGCAGCCAGGTCGCCCACGCCAGAGCCCGCGGCAAGAGGGTGCGCTGGCTGGAGCCACCCAAGGAGAGCCCGGAGTGAGCAGCCAGGCCGACGGAGATGTCTGCACCGGCTCCGGGCTGCCGCTCCAACCCTCCTACCAGCGCGACCCGAGTCTGGCTGAGCCCCCTCCGCCGGGGGAGCCGCCCTACACCCGGGGCATCCGCGCCGAGGGCTACCGGGGGCGGCTCTGGACGATGCGGCAGTATGCCGGCTTCGGCTCTGCCAGCTCGACCAACGAGCGCTTCCGCTACCTGCTCGGGCGCGGCCAGACCGGGCTCTCGGTCGCCTTCGACCTGCCCACCCAGATGGGTTACGACTCCGACGACGAGGTGGCTCGGGGCGAGGTCGGAAAGGTGGGGGTGGCGATAGACCATCTGGGAGACATGCGCACCCTGCTGGCCGACCTGCCGCTGCAGGAGGTGACCACCTCCATGACCATCAACGCCCCGGCCAGCCTGCTGCTCCTGCTCTACCAGCTGGCGGCTGAGGAGCGGGGCATCTCCGGGTCGGTTCTGGGGGGCACGATCCAGAACGACATCCTCAAGGAGTACGCAGCCCGCGGCACTTACATCTTTCCCCCGCGTCCGAGCATGCGCCTGGTGACCGACACCTTCGCCTACTGCCATCAGGAGCTGCCGCGCTGGAATCCGATCTCGATCTCCGGCTACCACATCCGCGAGGCTGGCGCCACC
This sequence comes from bacterium, assembly GCA_021809895.1. Lineage (GTDB taxonomy): Bacteria > Chloroflexota > Dormibacteria > Aeolococcales > Bog-877 > AG-12. The sequence goes on from JAJZJU010000019.1 coordinate 13,983, forward strand.
GCCCCCCAGGAGCTGGCCTTTGCGCTCAGCAACGGACTGGCCTACGTGGAGGCGGCGCTGTCCGCCGGGCTAGGGCTGAGCGAGTTCGCACCTCGGCTGAGCTTCTTCTTCAACGTCGACAACGACCTGTTCGAAGAGGTGGCCAAGTTCCGCGCGGCCAGGCGGCTCTGGGCGACCCTGATGGCGGAGCGGTTCGCGGCCACGGATGCCCGCTCTCGCCAACTGCGCTTCCACGCTCAGACCGCGGGCGCGACTCTGACCGCGCAGCAGCCACTCAACAACGTGGTCAGGGTCGCGCTGCAGGCGCTGGCGGCAGTGCTGGGAGGCGCCCAGTCGCTGCACACCAACTCCTATGACGAGGCGCTCGCCCTGCCATCGGAGCAGGCGGCCACCCTGGCGCTGCGCACCCAGCAGCTGCTCGCCCACGAGTCCGGGGTGGCTCGGGTGGCCGATCCGCTGGGCGGCTCCTACCTGATCGAGTCTCTGACCGAGCGGCTGGTGAGCGAGGCCGGCACCCTTATCGCCGAGGTGGACCGCCGGGGTGGAGCGGTGGCGGCCATCGAGCAGGGCTACTACCAAGATCAGATCCAGGAGGCCTCCTACCGTCACCAGCAACAGGTCGAGTCCGGGGCGGTGGTGGTGGTCGGGGTCAACCGCTTCCAGGATGACGTGCCGGTCGACGTCCCATTGCTCAGGGTGGACCAGGAGCTGGAGGCACAGCAGGTGCACAGCCTGGCGGACCACCGCCTGGCCAGGTCACAGGTGGCGGTGGCCGCGGCCCTGGATGGGGTCGAGCGAACGGCACAGGGTAGCGACAACCTCCTCTACCCGATGCGCGAGGCGCTGCGGGTCGGCGCCACCGTGGGTGAGATATGCGCCAGGTTGCGGGGGATCTTCGGGGTCTGGCGCCCACCCGGGTAGGCGGCTCGACTCAGGTGCTGCGCTGCCCCGCCTCGGCCCGCGCCGGGTCACGCTCGCTCGCCCCTCGCGGCGGCCCCAGGCGGGAGACCTGGTCAGGGGCAAAGAGCATCCAATCCGCCAGGGCCTGGGCCGGGAGCGGCTTGGAGTAGCGGAATCCCTGCACGATCTCACACCCGTAGGAGCGCAGCGCCACCTCCTGGGCCTTGGTCTCCACCCCCTCGGCCACGACATCCAGGTCCAGATCGCGGCCCACCGAGAGGAAGGCCCGGATCACGGCCGAGCTGCGCCGGTCCCGGGGTAGGCCCATCACGAATAACCGGTCCACCTTCAGGATCTTGACCGGCAGGTCGACCAGGCGCGCCAGGTTCGACTGCCCGGCGCCGACATCGTCAAGGGCGCTCAAGACGCCGTGCTCGGCGAGCTCCTGGACGGTGGTCGCGACGCGGGGCTGCAGGTCCGGCCCCAACTCGTGCTCGGTGATCTCCACGACCAGCCTGTCACTGGGGATCCCGTGCCGCTCCAGTGCTGCCAGGACCCGACTGGAGAATCTGGGATCGGTCAGCTCAGTGGGGGCGAAGTTGACCCCCAGTATCAGCTGGTCGATGCCCTTGGGGACCCACCCCGCGAGGTCGGAGAGAGCCTGGTCCAGGATCCAGTCGCTGAGGCGCTCCAGCTCGTGCAGCCGGCGGGCGATCTCAAGGATCTGGGGCGGGGAGACCATGCCCAGGCGCGGGTGCTGCCAGCGCAGGAGCGCCTCCACCCCGGTGCAGTAGCCATGTCCAAGGTGGACGATGGGCTGGTAGGCCAGGTGCAGTCCGGAAGTCTCGGGAGACTGGAGGGCGGAGCGCAGCTCGGAGCTCAGACGCAGCTCTGCCAGCGCGACATCGTGCAGATCTGCCTCGAACGCGCGCCAGCCGTTGCCGCCCGCCCGCTTGGCGGCGTACATCGCGGAGTCGGCCTCCCGCAGGAGGCTGGCCGGGTCAGACCCCTCGCGGCAGGACGTGAAGCCCAGGCTGGCGGTCACCGCCACGACCTGCCCGTTGAGCTGGATCGGGTCCGAGAACGCTCCCAGAAGGCGCTCGGCGAATGCCGGCGCATCCTGGGCCGACAGGGGCTCGATCAGGGCCACCAGCTCGTCGCCCCCGTAACGGGCCAGAAGATCCCCTGGCCTGATCCGCCCCAACAGGCGGGATGCCACCGCCCGCAGCAGGTCATCCCCGGCCTCATGTCCGAGCGCGTCGTTGACGGTCTTGGTGCCGTCGACGTCGATGAAGAAGACCCCCACCTCTGGGCCGACCCGGCCCGCCGCAGTGACCTCGGCCAGGCGGCGCTGGAGCTGGTGGCGGTTGGGCAGCCCGGTCAGGTCGTCGTGCTCGCCCTGGTGGCGCAGGCGTGCCTCCCAGCGGGCCCGGTCGGTGGCGTCGCGGGCGGTGACGATCCAGCCCGGAGCCCGGCTCCCACCGTACTCGAAGGTATTGCGGGAGAGGGCGATCACCCTCCGCGGCGCTCGGTTGTGGATGATCAGCTCCAATTGGCCCTGGTTCCACTTGGGTTCCACATCCTGGTGGTCGTCGGCCGGCTGTCCCTGGCGCAGCAGTGAGTCGGCGGAGCATCCGATGAGCTCCTGCTCGGAGAGCCCGAAGAGCTCTCCGAAGGCGGGATTGGAGTAGCGGACTATGCCCTGGCGGTCGACCAGCGCCACCCCCTCTTGCACCTTCTCGACCAGGCTCGCCAGCAGGTCCGCGCGCTCCTCCTGGATGCGCCGATCTGCCCAGCTGTCCCGGAGCGCCCGCTCTCGGGCGGTGGCCGTGAGCGCGGACCCGGCCACCTGCGCGAACAGGTCGAGGATGCGAACTGACTTGGCGGAGAAGGCCATTGCTTGGGGCGAGAGGGCTCCCAGCACTCCCAGGCAGGAGCCGCTGACCGGGTCTGAGATCGGCACTGCGACGACCGAGTCGCTGCCCCGCAGCGTGAGAGCCATCTCCAGGGCGGTCTGGGGATAGCACAGTCGTCGCTTCAAGCTGCTGACCAGAACGGCGCGGTGGTTGCGGACGACCCAGCCGCCTAGGCCATCTTCCAGCGGGCGCCTCGATCTCTTGGGTAGATCCACCCGCCCGCTGACCGCCGCCACGTCGGTGCCGCGGCCGTCGGGAGAGAGCAGCAGTAGGCGGGCGGAGTCTGCGCCGGTGGTGGCGCGTGCCGCCTCGACCGTGGCCTGCAGGAGCCCGGCCGGCACCGGTGGGCCCGCCTCGCCCTCCGGCGCCGACTCAAGGGAGTCGGGTTTTGGAAGCGCGCCTTGGTTGGAGTGAGATCGTCCTCTCCTGGACACCTTAAGGAGGCTAAGCGGAAAGCACCGGCCCCGGGCCCGGGTTCACCGTTCCGCGACAGGTCGCGACCCGTGCCGTCGTTCTCACCTCACGGCTGTCGCAACCGGCGCGGCAGCGCCTCTCCCAGCACGCTGCGGAATCGGAAATCGTGGTAGAGCTTGGCGGTGAGGGGATGGCGGCCGCCGGCCAGCTGCAGGTAGCCGAGTGCGGCCACCGCAGCCCCGAGCGGTGGCCCCACGAAGTAGACCCAGAGTGCCCGGTAGCTGCCGAAGACCACGGCCGGCCCCAGGCTTCGGGCCGGGTTGAGGCTGCAGTCGGTGTAGGGGGCGCCCTGCCAGACGAGAAGGGCGATCACTATCCAGAGCACCAGGGGGGTGAGGCGGGCGGTCCTGGCCCAGGAGGTGCAGCCGAAGATGGCCAGAATCAGGATGCCCGTCATCAGGGCCTCGACCCCGACCGCCTGGGCGGCGGACACCCCCTGACGGGGGGATGTCAGGCCGTCCTGCACGGAGATGGCCGCCCCGCCCCAGAGCAGACGCAGGACCAGGTCCCCCGCCACAGCTCCTGAGAACTGCCCAGCCCAGTACCCGAGCAGGTCCGCTCGGGAGATGTGACCGCCAACCCAGAATGCCAGGGTCACGCAGGGATTGATGTGGGCCCCGCTCAGCCGACCGAAGGGGGTTATGGCGATGAGGCTGCCGCAGCCGGCAAAGAGCAGACCCGTGATGAGGAGCCGCAGGCTGATGGATGGGATGAGATGGGGAATCGGCGAGCCGCGTCCGAAGTCCAGGCACACCGCACTCAGCCCTCCCAGCACCAGAAGGAAGGTGCCCAGCGACTCGGCTGTCCACTCGGGCAGGTGCCAGCCCGGCTGGGCTGGACGTTGCAGGGCGGGGGGTTGGCAGCGCCGCCAGATGGCGCGCAGCACAGAGCTCACGCCGACTCCAGATGGGCCCGGCATCGACCGCCGTGGGCGCGATCGAGGAAGATGGGAAGGTGGCTAACAAGGACCGGGCGGACGAGCGCTCTTCGACGACCCCAGACCCGGTCCGGGAGCCGAGCCAGAACGAGCGCCTCATCAACCAGCTGCGCAAGCGCCGTCACGACGCGGTCCATCGGGGCGGGGAGCCGGAGCGGCAGCAACGGCGCAAGGGGCGGCTGACCGCCAGAGAGCGAATCCGCCGGCTGCTGGACCAGGACAGCTTCACCGAGCTGGACGCCTTCGTGGTCCACCGTTCGGAGCAGTTCGACATGGCCGAGCGCCGCGTCCCCGGCGACGGAGTGGTCACCGGTTTCGGGGAGATTGCGGGCCGCCGGGTGTTCGTCTTCTCCCACGACGCGTCCTTCATGGGCGGCTCGCTCGGGGAAGCCTTCGCCGAGAAGGTGGTCAAGGTGATGGAGCTGGCCGAGCGGACCGGCTGCCCCCTGATCGGGATCAACGACAGCGCGGGGGCCCGCATCCAGGAGGGCGTGGTCTCGCTGGCGGGGTACGCCGACATCTTCTACCGCAATGTGCGCTGCAGCGGGGTGGTTCCCCAGATCTCCCTGATCGCCGGCCCCTGCACCGGGGGAGCGGTCTACTCTCCGGCCATCACCGACTTCACCTTCATGGTCCGCCATATCGGTTACATGTTCATCACCGGGCCAGAGGTGGTCAGGGTCACGACCGGCGAGGAGGTTGACTTCGAGCAGCTCGGCGGCGCCGACGTCCACTCCCAGCGCAGTGGGGTGGCCCACTTCGAGTCGGCCAGCGAGGACGAGGCCTTTCAACAAATCCGTGAGCTGCTCTCCTTCCTACCTCAGAACTCTGGCGAGCTGCCCCCCAGGGTACCGACGGAGGACCCGCCGGACAGAGCCGACATCGAGCTGCAGGAGATCGTCCCCGCCAGTCATCGTGAGCCCTACGAGATGCGCGACGTGATCCATCGAGTGGTCGACGACGGTAGGTTCCTGGAGGTCCAGCCGCTCTTCGCCCCCAACCTGGTGGTCGGCTTCGCCCGCCTTGATGGGACCAGCGTGGGGGTGGTCGCCAATCAGCCCAAGCACCTGGCGGGGGCGCTGGACATCTCGGCCTCGGTCAAAGGAGCTCGCTTCGTGCGCTTCTGCGACGCCTTCAACATCCCCCTCATCACCCTGGTCGACGTGCCCGGGTTTCTGCCCGGCACCGACCAGGAGTACGGCGGCATCATCCGCCACGGGGCCAAGCTCCTCTACGCGTATGCCGAGGCGACCGTCCCCAAGTTGACGGTGATAACCCGCAAGGCCTACGGGGGGGCCTACGACGTCATGTGCAGCAAGCACCTGGGGGCCGACTGGAACGCCGCCTGGCCCACCGCCGAGATAGCCGTGATGGGGGCGGAGGGGGCGGTCAGGTTCCTCAGCCGCCAGCGGGGCGGTGGGCAGAAGCTCTCCGAGGCTGAGCTGGCGGCCGCCTACCGCGAGCAGTTCGCCAATCCCTATCACGCGGCCGAGCGCGGCTACGTAGACGACATCATCGAGCCCCGCCAGACCAGGGCCTCTCTGATCCGGGCTTTGCGCATGGCGAGCACCAAGCGGGTGAGCGGACCCCGCCGCCGCCACGGCAACATCCCTCTCTGACGACAAATCGAGATGGCGGGGCCCACCACTCCCCCCTGGCGCACTCGGCTGGTCCAGCTCGGATACCACTCCTTGCCGCTCCAAGCTTCCTCGAACTCGGCAAAATTGGTGGGCGGACCAGGTCGCGGCGACCTGACCGCCGCCGCGGGAACTGGGGACCAGGTGGGAGACGCGCATCCTAGACTACGTTCAAAGACACTGCGCTGCGACCGCAGTCGCTCAGGTCGCCCAGGAGGTATCGGTGAAGCTCTTAGAACATCAGGCCAAGGCGCAGTTCCGACAGGCCGGGATAGAGTGCCCGATGGGCCGCCTGGCCCACACTCCCGCCGAGGCGGCTGAGGCGGCTCGGGAGTTTGGCCGGGTCGTGGTCAAGGCCCAGGTTCCGATCGGGGGCCGGGGCAAGGCCGGCGGGGTCAAGTTGGCCGGCGACGAGGAGGAGGCGCGCCGGGCCGCAGAACAGATCCTGGGCATGGACATTCGCGGCTTCACAGTGCCTGCGGTCCTCTGCGAGGAGGCCCTGGACATCGCCCGCGAGCTCTACCTGGGAGTCGCTCTGGACCGGGATCGGCGGAGCCTGGTCGTGATGCTCTCCTTCGCAGGTGGCATGGAGATCGAGGAGGTGGCGGAGACCTCCCCCGAGAAGATCGCCAAGCTCTGGCCGGACCCGTTCAGCGGGCCTCACCCTTTCGAGATCCGCCAGCTAGCCCTGGACGCCCTGGCGGCCGTCGGAGGCGAGGGGACCCTGCCGAAGAGCAAGCTGCTCGCCCAGCTGGTCCCCCTGGTGCAGAACCTGTACTCACTCTGCCAGCGTCTGGACGCCACCCTGTGCGAGATCAACCCGCTGGTGGTCACCTCGGAGCAGCGCCTCATCGCCGGCGACGGCAAGGTCGAGATAGACCAGAGTGCCGAATTCCGCCATCACGACCTGGTCAAGGAGCTGGGGGACGATCAGGAGGCTGCCGCCAGCGGTGACGACCCCCTGGAGGTGGAGGCCAAGCGGCGAGGGCTCACCTACGTCCACCTTGGCGGCGACGTGGGGGTGATCGGCAATGGCGCCGGCCTGGTGATGAACACCCTGGATCTGGTCAAGCAGCACGGGGGAGAGCCGGCCAACTTCCTGGACATAGGCGGTGGTGCCAAGGCCGAGGTCGTCCGCAATGCCCTGGAGATGGTGCTCCTGGACCCCGCCGTGAAGGGCATCTTCGTGAACATCTTCGGGGGCATCACCAGGGGTGATGAGGTTGCCAACGGGGTCATCGCGGCCCGCGACCAGCTGGGGATCCGAGTCCCGCTGGTGGTGCGGATGACGGGCACGAGGGAAGAGGAGGGACGGGCCATTCTGGAGCAGGCGGGGATCGTCCCGGCGGTCTCGGCGCCGGAGGCGGCGGAGAAGATAGTGCAGCTGGTGGCGGCTCAGGGAGGCAGGAGATGAGCATCCTTCTCAACCGCGAGTCCAGGGTTCTGGTGCAGGGGATGACCGGAAGCGAGGGGACCTTCCACACCGAGCAGATGCTGGCCTTCGGAACCAGGGTCGTGGCCGGGGTGTCGCCAGGCAAGGGGGGCAGCGAGCACCTGGGCCTGCCGGTCTTCGACAGCGTGCAGGAGGCGGTGGCGAAGACGTCTGCCAATGTGGCCGCGGTCTTCGTGCCCCCGCCGTTCGCCGCCGACGCGATCATGGAGGCGTCGGCTGCCGGGGTGGAGCTGGTCGTCTGCATCACTGAACTGGTCCCGGTCAATGACATGGTGCGGGCCAGGGCTTTCCTCAGCCGCCGTGGCACCCGGCTTGTGGGCCCCAACTGTCCTGGGCTGATGTCGCCCGGGGAGCGCGCCAAGGTCGGGATCATCCCCAACCAGAACGGCCAGGAGGGGCCGGTCGGAATCGTGTCCCGGTCCGGCACCCTGACCTACGAGATCATGCAGGCGCTGGGCAGGTCCGGGTACGGTCAATCGACGGCGGTCGGAATCGGGGGGGATCCGGTCCTGGGCCTCAGCTTCTCCGACGTTCTGGAGCTCTTCGCCGCCGATCCCGAGACCGGGCTGGTGGTGATGGCGGGTGAGATCGGAGGGGCGGATGAGGAGCGCGCGGCTGAGCTCATCGGGCGCGGCTATCCCAAGCCCGTGATCGGATTCATCTCGGGTCGCACCGCCCCGCCCGGCAAGCGGATGGGGCACGCGGGGGCGATCATCAGCGGCAACACCGGTTCCGCCAAGTCCAAGGTGGAGGCCCTGGAGCGGGCCGGGGTCCAGGTCGCCGACACCATCGAGCAGATCGTGGACCTGGTCAAGCAACGGCTGCCCAAGCCAGCTGCGGTCTGACCGCTGTGGCGCTGAGCTTCGAGCTCACCCCCGAGCAGGCGGAGATCCGCCAGGCCGCTCGCGAGTTCGCCGACCAGGTGGTGGCTCCGCAGGCGGCCCTCTACGACCGTGAGGAGCGCTTTCCCTACTCCACAGTCGCCCGGATGGGAGAGTTGGGTCTCTTCGGCCTGCCCTACCCTGAATCCGTCGGCGGGGCGGGCGCGGACTTCATCAGCTACCTGCTGGCCCTGGAGGAGATCTCCCGAGCCGATGCCTCCTTGGGGATCACCCTGGAGGCGGCCGTTTCCCTAGGGATAGCCCCGATCTTCGCCTTCGGCACCCCGGCGCAACAGGAGCACCACCTTCCCGACCTGCTGGCCGGCCGGGCGCTTTGGGCATTCGGGCTGACTGAGCCGGAGGCGGGCTCCGACGCGGGTGGCACCAGGACCAAGGCGGTGCGCGACGGCTCGGAGTTCGTCATCGACGGAAGCAAGTGCTTCATCACCAATGCCGGGACCGACATCAGCCGCGGAGTCACGATCACCGCGATCACCGGCAGCTCGGGGGGACGCAGCCAGATCAGCGCGATCATGGTGGAACGGGGCACACCCGGCTATACCCAGGCCCCCGCCTACCGCAAGCTGGGCTGGCACGCCAGCGACACCAGGGAGCTCAGCTTCAATTCCTGCCGGGTTCCGCAGGGGAACCTGCTGGGCAAGGAGGGTGGCGGGTTCAGCCAATTCCTGAAGATCCTGGAGGCGGGCAGGGTCGCGATCGCCGCCCTCTCGGTGGGCCTGGCGCAAGCGTGTCTGGACGCATGTCTGGGCTACTCCCAGCAGCGGCGTCAGTTCGGGCGCTCTCTCAGCCGCTTCCAGGCCACTCAGATGAAGCTGGCCGACATGGCGACCCAGATCGAGATGTCGCGGCTGATGGTCTGGCGAGCGGGCACCCTCATCGACCAGGGCCGCCCGGCCGGAAAGTTCGCAGCCATGGCCAAGCTGCAGGCGTCCGAGACCGCCACCTGGTGCGCCAATCAGGCGGTCCAGATCCACGGGGGGGTAGGCTTCATGGAGGATCTTCCGGTCGCTCGCTACTACCGCGACGTCAAGATCAACGAGATTGGGGAGGGCACATCGGAGGTGCAGCGGCTGGTGATCGCCTCCCACCTTCTGGGGTTTTCCGGCTCGGTCACCAAGCTCCTGGACCCGGCTCCCAGCGCCTGAGGTCGGCCGCGGAGCCGGGCGTACCATATGGCCATGAATGATCTCGATCCAGTCGTCGTCTCCTACGCCAGGACCCCGTTTGGCCGGCTGCGTGGCGGCCTGAGCTCACTGCCCGCCGTCGAGCTCGGAGCCATCGCCATCCGAGCTGCCCTGGAGCGGGCCCGGATCAGCCCGGAGGATGTGGAGCAATGCATCCTGGGCACCGTGATCACCGCTGGCATGGGCCAGGTTCCCGCCCGCCAGGCGGCTCTTCGCGCCGGCATCCCCTCCACTGTGCCGTCGCTTTCGGTGAACAAGGTGTGCGCCTCCTCTCTTAAGGCGATCAACCTGGCCGCGCTCATGATCCGCGCGGGGGATGCCGAGGTGGTGGTGGCGGGCGGCATGGAGTCAATGTCGCAGGCCCCCATGCTGCTCCGGGGAACCCGCCAGGGGGTTGCCATGGGCAACCTCACCATGTACGACTCCATGATCTCGGACGGTCTCACCTGCCCGGTGGATGAGGTGCACATGGGCGAGCACGGGAGTGCGGTGGCGGCGGAGTTGAAGGTGAGCCGCCAGGAGCAGGACGAGTTCGCGCTCATGTCCCAGCAGCGTTACGAGCACGCTCGGCAGGCGGGCCGGATCGCGGAGGAACTTGTTGCGATCGAGGTTCCCGCCCGGCCTCAACCGCTCATGGTCGACAGCGACGAGCAGCCACGGCCCGACACCACCCTGGAGAAGCTGCAGTCGCTCAAGCCGGTCTTCGGGGGGCCCGACGGGTCGGTCACCGCGGGCAACGCCCCAGGTATAAACGACGGGGCTGCGGTGGTGGTCGTGATGAGCCGCCGCCGGGCCCACCAGCTCGGAGCCGAGCCCCTGGCCACCTGGCTCGGCTACGGGGAGTCCGCGGCCGACCATCCCTATCTGGCCACCGTGCCCGCGCTGGCGCTGCAGCAGGCCCTGGACCGCCAGCACGGAGCCCTCACCACCCAGGACCTCAGGGTCTTGGAGATCAACGAGGCCTTCGCCTCGGTAGCGATCACCAGCTCGCGCATGCTCGAGGTGGAGCTGGACCGAGTCAACCCGAACGGCGGTGCCATCGCCATCGGACACCCCATCGGCGCGTCGGGGGCCCGCATCCTGGGCGGTCTGATCCTGGAGCTGCGCCGCCGCGGTGGTGGGGTCGGTGGCGCCACCATCTGCTCGGGGCTGGCCCAGGGTGAGGCAACTCTGGTGGAGGTGGCCTGAGACCGATCCGCCCTTCCCTCCAGGACCAGCCCGCGCCGACGAGGTGGGTGCTCCACGGTCCTGGTGCTGCCCAGGTTCCGTAGGGAGCGGATCCAGCACCGGTTCACCCTCGGGACACCGCCGCCCTGATCATCGGCTCCGGCCACTGGGTGCCTGGCCATAGAATCAACCAAGAGGGAGGCTCCTTCTGGAGGGATGCGGGTGGCAGTTGAGGTCGAGATCGAGCGGGAGACGATCCGGCAGAGCGTCCGCGAGCTGGCCCGAGCGCGCATCGCTCCCCGGGCCGCCGACATCGACCGCAGCGGGGAGTTCCCCCGGGACGTCGTTGACCTCTTTCGGGAGCACGACACCTTCGCAGTGGCATTCCCTCCCCAGTACGGTGGCCTCTCAGGATCGGCGCTGACCCTCTCTCTGGTGATCGAGGAGGTGGCCAAGGTCTGCGCCACCTCCTCGCTGCTGCTGGCCGTGCAGGCCCTGGGTGGCTATCCCATCCTCATCGGAGGCAGCGAGGAGCAGAAGGCAACGTACCTGCCTGAGCTTGCCAGCGGCCGCAAGATCGCGGCCTATGCGCTGTCCGAGCCGGATGCGGGCAGTGACGCCGGCTCGATGCGCACCCGGGCGCGTCGTGATGGCGACGACTACATCCTGGATGGCTCCAAGATGTGGATAACCAATGGCGGTGTCGCGGACCTGATCGTGGTCTTCGCCTCCACCCAACCAGAGGCCAGAACCCGCGGAATCTCGGCCTTCCTGGTCGACGGCCAGTCGGCCGGCCTCGAGCGGCGCGAGATCCACGGCAAGCTGGGGATCCGGGGCAGCAACACCGCTGAGCTCATCTTCTCCTCGTGCCGCGTGCCCGCCGAACGGCGGCTGGGGGAGGAGGGCGACGGGTTCAAGATCGCCATGGGGGTGCTGGACCGGTCGCGGCCGCAGATCGGGTCGCAGGCGTTGGGGATCGGCGCTGGAGCGTTGGAGTACGCGCTCGGCTATGCCAAACAGCGCCACCAGTTCGGACAAGCGATCGCGGAGTTCCAGGGGCTGCAGTTCATGCTGGCGGACATGGGAGCACAGCTGGAGGCCGCGCGCTGCCTGGTCCACGAGGCCTGCCGGGCGGTCGACGCCGCTGAACCGCGGATGACCGAGCTGGCGGCGATGGCCAAGCTGGTAGCCTCCGACACCGCCATGAAGGTGACCACCGATGCGGTGCAGGTCCTGGGTGGCTACGGCTATGTCAACGAGTTTCCCGTCGAGCGCATGATGCGGGATGCCAAGATCACCCAGATCTATGAGGGCACCAACCAGATCCAGCGCTTGGTGATTGCCAAGAGGCTGCTGGCCTGAGGCATCTCCTCGGCGATGCGGCCCGCTTGTCGAGAGCCGAACCCAATGCAAGGGCGGCCCAGGGCAGCGTAGCTTCGGAGGTCGGTCCGGCTCCCAGTCGCCCTTTTGGGGCGGTGGCCATGGAGGTTCCGCTCCCTGGGCTGAGCCCCTAGCAGCCTTGGCCGTGGTCCGGGATGCGAGCACGGCCTTCCCGCTTGAATCACCGCCGTCCCGCGCTTGGCCGGTTGGGCCACCGCAGCGCTCCAGCCGGGTCGCCTATACCATGGGACCGTGGTGACCATCGTGCCCGAGGCACTGCTGGATGGCGACATCCGCTCACTGGCGCGGGCGATCTCACAGATCGAGATCGGTGCACCTGGCACCGGTGACCTTATTGAGGCCATTTGGGCCGGGCGGAAGACCCCAGCGTCGTCAGGCTCCCACATCATCGGCTTGACGGGCCCACCCGGATCAGGCAAGAGCACCTTGGCGGACAGCTTGACCAGCCTCTGGCGGGAGCTGGGTCGTCGGGTGGCGGTGCTGGCCGTGGATCCCAACAGCCCCTTCACCGGTGGCGCCATCCTGGGAGACAGGGTGCGGATGCAGCGCCATGCCTTGGACCCAGGGGTGTTCATCCGCAGCATGGGTGCTCGTGGCCACCTGGGCGGGGTCTCCCTGGCGACCCGGGGCGCGGTTCGCCTGCTGGACGCCTTGGGATGGGAGATGGTGGTGGTGGAGACGGTCGGGGTGGGCCAGTCAGAGCTCGAGATCTGTGAGATCGCCGACACCGTGGTGGTCGTCACCTCCCCCGGGACGGGAGACGGCGTCCAGGTGATCAAGGCGGGCATCACGGAGATCGCTGACGTCTTCGCGGTCAACAAGGCGGACCTGCCGGGGGTGGAGCGGGTCACTCGCGAACTGCGTGACATGATCCGGTACTCCAGCCCTAAAGGGGGCTGGCTGCCAACCGTGGTGCGGGCCACGGCAACCCAGGGGTCCCCCGGGGTGCCAGACCTGGCGGCGGCCATCGATGCTCATCGCACCCATCTCGAGCAGTCTGGTGAGCTGGGCCAGCGGACGGTGCGCAGGCTGCGCGATGAGGTGGCCGAGCTGGTGGCAGCGCGGGCCCGGGAATACGCTGTGCGCGAACTAGCGGTGGAAACCGCGGGGCTGCCGCTGGAGGACGCCCGCCGTGCCGACCCGGATCGGGTCGCCGAGCTTCTGCTGGACCGGCTGGCGCGCCAGCGGCGCAACATAGAGGAATCAGGCGCCGCCGTCGCGGCCGCCACCCGGAGGGACTGAGCATGCTTGACCAGAAGCAGAGCTCCCTGGTCGATGACGAGGAGGCCCTCGAGCGCTGGGCCAAGCGTTACCGCGCATCCCGGGAGCGCGCCGGGCGCAACGGATTCATCCCCCTGCCGGAGACCCTCTCGGGGCTTCCCCTGGAACCTCTGTACACGCCTGCTGCAATGGCCGGGCATGACTATGGCCAGGAGATCGGCTACCCCGGGGAGTTCCCATACACCAGAGGCGTCTACCCCTCCATGTACCGGGACAAGATCTTCACCATGCGGCAGTTCGCTGGCTTTGGGACCGCCGCCGAGACCAATGAGCGCTACCGGTTCTTGCTCGAGCAGGGCCAGACCGGGCTATCGGTAGCCTTCGACATGCCGACCTTGATGGGTTGTGACTCCGACGACCCTCTGGGCCAGGGAGAGGTTGGCCGCTGTGGGGTGGCTATCGACTCCCTGGAGGACATGGAGCGGCTCTTTTCCGGGATCGACCTGGGCCAGGTCACGACCTCGATGACGATCAACTCGCCGGCCGCCATCCTGCTGGCGATGTACGTGGGGGTGGCGGAGCGCCAGGGCGTTGCCACGGAGCGCTTGGGGGGCACCCTCCAGAACGACATCCTGAAGGAGTACATCGCCCAGAAGGAGTACATCTACCCGCCCGCGCCGAGCCTGCGGCTGGTGACCGACGTGGTCGCCTTCTGCACCCGCAACATCCCTCGCTGGCACCCGATCAGCATCTCGGGGTACCACATCCGCGAGGCCGGCTCGACCGCGGTCCAGGAGCTGGCATTCACTCTGGCCGACGGCTTTGCGTACGTTGAGGCGGGGATCGCCGCCGGCCTGGAGGTGGACGCCTTCGCCCCCCAGCTGAGCTTCTTCTTCAACAGCCACATCGACTTCTTCGAGGAGATCGCCAAGTACCGGGCGGCGCGGAGGATATGGGCCCGCCGGATGCGGGACCACTACCATGCTCGCGACCAGCGCTCCTGGCTCATGCGCTTTCACACTCAGACGGCCGGTTGCTCGCTTACCGCCCAGCAGGTGGAGAACAACGTCGCCAGGACCGCGCTGGAGGCGCTGGCCGCGGTCCTCGGGGGCACCCAGTCACTGCACACCAACGCCATGGACGAGGTGCTGTCGCTACCCACCGCCAAGGCCGCTCAGATCGCGCTCCGCACCCAGCAGATCATCGCCTACGAGACCGGTGTCGCCACCACCATCGATCCCCTGGGGGGCTCCTACTTCGTTGAGGACCTGACCAACCGCATGGAGGCCGAGGCGGAGCGCTACTTCCAGGAGATCGACCAGCGGGGTGGAGTGCTCGCGTGCATCGCGGACGGTTTCTTCCAGCGCGAGATCGCCGATGCCGCCTTCCGCTATCAGCAGCAACTGGATCAAGGCGAGCGGCTGGTGGTCGGTGTCAACGCCTTTGTCAGTGCGGAAGAGGATGCTCCCGCCTTGCTGCGGATCGAGCAGTCCGCCGAGGAGGACCAGAAGGCGGCCGTGGCGTCTCTGCGCCAGCGCCGGGACGGTCAGGGGGTGGCGAATGCCCTCGAGCGGTTGCGGGAGGTGGCCCGCTCGGATGGCAACCTGATGCTGCCGATCCTGGACTGCGTCCGGGCCCTGTGCACCGAGGGCGAGATCGTCTCGGCCATGAAGGAGGTCTTCGGAGACTACCGGGAGTCGCCGTCCTTCTGACCTCCAGCGCGGCTGGAGGCGAAGCGTCTCAGCCAGGCCTCGGTGTCGCTCCTGGAGGGCGAAGGCTTCTCCGCCCGCCCACCGGACGGCCCCCCCGCCCCTGGCGTTCTCGACAGGCTGGAATCCAGTAGGCCGAGGAGCTCCATGGCGCCCATGGTGGTGGCCCCCAGCGCGCGCGCCAGGTCGCGCAGCTCGCGATCACTGCTGGCGAGTGAGACAGACTGGCCGGAGTGGCACCGTTGCGCGATCAACTCCAGGATGCGGTCATCCGCACTGTGTCCCACATCGGGGTGTAGCACCAGGGCTCCCCGGGTGCTGGACGGACCCCCACGGGTGGGAGGGCCATCGAAGACAAGGACCAACTCTTGGTGGGCCGCTCGCAGAGGTGACCCCAGGAGCGCCTGGAACAGCAGCATCTGTGCAGGGCCGAACTCATGGCGCACCATGTGAGGCCGACTCCTGGGCCAAGCCCAACTGACATTGGTGCCATCGACCACCAGCACGGGGCCGCTCACCGGCCGGCTCCTCCGGCGCCTGATATGCGGGCGGGGATGGGAAGAGGGTCGTTGGCATGTTCCCTGCTGTGGGTCAGCAGCGCTCGGGCCAGGCCCTGCAATCTGGTGGCGACCTCTGGATCCAGTCCCGCCACCTGCCCGCCAACACCCAGCAGCGCCCCGGCGAACGCTCCCGCGAGCAGGACGGCCTGATCCCCCCCGATTCCGCGCGAGGAGGCTGCCCCCACGGCATCCTCCCAGGCTCTGGCTCCCACCAGAGCTTGGACTGCTCCTCCCAGCACGCCGCGGGCGTCCTCGCCGCCGGGAACCCCCTCGCCTGGACCGGCCGGCTTGAGGGCCGCGATCAACGACTCCGGGGCATCCTCCCGCACCGCCTGGGCGGTGCGTGGAAGGGCGTCCTCGAGGCCGAATGAGAGGAGGTCCTGACCCAGGCGCGCCACCGCGAAGCCGGCCAGCTGTGAGGTGGGGTCTGAGTGGGTTGCCGCGGTCACCCGGTGGGCCCAGCGCCGCAGGGTCAGGCCCCGCCCCAGGCACGCGATCGAGATGGGCAGGGTCCGCAGCAGTGGCGGGTCCAGGTCTGGCCGCGACGTCAGCCGAGCGGCGGTGGCCCTGGCGTCAATCCAGGGCCTGCCAAGGCGGGAATACTCCAGCACCAGGTCGGTCTGGGAGAGCCCCGCTTCGGCCCCGAGATTTCCGCTCATTGACCATCTTCGAAGTAGCTCCTGCTCGTCAGGGTCATCCCCATCGAGAATGCAGCGACCGACCTCCTCTGCCAAGGTGGCCTCGCTGGGCAGCCGGCCGCCATCTGCGACGGCCCACCGCTGCGCCAGGAACAGCCCGAGCAGCAACCCTTCGGCTCTCTTTTGAAATTCCACTTCCGATGGGATCTTGGTGAACACTCTCTGATTATTGTTCCGGGCTGACTTGGCCTGGTCCAGTCGATCCCGGCGTTGCTCACGGCGACGATCGCCGCAGCGCCGAGAGCCCCGCCGGCCGGGCCGACTCTGGCAGGGCTCGGTCGGGGCTAGGCAAACGTCAGCCCACGGTGAAGCCAGATCGATCCCAAGGTGGGTTTACCCGCCCCGGCAACAGAGCCAAAGGAGTGGTCCTGGCTGTGCCGGTGGATCGGTTCTCGGTCGCAGCTGAGGCCTTCATGGTCTCACTCTCGACGGCGGCATCCGATCCAGAGGACGTAGGCCAGAGGTCACCGCCGCCCGGACACTGTTTGACGGAAGCGGTCAGGTCGGCCAGTCAGCTGGCTGGTAAGCGCACCCCGGGTCCTCGCCGAGCGGGTCCCCGTTGCCGGCGTAGGCACGCGCCCGCGAACCTCCGCAGATATGGCGGTGGCTGCAGCTTCCGCAACGCCCGTGGAAGTCGGCGCGCCTTATCGCCCGGAGCACCGGATGGTTGCGATAGATGGCCGCCAACGGTGTCTGCCTGACGTTGCCTAGGGGAAGGGGGAGAAATCCCGATGGCAGCACCGATCCATCATGGCCGACGAAGAGGACTCCCATGCCATCCCTGGTGCCGAATCCCTGAGCCCGCGGCCGCACTTCGGGCGGCCCCACCACTTCCAGCAGGCGAGAGCCGAGATGCCGTCCCAGCGGGGTGATGGGCTCGGGGACCGACTGGCCCGCATCCCTGCGTGCCTGGACGACCCGGCGAAAGAAGGGTGCTTCCACAGTCCGCACCACAAACCGGTGGTGGGAGGCGTCATAGAGAAAGTGGCATACATCCTCGTTCTCGGCGGCCGGGAGCGCCGATACGGCAGTCCCGCGGCCGACACCGACCAGGAAGAACACCTCCCAGATGGAGACTCCATGCCTCAACAGCAGCGCCGCCACATCCGCCAGCTCATCCGCGTTTTGGCGCATCACGGTGGTGTTGACCTGGACCTTGAAGCCAAGGTCTCGCAGCCAGCCGATGGCTGACAACGTCTGCTGATGGTGTCCAGGGACTCCCCGGATCCCGTCATGAACCAGAGGGCTTGCTCCATCCAGGCTCACAGAGACCGACCTGACGCCCATCTCGTAGTAGGGCAGCATGGTATCGGGGCGAAGACGGGGCGAGACAGAAGGCGACAGGGCCACCACCAACCCCAACTCTCGCGCGTAGGCCGTCAGCTCCAACAGGTCAGGTCGCGCCAGACAGTCACCCCCGGTCATGACCAAGATCGGGGATGGCCGCCCAAACCCGGCCACCTGCTCCAGGAGGTGACGCCCCTCGACGGTGGTGAGCTCCCCGGGAAGGGCACTGGGCACGGCGGTCGCACGGCAGTGCTGGCACTTCAAGGCGCACGCCTTGGTCGTTTCCCAGAAGACCAGCAGCGGGCGCTTGTCGAAGCGCAGTTGAGTGCGAACCGCGCTCACTTCACGACCGGTGCTCAAAGAGGGTGGCATCGCCACCAGTCTGCGACGGACACCGCTGGCCCCACCCGGGTGATTTCCTCCACTGGGCGTAAGGGTATCCCGAATGCCCTCGATTCGGATCCGGTACCAGGTCGGTAGCAGCTACCACATCGCTCATGAATGTTTAGAGTAGCTGTTGCAATTGAGCTGATGGATACGCTGTTGTCGATGAAGAAGGCTTCCGCCCTGCTGGGAGTGCATCCGCAGACGTTGCGGGCATGGGACCGCAGTGGCGTCCTCGTGCCGGTGCGGATGCCGAGCGGCCAGCGCCGCTACCGGCTTTCGGACCTCGAGGCGCTCATTGGCAGAGGCTCCGACGCCGGGTGAACCTGCGGGATCTACGCCCGGGTGAGCACCAAGAAGCAGGAGGAGATGGACACCCTGGCCCGCCAACAGGAGCGCCTGGTCGCCTACGCCACCGCCAATGGCTACAAGGTGGGCCTGAGCGCGAGCGACGCGTTGCTTCGGGTCTCAACCCTAAGCGCCGGGGCCTGGCCAAGCTGATCAAAGCAGCTCAGGACGGCACCATCGCCACTGTGGTCATAGAGTACCCCGACCGGCT
>JAJZJU010000020.1 GCA_021809895.1 bacterium
GTCACCAGCTTTAGCAGCACCAGGATCAGCAGGATCCCCGCCGCCAGCCCGGTCACGCGCCAGTTGGCGCCACGCCGGGGTGGGCTGAGCATCGGAGTGGCCTGCTGGTCGACCGCCTGATCCTGGCTCAACCGTCACCTCCTAGCCCACCTAAGTCAGCTGGCCCGGCGGCGGCGCACCATGGCCGCGCTCGATTGTCCATCAACGGGAAGGCCCATCTGCGTCTCAGACCGCCGTTCCCCGAGGAAAGGATCGAAACCAAACCGCCCCATGCCGCGTTGGTAGGGTTGGGCACGGCGCGAGTAGTGCGCCTCCCCCGCCTGGCCGGGCCCTGGGCAACCAGTGGCCGCTGGCCCCGCGCCGTGCCCAATCGACAATCATGCGAGACATAAACCTGCAGAGCAGCACTAGAGCGAGTGTTCGGCGCCGCCGCGGGGGCACAGCCCCCAGCGGGTTGAGTTGGCGCCGTTGGGCAGCCATCTTGGCCCTGGGTGGGCTCGCCTGCCTGGTGGTTCTGAGCATTCCCCTGACAGCGCTCGCTCGGGCGTACAGTGCCCTCCCGGCGGGCGTAGCCCTGCCCACGGACACCGTCATCTACGGGCAGGGAAACCAAGTGATAGCGGACCTGCACCCCCCAGGCTCCAGTCGCATCCCGGTGGCGCTCAACCAGATCGCGCCAGTGATGCGGACCGCGATCGTGGCCATCGAGGATCACAGCTTCTGGACCGCCCCCAGCTTCGATGTAACCAGGATCGTCGAGGCGGGGATCTTCGACGTCATCCACCACAGCGCGGCCCAGGGGGCCAGCACCATCCCCGAGCAGGTCGCCAAGATCCTGTACCTGCACGACAACAAGTCGATCGCCTACAAGGTTAGGGAGATCCTCTACGGCAACGAGCTCACATCCCGAATGAGCAAGCCCCAGATCCTCGACGCCTACCTCAACGATGTCTATTTCGGCCAGGGAGCCACCGGCATCCAGGCCGCCAGCGAGACCTATTTCGGAGTCAGCGCCAGCCAGCTGACCCCAGAGCAGGCAACCCTGCTGGCGGGGTTGCTGCCGGCTCCGTCCTACCTGGACCCGATCACCAACCTCGCCGGCGCCCGGATTCGACAGCAGGCGGTCGTAGCCGCCATGGTCAAGTACACCGGACTCAGTCAGTCCGCAGCGCGAGCGATCCTGGCCAAGCCACCGGCGCTCACCTCCGGCAGCGAGGCGCCCATCGACAACGCCCCCTACTTCGTGGACCAGGTCCAGTCCTGGCTGCTCTCCCACTACGGTTCCCGGTATTCGACCATGGGGCTCAGGGTGTACACCACCCTCAACCTGCACCTGAACCAGGTGGCCCAGCAGATGGTGACGGCTGACATCGCCCGCCACCAGGCCATGCACATGACCGACGGCGCCCTGGTGGCCGAGAACCCCAGCAACGGCCAGATCGAGGTCTGGGTGGGAGGGGCCGGGGCGAAGGTCCCGGGGGGCCAGATCAACATGGCGGCAGTCCCCCGCCAGCCCGGGTCAACCTTCAAGCTCTACACCTACTCAGCCGCCCTCTCAGCTCACAAGATCACCATGACGACCCCGGTTTTGGACAGCCCGTTCTCCCTGCCCACGGGGGGTCCCGGCGGTGGGCCCTTCGTCGTTCACGACTATGAGGGCACCTACGCTGGGGTGGTCCCGATCCAGGTCGCCCTGGGCAACTCTCTGAACGTGCCGGCGGTGCGGGTGGAGCTCGCGGTCGGCATCCCCAGGGTGCTGGCGATGGCCCGGGCCATGGGCGTCACCACCCTGCCCGGACCCGCGTCGAAGTACGGTCCCAGCATGACGCTCGGCGCCTACCCCATCCCGCTTTGGGAGACGGCCCAGGCCGGCTCGGTCCTGGCGGCTCAGGGAGTCCTCCACCCCGCCTACTTCGTCACCAGGGTGGTGGACCAGAATGGGCGTGTCATCTACAGCGCCCACCCCCAGGCCCAGCAGGCGATGTCGCCCCAGGTTGCCTACATCATGAACACGATTCTGTCCCGCAACAGCAACCGCCTGTTGGCATTTGGACCGAACACCCCCCTGATCCTTCCCGGCCACACGGCTGCGATCAAGACGGGAACCTCCAACAGCTATCGGGACAACCTGGCGGTGGGATGGACCCCGACCCTGGTGGGAGCCGACTGGGTGGGCAACGCCAACGACCAGCCCATGTACGGCGGCGGAATCAACGGCATAAGCGGTGCCGCCAGTCTCTGGAACCAATTCATGGCGTACGCTCTGGCCAAGACCCCCAACAGCTGGTACAAGGCTCCGGCCGGGCTGATCTCACAATACAGTTCGGGACAGACCAACTACTACCTGCCGGGCACCGGCCCCACTTACTCCGTCTTGGGAGGAGGGGTGCAGAGCCCCACGCCAACCCCGACCCCCACTCCCCAGACGACGCCAACACCCGCGGCCACGCCTACCCCGCAGGCGACGCCCAGCCCGACTCCATCCCCTCCTGGGTCTGGAGTAACCCCCACCCCGACTCCGACCTCCGGCTGATCGTCAGCGACCGACCGCTTCCTCCGCCTTCAGGAGGGCGAGATCCCGGTCGGGGCGCACGGCCTCCAGCTCTCCGGCCATTGCCAGGGCATCTCCGAGGCAAGCCAGCAGCTGATCGGCGCGGAAGGGCTTGGCCAAGTGGTCGAAGCCGCCGGCGAGCATCTCCATGCGGACGTCCACCTGCGGCTGACGGGCACTTGTGAAGATGACCGGGGTCCAGTCCCAGCCCGCCCGTCCCAGCAGCCTGCGGCAGAGGTCGAAGGAGCCACCATCCATCAGGTTCAGATCGAGGACCACACAGGAGTAGGGACCGCGCCGAGCCTGTTGGACCGCAGACCGGGATGAGTCCGCCTCGACCACTGCGAAATTGAGCCGCCTCAAAATGGCTGCGGTCGCGGTCCTCGACAGCCCATCACGGTCCGCCACCAGGATGGTCCGCTCGGCGGCCTGACGCCGCAGGGAGCGCTGGGAGAGAGCTTGCGCGGCCATTGAACCCAGTCTAGATTTGGCGGCGGCTGCTGAGTACAAGTTCCTGCACCGGTCCGGCGATGGGCTGTAACGCCGGGGCAACCACCCTGTTCAGCCCTGTCGCGACCTACGTGAGCCACGAGCGACCGGTGAGCGGACCCCATCTGTGACGATGGCAAAATCGAGTGCTGCGGGCTGGCGACAGGGGATCGGAGGCCCGTGGGCGATGCTGGGTCTGGGATTGTTTCTCCTGCTGGTCAGGGTTTTCGAAAGGAGTGGCGGGAAAGGACCGACCTGGGCCAAGGGATCTGGCCTGGGGGATCCCAGGGCCTGGTCCCAGCTTGAGGTCGCCGCCACCGCCCTGGCCGCCGTCGGACTGCTCGTTGTGGTGGCCCAGATGGAGCGATCGAAGCTGCTCAGACCCGGAGCCCTGGGCGGCGCCCGTCGTGCGGGACGAAGAGACCTGCGGCCTTTCCGCGGCGGTCGCGCCCACGCAGGTGCCACGGTCCGCCTTGGTACCCACCGGCTGGCCCCGGTCCATCTCCCCGCCGAGGATCACCTGCTGGTGCTGGGCCCAACCGGATCGGGCAAGTCGAGCGGCCTGGCCATACCAGCAATCCTGGAATGGCGGGGGGCCGTGGTCGTCACCGATCCCAAGGGAGAGCTGGTCCGGGCGACGCTGGCAGCGCGCCGCCAGCTCGGTCAGGCCGCGGTCTTCGCGCCGTTGATGGAGCCCTCTGACTGTTGGAATCCGGTCGGCTCGATCGTCAGCGCTGAGGATGCCCTCCGCACGGCGGGCCTGCTGATGGGCCGGCCACCGGAGAAAGAGCCCTTCTGGCATGACCTGGCTCTGCAGCTGCTGCAGGGACTTCTCGTGGAGGCGGCCGTGACTGGGATGGGCGTCGGAGACCTGCTGGCGATTTTGCAGGCCGTCCCGGCTGAGGACATCCCGGCTGAGCTCAGCCATCCGGTCGCACAGCGCCTGACCCAGGGGGCCACGAGCGGCGGCGACCGGACCGCAATGGGTGTTGTTGCCACCCTGGTGGCGAAGCTCGCTCCCTACGCCACTGAACGGGTGGCCCAGACCACCTCGCGGAGCACCTTCGATGCCGCCGACCTCGTGCGGGGCAATCTCAAGTCGATCTACTGCGTGGTCACGCCCCACGACGCACCGCTGCTTCGAGGCCTAGTCAGCGCCCTGCTGGCTTCCTGCTGGCGGGCCATCTACGCCTCCCCACCAGCGGTCCCGGTGCTGTTCGTGCTCGACGAATTCGCCCAGCTCACCCTCCTACCGGAACTCCCCGCCCTGGTCCAGCTGGGCCGATCGCAGGGGGTGCGGATGATACTGATGGGCCAGGACCTCAGCTCGATCAGCGGAATGTACGGCGCCGACACGGCGTCCGCGCTCTGGGCCAACTGCCGGACCAAGCTGCTGCTGGCCGGAATCTCCGAGATCGACCTGCTGGAACGGACCAGCCGCCTGGCGGGCATGACCACCCTGCACCGACGCCAGCCGGACCACCTCGACGAGCCGGTCAGCGCCCATCCGCTGCTGGCTCCAGACGACATCCGGCGTCTCCCCGACGACCGGGCCCTGATCCTGCGTGGCAGCGGTCACCCGGCGGTGATCCGGCAGCGCCGGTGGTACCGCGACAGGGCCCTGCGACAGCTGGTGAACCTGCCCCTGGAAGCGGGACTGGTCCCGTCGCTTGCCACGGGCCGCCCCTTGACGGCATGGCGTGGCCGGAAGGACCGGTGTGGGGACGGGACCCGCGAGCAGGTCTGGGAGGACAGAGGTAGCGAGCCCGGCAAAAGTCAACAGGAGACCACCGCTTGTTGATCCTCACATCGTTCACGACCGGTCTGGACAACGTCATCCACACGGTCACGACCCTGGCCCTGGGCGCGGTGGCAGTCCTCTGCCTCAGCTACGCGGCCATTCGATACATGACCTCCCTGGACAACAGTCAACGGCGAGCCGCCGCCATTCAGGGCGTGGTCACAGTGCTGCTGGGAGTGCTGCTGCTGGTCAATGAGGGGGCGATCCTCAGCTTCGTCGAGGGACTCTCGGGAAGCAACACCGCCTGCGCCACCAGCAGCTGTTCCGCAACCACCCCCTGACCGCCCGAGCCTGGCTCGTACCCGCCACCGTCGGCGCCTGCATCTTGCTAGCAGTGGCCCTGGCGGTGGGACACGGGTCGGGCCGGGCTGTTGGCGGAGCCGGTCTGGAGTTGACCGCGGAGCCGAGCCCAGCCGCCCCGTCGCCCAGCCCAACGCCACCGTCGACGGGCACGGTCCAGACCAACACCACGAGCCAGCAGTGCCCGGGCATCACCGACCCTTTCTGCTACGTGATGGACGCGTTCGTGTCCGGCCCCGTGGCCATCATGGGTAGCCTGGACGGCAGCCCGGACCCGGCTCACATCGACCCTGCGACGGGCAGTGTCACCTCCGGCCCCTGGAGCCTGATCACCACCCTGGTCGGTTCCAACCCCGCAGTCGACAACTACGACGGCAGCCTCGGCGAGCCCGCTCACGAGTGCGGTCCCAGCGGTTGCATTCCCTGGGTGCAGAAGTTGAACTCCATCCTGACCCCTCTGGCCCTGGGGCTGCTCGTGGTCGCCTTTGCCCTCCAGGTCTCCCTCTTCATGGTGGGCCAGGAGCTGAACCTGCGGGCCGGCATCGTCCCCTGCCTCATCGCCGCCGGGGTGATCGGCGCCGGTCTGCCCCTGCACCTGGCCGGCAGAGCCATAGACGCCGGGAGCTGGGTGTCACAGGGCCTCCTGCAGGCGACGTTCCAGGGGATGGGAGCTCACACGGTCCAACCGCTGGACATGATGACGGTCCTTGACATGACGGCCTACTGCCCCGAGGACAGCCCGATCACCCACCCGGACATACACATCTCCTCACCGGGCAATTCCCCGCAGCAGCAGGTGTTGGTGAAGCCCTGGATGGACCCCCGCTTCACCCAGTCGCACTGTATCGCGACCGACAGTCCGGACTTCACCAAGGAGGTCCTGGACCGGTCTCAGAATTTCTTCGGCCCCCCTCTCCACGACGCCAACTGCGACCGCGGCGACGCCAGCCCCAGCCAGCCCCTCTGCACCAACACCGACAACCAGGTCAACGACAACCAAAACCAGAGCTGCCTGGAGGGAAGTGGCAACCCTACGCTGGGGTCCCAGCAGCTGAACCTGCTGCCCCTGCCGGGCGAACCCATCGCCGGAAACGGGCAGAGCCCCTCCGACTGCAGGTACGCGGACATCTACTGGGGCACCGTGCCCACCTTCACCGACGTCTGGGCCGGCGTCGGTCCCCACGGACGCAACGGCTATGACGTTCCCGACGGGATCCAGGGCATGCTGGCCTACACCGTCCTGACCCTGCTCGGACTGTGGCTGGCCATGACCTACCTGGCGCGCTACCTGGTGCTGGCGATCCTCGCCGGTTGCTCCAGCCTGGCCTTTGTGCTGCTGGGCCTGCCGGGTGGGCGGGGGCTCTTCAACCGGTACTGGCGCACCATGGCCGAGCTGTCTGCGGTGGTGGTGATCCAGACCCTCATCTTCATCGTCTTCGTGGCCGTCATCTCAACCGTCTCCGGGCTGGCACCTGTCGCCTCCACCACCTCCTGTCCTCTCATCTCCGCCGGCTCGGCGGGGGGCTGCGCCGCCGGCTCCCACGGGCTGCTGGCCGCTGTGGGCAGCGGCAACCCAGGCAACCAGTTCGCCAAGTGCCTGCTCGCCATCGTGACCGTCTGGTTGATGCTGGAGGTGCCCAAGAGGATCAGCCACGGGGAGATGTCTACCTACCGCAGCCTCCGCGGGCTGGCTTCAGCGTCCTCAGGGGTTGTGATAGGCGGTGCTCTGATGGCGCGCTCGGAGGCCGGGCCCCGCGCCGCTCGCTTCGGCGCCAACGTGGGCGCTTCCCTGCGAGAGGCGACTGGACAGCCGAGCCAGTCGGACCATGAGCGGGCCCACCAGCTCGAGGCGGGTGAGCTCGCCGGACAGCCACGCTGGCCGCAGGTGCGGGGCTACGAGTCACGTGAGCAGTTCATCGGGAGATACCTGGTCGGACGGCCCGAGGCCACCCCTGAGTTGGTCAGAGTCGTCAAGGTCCAGCCTCAAGAGTTGGAGGAGATGCGAGCCGATGTCTGGTCCTCCCCCGGCCAGAAGCGGCTAGAACAGCTGGGAACCGACTATGTGAACGCCCAGGGGGCCCTGGTCCACGACCTCGACGCCGTCTATCTCAACTCCGTTCGGCGCGGCAAGCTGGCACCCATGGCAGGGGACTGGACGGACAGAGCCAGTTAGCCATGGCCCCCACAGAGATCCCGATGCCGATCTCGGCGATGCCGACTCGCTGGGGAATGTTCACCGGCCATCAGCTCACCTGGATGGGAGCTGGCGGGCTGCCCCTCTATGTGTTGCTGCGAGCGCACGTGCCGTTGGGCGAAGCGCTGCCCGGCTGCGTGCCGTGGATGGTGACCGCGACTGCCCTGGCGTTTGGCAGATGCCAGGGCAGGGCACTGGACGCGTTCCTGGGCGACTGGGCAATGTTCCGAGCCCAACCAAAGACGCTGTTGCACCCGGAGCTGAGACCGACGCCCCGCACGCCTCAGTTCGTCCAGGTCGACGGCCACGACCGGACCGTGCTGCCCTGGAGCCCGCCGTGAACCCGCCTTCTTCGTCTCGGCGCGGCCTGACCACCGCCCTCATCGACCTTCTTTGCGTGGAGGGACGCACCGCGACCCTGACGTCGGGAGCCCGCCGTGCGGCTCTGGAGGTCGAACCGGCGAACTTTGTGCTCCAGGACGAGGCCGACCGCGACCTGC
This sequence comes from bacterium, assembly GCA_021809895.1. GTDB lineage: Bacteria > Chloroflexota > Dormibacteria > Aeolococcales > Bog-877 > AG-12. The sequence continues at coordinate 7,836 of JAJZJU010000020.1, forward strand.
TCTGGCGCCGTTACCGCCAGCTCCTCACCGCCGTCGGGGCTCCGGTCTCCCTCTATGTCGTATCGAGGCCTCTGGATGGACCGGCAGCGGTGCCCGTGATCACCCGGTCTACGATGGCGGCCCTCTCGGCCCATGACCGCGGGTTCGTGGACGGCCTGGTCACCAGCCACCAGGTGCAACGCCAGCGGCATCTGGTAGTGGTCTGGCAGCGCCAGACCTGGCCACCGCGGCCGGGGCCTGCCGCCTGGCGGCGCAGGGTCCCCGCTGCAACTCCCACTGCCGAGCTCGACCAGCGCTGTGACGCCCTCCTTGAGGGCTTGGGCCGACTCGGCCTGCGGGCGAGGACCCTCGACCAGGGGGCGTGGTTCGCGCTGTTGCAGGAATGCTGTGGGGGCAGGAGCGGCCGCCAGCCGGCCGACTTCCAGAGCTGGCTGGCGCCGACGCGAGTGACGGTGGCGCCAGATCAGCTCCGGATCGACCAGCGCCTATGCCGGAGCCTGCAGATCTCCGGCTTTCCGCGCCGGGTGCGCATGGGGTGGCTGGCCCCTCTGCTACTGAGCCCGCCGTGCACCCTGAGGCTTGCCGAACACATCTATCCGATGCCAAAGCTGGCAACCCTGAGCCATCTGCGCCGGCGCATCAGGAGCTTCGAGACCAGCCTCCAGGTGGATCAGATGCGAGGACGCCGTCCCGACCAGGGCACTCGATCCGCTCTGGGCGACGCACTCGAACTTGAGGAGAGGGTCTTGCTGGAGGAGGAGCGCCTCTTCGGGCTTGGGGTCACCTTGACCCTGGAGGCGGGATCTGAGGACCAGCTGAGCTCTGCCTGGAATTGGGTGGTATCGACCCTGGCAGAGATCGGCTGCACTACCACGCCGGCCACCCACCGTCAGGTGGACGGCTGGCGCGCCACCATCCCTCTTGGGGCCGACCCCCTGGAGTGGAAGCGCGACATGACCGGGGGCGCGCTGGCCACGGCGATCCCCTTCGTGAGAGCTGGCCTCTCCCAAACCGGCGGAGCCTTGCTGGGCCCGAGCCTGGTCTCCAGGGAGCTGGTGTTCGCAGATCCATTCGCGCGGCGGAATCCCAACTTCAACCTGCTGGTGCTGGGCACCTCGGGCGCTGGCAAGTCCTTCACCGCCAAGCTGCTCGCCGCCCGACTGCTTCTCCAGGGAGTGCGGATCAGGTGTGTGGACCCGTCCGGCGAGTACCAGGGGCTGGCCGCCCTGGTCGGCGGCGCCTTCCTACAACTGGGTGGGTCCTCGGGTGGCGGCCTGAATCCGCTGGGACCGGTCCCCAAAGAAATGACCCCGGATGCGGCGGAGCAACGCGCCTTCCGCGCCCTGCCGATCCTGGAACGGCTGGGCGCCGCCAGGACCACCGCCTCATCGCTCGACGAGCGCAACCTGGAGCAGTTGGAAGTCGCTCTCCTGCAGGTGCTGCGCCAGGATCCGCACGGGGCCCGCCTGCAGGACCTGGTGGAAGCCCTCAACGAGGCTGGCGCCACCGCCCTGGGGGCTCGGCTCGACCGCCTCACCAACGGCTTGGAGCGAGGCTTCTTCGACGGCACCGCCCAATTCACCGGCCCGAATTTCTCCGCCATCTCCCTCAGGGAGCTGCGTCACGACCGCGAACAGCTGCTGACGGCCCTGATCCATCTGGTCCTGGTGCACCTGGAGGCCGAGCTGGACGAGGGCTCAGGAACGGCCCATCTGCTGCTGGTGGACGAGGCTGAGGTTCTGCTGGACTCGGAGCGATCGGCCAAGGCGCTGGAGCGGCTCACCCGCCGTCTGCGCAAATCCGGAGCCGGCCTGATGGTGCTTTCACAGGTGGTGGAGGACTTCCTCGGATCCCCGGTGGGAAACGTGGTCATCCGCAACTGCCACACCAAGGTGCTGCTGCGCCAGGAGGAGGTTGCCGTACCGGCCCTGAGGGAGGCCTTCGGGCTCTCCACCATGGAGTGCGACCTTCTCCTGTCGTGCGACCCCGGCTGCGGATTGATCCTGGTTGGAGGTGAGCACGCGGCTTTTCGCGGCGCGGCTCCCCCGCAGTGGCTGGCCGCCCTCACCACCGACGCCCTGGTCCGAGCCCCAGGAGCCGGCGCTTGAGAGCGTTCAGATGGTTTTCAGCGCTGGCCCTCGGCGGCTGTGCCGTCCCTCTGGTCATCACCCTGTCCCTGCTGGGAGTCCTTGGAGTGGGCGCATCGGCGGCCGGCTGGCCAGCGATCTCGGGGCTGCTTCCCAGCCCCGGGGGATTCATGCTCCCCGCCGGGCGCGTTGTCCTGGCTGGCAGCCAGGGCTTCCCCGATTGGGCCCTGCCCTGCGGACCTGAGCCAGGAGCGCTGGCCGTGGACCCGTCGGCCTGCACAGGCCACCCCGCCCCCTACCCCTACTCCTACCAGGGATTCGCCACCGGCCAGTGCACCTGGTACGTGGCCACCCGCCGCCAGGTCACCTGGCACACTCCCGGCGGATTGCTGGGAGGCAACGCCGGCCAGTGGCTCGGCCTGGCCGCCCAGGCGGGGTTCGCGGTAGGCGCCACACCCTCGGTGGGAGCCATCGTGGTCTACACCGACCAGGGGGACGGTCACGTCGCCTTCGTGGTCGGAGTGGACGACCGCGGAGACTACACCGTGGCCGAGGCCAACTGGGCGCTGAACGGCCCGGTCGCCCCATTTGTCGACCTGCGAGGAGTCGCCGCCGGCACCACCGGCAGCTCGTTCGAGCAATTGGCCGGCTTCATCTATGGACCCGCCGCAAGGCCGTACGCGACCTGACCCTCCCTATCCTGTTCTCGATGGCTGCCGAATCAGGTGTGGTTGTGCGCCCGCTTCAGCGCCGGAGAGCACTCGGCCTGGTGGCCGCCTCCCATGCCGGCCAGCACATGTACTCCGGGTTGTTGCCCCTCACCTATCCGGCGATTCTCCTTGCCTTCCATCTCAACTACGCCACCCTGGGTCTGGCGGTGGGGCTCATCGGAGTGGTCGGAGGCCTTACCCAGGCCAGCGCCGGTTACGTGGGCCGGCGAGTCGCCGCGCGCTGGGTCCTGGGGTCCCAGAACATAGTGGTCGCCATCTGCGCGATAGTCCAATCCCTGGCGCCGACCTACCCGCTGTTCGCCACCGGGCAGGGACTGGCCACCGTGGGCAGCAGTCAACAGCACCCGGTGGGCAGCTCGGTCGCCGCGCGGACCTATCCCGAGCGACGAGGGACGGCCCTCAGCCTGACCACGATCGGGGGCAGCGTCGGCTCCCTGGTGATCCCCATCCCAGGGGCGATCATGATCGCCGACCTGGGCTGGCGGCCGGCCCTGCTCATCCTCTCAATACCACTGTTCGTGATGGGGATCATCCTGCTGCTCACCTTTCCTCCGGTCCCGGGCGAGGATGGGCCCCGCCAGCACTTTCTGCAGCGGCCCCACCTTCACCTCCCGAAGTTGGAGCGCAGCCAGTTCGTCAACCCCCGAGCAGCCCTGTTCGCCATCCTGGCGGCTACGGTGGCTGCGGGTGGCCGTGGCTTGGGCACCCTCAACGCCTACATCCCGGTCTACCTGAGGAACGGGATGCACCTTCCCGAGGTGGAGGTCGGTGCCATCTTCAACCTGGTGCTGTTGGGGGCGGTGCTGGGGCCGCTGTTGGGAGGCTACCTGTCCGACCGCCTCGGCCGGATCCCGGTCCTGTGGAGCGCGTACCTCCTCTCCGCGGTGGCCGTGATCGCCTTCGGGATGGCAGCACACTTTCCGGTGGGGGTGGTGGTGGTCCTGGCTCTGGTGGTGGGACTGGTGGCCTACGTTGAGAACCCGTTGCTTCAGGCCCTGGTCAGCGACAGCGTCACCGCCTCAGCCCAGTCCAGCGTGTTCGGAATCTACTTCGCGGTCTCCTACGGGGTCGGCTCACTGTGGATCATCGGTCTGGGCCAGGCCATCCAGCATCTCGGATTCGCCGCCGGCTTCGCGATCATGGCGGCCTCCTACCTGGGTGCTGCGCTGTTGCTGATCCCCTGTTATCGATCGCTGCGGGCTCAGCGTGGCTGAGCTGGACGACGGCGTGCTCGACGCCCGTCGTCACCGGCTCGACAGCGCCGCCTCGGAGGCTCGCGCGGCGCTGAGGAGGCTCCAGCGCCTTGGGGATAGAGTTGCGGAACTGGAGCAGGCCCATCTGGCAGGCCCGGCAAAGGAAGCGGAGGAGGCCGTGCAGCGCCTCCTGGAGCTTTTGGAGCAGGCTCGGGTGGAGCAGCGTCAGCTCTTGAAAAGGCAGCTGCGAGGAGAGGATGGTGAGCAGTGAGAGCAGCTCACGGCCCGGGCGGGATCAGGGACCGGGGGCGTGATCTCCGGGAGCCGGGGCGCTCCGGCCGGGCAGATGGCTCGCCTCGGCCCAGCCCTCCAACCCCGGCAGCTCCGGCCGCCGCCTGGCGACCTCCGCCACCAGCTGGTCAGCGCTGGCGCGGTCCAACCTCATCTCCAATCCCTCCGGCATGTGCCTGATCATCGCCTTGGCGGCACGGGAACGTCCCCGGTTCAGCTGGCGGATCTCGAGCCGCGAGGCCTGAAGGCGAAACACCACTATGCGGTTGCCAGGGATCGACACCTGAAGACCTGTCAACTCTGGCCACGGGGCGACCACGGCGCATCCGCGGGAGATCCGCCGGACCCCCACCTCCCCCACAAAAACGGCGTTGTGGGCCTGGCCGAAGTAGGAGGTGAGCCCCGCCACCACCGCCCAGGCCTCGACCACGACGATCCAGATCCACGAGCCCGTCAGCAGGGCCAGGATCAGACCGACGACCAGGCTGATCAGGGCCAGGGCGCGAGCCGCCATCACAGCTGCTAGGGCCCGCTCGCGCTCCGAGGGCCGGATGCGGAGCTCCGGGCCCTCCCCGCCATAGTCCTGGGGAACCTCCGTCGGTCCACCCAAGCGTGCTCTCGCCGCCACGCCCCCATGCTATGCCTCATTGGGCAGACGTGGTCGACTCGCCGCCGGCCGCCCCCAGCCAACCCGCCGCCAGCACTCCCGCCGCCAACACCGGCAGCACGAAGGGGTGCTTGCCCGGTGCCCGGTGGGTGCGGTCCTGGCGACGGTCCATCGCCAGGAGGCCCAGGCATGCCGACGCGCCCAGCAGAGGCACCCCTCGATGGCCATGTGGCGACGAGCGGATCACCAGCAGGGAGGCGGCGGTCAGAATCAGGTGGGTGAGATCAGAAGAGCGGTCCGGGCCCAGCAGAGCAGGAAGGCTGCGTCGACCCGCCTGGCGGTCGCGGGCCGCGTCGGGACCACCGTTGGCCAGATGCAGACCCAGCCCCAGCAGGCCGGCGACCGCCGTCATCAGGACCGGCCGCCGGTACCTGACCCCCACCGCCGCGGTCCCGACCCAGGGGACTGTGATGATGCCGCCTATGAAGGGGACCAGGGATAGCGGTGTGCGGCTGAGCCGGACGTCATACGCCCACCCGCAAGCCAATCCGAGGGTCATCAACCAGCCCGCCGAGGCTCCGGCGCAGGCCGCCGCGACCACCGAGAGGACACCCGTCCCAAGCGCGAATCCGAGGGCCAGGGGAGGGCCCACCAGTCCCCGGGCAATCGGCTTGTAGGTCTGGAACCTGCGGTCGGCCGCGCGGTCGCAGTAGTCGTTGAGACTGCCGGTGCTGATCTGGGCCAGAAACATGGCCGCCGCCGCCACCGCCAGGCGCCGCCAACGGGCTGAATCGGCAACTCCAGAGTGGCGGAGGGCACTTCGGCCGGCCATTACGGTGAACGCGGTGCAGGCGGCTGCGGGGCCAGGATGCGCCAGCGCCAGCAGCCCCCGCGCTGACGGCCCGTGCCGGCGATTTGTCATGCTCATGGGATGATCCCCATCTGCAGGTCGTGGCCCCCTTGTTGAGACAGTCGGCTCAGCGAATGCTCGAGGCGGTGGCGATGCGGCGAGCCGACGCCACCCCGGTCTGGTTCATGCGTCAGGCGGGGCGCTCGCTGCCTGACTACCGAGCTCTTCGCCAACGGCTGTCCCTCCTGGAGATGGTCAAGGATCCGGCGGTGTGCAGCCAGGTCACCCTGATGCCGGTGGACCTGCTGGGAGTGGACGCCGCCGTCCTGTTCGCCGACATCATGCTGCCCCTGGAAGGGATGGGAGTCCAGTTCCAGATCCTCGAGGGGATCGGCCCGGTGATCCCGGACCCCATCCGCAGCAGGCGGCAGGTTGAGGCGATCCGGACCGTGGCCGCGCTGGAGGCAACCCCCTACCTGTTTCGCGCGATCGCCGAGAGCCGGCGCCAGCTCGGGGAGCGGGCCGCCCTGATCGGATTCGGGCCATCGCCCTTCACCCTTGCCTGTTACCTGGTGGAGGGGCGCGGCTCCAGGGACTATCCCCATGTGCGAGCCCTGATGCGGTCCGAGCCCGGCCTTTGGATGCGGCTGATGGAGAAGCTCACAACCATCCTCACCGATTACCTTGTGGCTCAGGCCGCGGCCGGGGCCCAAGTGGTCCAGGTCTTTGACAGCTGGGCAGGGGTGCTGGACGCTATCACCTACCGTGAGCTGGTCGGGCCTCACCTGCAGAGGATGTTCGCCAGCCTGGCAGGAGTGGTCCCAGCCATCTACTTTTCGACCGGTTCCAGCCACCTGCTGGAGGAGATCCGCGGGTTGGGGTCTCCGGGCGTGTCGGTGGACTGGCGAATCCCACTTGGTGAGGCGTGGGCTCGGATAGGGCACGACCGGTTCATTCAAGGCAATCTCGATCCTGCTGCGCTGCTCACTTCCGAGCCGGCGCTGGAGGCCGCCGCCCGCTCGGTTCTGGAGCAGGCACAGGGGCGGGCAGGACACATCTTCAACCTCGGCCACGGCGTCCTGCCGGACACCGACTGGGGCCGGCTCCGCGATCTGGTGGCCCTGGTGCACCAGATCACCGCGTAAAGCCCACGGGCCAGCGGGGGCCGAAGCCCAGGTTGACCCGGGCCCCCCCAATCGGTTACCGTCGGCCCTCGTAACGGTCGCGCTATGTGGGAGGACGTATGCGCGGAGCCCAACTTATTGGGCGTGTCTGTCTTGCGGTCGCCATGGCTGGCGTGGTCTGGGGTTCGGCTCTTGCTGGTCCTGGTCCCACCACTTCGGCGAAGCAGGGGCTCGCCCTCGACAAGGCTCAGCTGAGTTCACTGCTGAAACAGCTCGAGGCCCAGGGCGCACTGGCAGCCAAGAGCAGGGTCATGGGATTGCTGGTCAAGATCGAGACCGAGCAGAATTACCTGACCCAGTTGAACAAGCAGCTGGCCGGGGACATCGCTACCACCGCCCTCCTGAGCAGGCAGATGGCGGGCGACCAAACCGTTCTGATGAGCCTGGTCAGCACCGCCTATGTGGACGGGAACGGCAGCCTGGCGGTGGCGGAGGCTCTGGCGGCTCCTAACATCTCTCAATTCCTGAGCAGTACCACCCTGCCCGCCGCGATCGCCTCGCAGGTGACCACTCTGGTGGGCACAATTCGGCATGACCGCCAGGTGGTTGCCAGTGACACGGCCCAGCTGCGGCAGGACGAGGCCCAGGCCATGGTCTCCCAGCAGCAGCTGGGAGCGCAGTCGCTGCAGCTGCTCTCGCAGATGTCGACATCAGCCCCCCTGGTGGGGATCGGACCGGGCGGATCGAATGGCTGGTCGTTCGCCTTCGGCGAGTGCACCTGGTATGTCGCCACCCAGCGCCAGGTCGCCTGGGGCGGCAACGCTGACCAGTGGTGGGCCAATGCGGCTGCGGCCGGCTTCCTCGAGGGACAGACCCCAAGGGTCGGGTCAATTGTGGTGTGGGGAGCGAACGTCCCAGGGGAGAGCTTCGGCTACGGCCATGTGGCCTACGTGGAGGCGGTCCAGGGCAACCAGTTCGAGGTCTCCGAGATGAACTTCAGTGGCGTCCCGGGGGGCGGGTGGGACAGGGTCGATTACAGATGGGTTCCAGATGGCGCAGGATACCTGGGCTTCATATACGGCCGCGGTTGAGTTGAGGCTGCGGCCTGAAGAGGCCGTGGCTCCGCTCCCCGCGCTGCCGCTGCTGGCGAGCCGCTTAAGGTGGCTGCTGGCTGCGGCAGTGGTGCTCTTCGTCGCGCCTGTGGCCAGCGTGCTCTCGGCGCAGGGGGCGCCCCGGCCCACCGCCGCAGACCCGGCCGCGATCAGCCAGATCGCGGGCCAGGCGCGCAACATCCTCTCCCCCACCAGCTATGCGGTCACCATGCCCCTTCAGGAGGCGCGGGTCACACCGCCCCCCACCCCGGTGCCGGTGGTCGCGGCAGGCCCGGCGGCGTCGTTGAGCGTTGCCTCCTCCCCCTACGGGAGCTCCTTTTGGCAGCCGGTGGCGGAGCCACCGGTGGGCACCATCAAGCAGATCATCTGGGCAGCGGGGCAGAAGTACAACGTCTCCTACAGCTGGCTTTTGTCGGTGGCGGAATGCGAGTCGGGACTGGATCCCACCGCCGTCAACCGCTCCTCGGGCGCCAGCGGCTTGTTCCAGTTCATGCCGGCCACCTTCTACGGCCACGGTGGCACCGACATCTGGAATCCGACCCAGCAGGCTGACATCGCGGCCAAGATGTTCTCGATCGGGGAATCGTCGGAGTGGGTCTGCAAGTAGACTGAGCTGGCATGGGACCGCTCGCCCGCCTGTTGCTCAGTCGGCGCTGGCAGGAGTCCAAACTGCGTGAGGATATGCAGGGTGTGGTTCTGCTGCTGGGTTCTTTCTTCGGCCACCAGCCTCCTCACATCGACCCCTTGCCGACCGTGATAGGCACTCCGCTGGAGAGCGACCAAGAGGCGGACCAGCTGCCGGTCCGACCGCCGTGAGATTCACAGAATCTCCTTTAGAATCAGGCGATGACTTCTCTGGAGCGGGCGGCCCCGGCCCGGCTCACGTGGCTCTCGGAGCGCAGACCGGCCTTTGAGAGTCTGCTCGAGGAGCTGGTGCGGCAGCAGTCTCCCAGCGAAGATCAGGCGCGCCTGGAGGCGATATCCGAACTGGTCGGGGCCCGTCTGCACGAGCTGGTGCACCCTGACAGGCTGGAGCTTGTCCCCGGCTTGGGCAGACCCGCCCTCAGGTTGAGCTTGGGCCGGGGTGGCGAGCCCAAAGTCCTGCTTCTGGCGCACCTGGACACCGTCTGGGACGTCGACTCCTTCGACCCGCTGTACACAGTCAGGGACGGGATTGCCTACGGGCCGGGGGTGTTCGACATGAAGGGTGGCCTGGTGGTCGGAGCGGCCGCGCTGGCGGCCCTGCAGGAGGAGGGATGGACTGGCCCCGAAGTCACCCTCCTCTGCACCACGGATGAGGAGGTTGGCAGCGCCGCGTCCCGAGCCCTGATCGAATCGGAGGCGCGCCGACACCGGGCGGTGCTGGTGCTGGAGCCGCCGGTGGCTGGGGCCGTCAAGACGGCGCGCAAGGGTGTGGGCACATATCACATTGAGGTCGAAGGCCGAGCGGCCCACGCAGGGTTGGAGCCCGAGAAGGGGGTCAACGCGGTGGTCGAGCTGGCAGCCCTGGTGGGGCAGATCGCCGCGTTGGGCCGACCCGAGGTGGGCACCACTGTGAATCCGACCGTGTTTCGTGGTGGCGGGCGAGTAAACGTGGTGCCCGCCCATGCGGAGCTGAGCTGCGACGTCCGGTTCGCTACCGCTGCAGAGGCCGATCGGCTCGAGCAGGAGATGCGCGAGCTCCGCGCCCACGACCCCCAGGCGACGGTGACGGTCAGGGGAGGCGCCAACCGTCCCCCCCTGGAGCCAGCGGCCTCAAGGGAGCTCTTCGCGTTGGCCAGGGATGTCGCCACCGACCTCGGCCTCCCCCAGCTTCAGAGCGCAATGGTGGGCGGTGGCAGCGATGGCAACTTCACCGCCGCCGTGGGAGTGCCAACCCTCGACGGGCTTGGCATTGTTGGCGGTAACGCCCATGCCCCCGGGGAGTGGGCCGAGCTTGCCAGCATCGCGCCCCGCGCGGCGCTGCTGGCTGGAGTGATCGAGGCGGTCTGTTTGGGGGCACTGCAATGAAGGTCGACCAACTCCTACCCCTTTCGGTAGAGCGAGCCCGTTTGAGGGTGGTCTCGCTGCCCCTGGTGTCCCCGTTTACCACCAGCTTCGGCACCCAGGTGGAGCGTCGAGCCCTTCTGGTGGAGCTTTACTCCCAGGGGTTGGTCGGCCTCGGCGAGTGCGCCGCCGGCATCGATCCCGGCTACTCTTCGGAGACCTACCGCACCGCCATTGAAGCGTTGAGGCGCCACATACTGCCTTCCATCCTCGGCCGTGAGGCGGCTTCAGTGGCAGCCCAGGCTGAGCGTTGGGGATGGGTTCGCGGCCACCTGATGGCCAAGGCCGCTGTCGAGATGGCGCTGCTGGACCTGGCCGGACAGATGGCCGGGCTCAGTCTCAAGGAGATCCTGGGAGGCGTCAAAGAACGGATCCCCAGCGGGGTCAGCATCGGCATTCAAACGTCTTTGGACGCTACCCTGAGCGCCATCGAGGGCTACCTGGGTCAGGGATATCAGCGCATCAAGCTGAAGTGCAAGCCCGGATACGACATCCAGCTGGCGGGAGCGGTCCGAGCACGGTTCCCGGACACCCCGGTGATGCTGGACGCCAACAGCGCCTACACGCTGGCGGATGCCCCCCGGCTGCGGGAGCTGGACCAGTTTCACCTGATGATGATCGAGCAGCCGCTGGCTCACGACGACCTCATCGACCATGCGGAGCTGCAGTCTCAGATCGAGACCCCGATCTGCCTGGACGAGAGCGTGGAGTCCCTGGCCGACCTCAGGGCAGCCCTGCACCTGGGCTCGGGACGGATCCTCAACATAAAACTCGGCCGGGTGGGCGGGATGCTGCCGTCGAGAGCGATCCACGACAGCTGCCTGGCCGCGGGCTGGCCGGTATGGTGCGGCGGCATGCTCGAGACCGGAATCGGCCGGGCGGCCAACCTGGCGCTGGCGTCGCTGCCCGGATTCACGCTCCCCGGGGACACCTCCGCCAGCGACCGGTATTTCCAAGAGGACCTGCTTGCCGAGCCGTTCACACTGGCTGGAGATGGGACCCTGCCGGTCCCCAGCGGCCCCGGGCTCGGAGTGCAGGTCGATCCGCGGCGTCTCGACCGGGCCACGGTCCTGATGGAGGAGGTGGCCGCGACCGTCCCCATGGCGGGAGCTTGAGCAGTGTCCCGGAACTGTCGGACCGGGCCGTGAGCGCGCCAGGGGGCGGCCCATGAACGAGGTGGTCGTCGTGGGAGACGCCGAGTTGCAACGGCGCACCCACCAGCTCCTGCCAAATTTTCAGGTGATCGGCATAGCCGAGGATCCCGACTTCGGGGACCCCATCACCAGCGTGGCCCCGCTGCGTTCACTGATCGAGAGCTCAGATCCCCCCGATGCTGTGGTGTGCTCTGCCAGCCCAGGATTCACGGTGCTGAGCCAGCTGGCACACTTCCCCCCGAACCGCTGCTTCATCCACCCCAGCAGCCCGGTCGGGTGGCCGATGGAGACGATGCGCTGGATGGCCGAGGCCACCGGGATGGCGCTGCTGCCCAATCTTGAGGCGCTGCCGGCCGCAATCCTCGCCCGCGGGCTGCAGCCCGCTCCCAAGCCCCAGGAGGGGCCCGCTGCTCTGCCCGCCAAACGAAACCAGCAGCCAACCCCGCCAGGCGAGGATGAGAGTGACCCTCGGGACCGAGATTTCGCTTGGGCCGACGCCACCCCGGTCCAGGTCCCCCCACCTCCGGTCTCCCTCGACCCCGAGCCGGTCCCGCGCGCGCCGCAGGTGATCGACGCTGGTCCTCAGTCGCCGCGCAGCGCCTACCTGCCGACCGATCTGCTGCGGCCCCTGCGGCCACGGACGGGCTGAGCTTCGATGCCAAGCATGCCCATGCGGCGGCGTGCCCCCAGCTCGGATCAGCTGGACCGCGGCAGATCGGAGCTGCAACGCGCCATGGCGGTCGTTGACGACGTGGCTCGGACCGGCAACCTGGCGCGGCTTGGGCAGGCCTTCGCCGGCGATGCGCTGAGCGAGGTGAGGTCGAGATTCCACGCCTACCAGATGGCGGGAATCCAGGTCAGCCCGTTCAGAGAGTCCCTTCACGTGGAGCTGGCACCGGCGCGACCGGGCGGCGGACTCCAGTTGAGGGTGAGGTATCGCGACCGCACCAGCTTCCTCTGCTCCGGTGACCAGCCGGTGACCGCCAACGACCCCGTCCAGCTGTCCCTGGTGATGGACACCACCCTCGACCCCTGGAAGGTGGTATTCATAGCGGAAGAGTGAGCCGCGCCGGGGACCGCTCCGGTGCATGCTACGCTGAGGGGGATGCGAGCCCGCATGCTCAGGGCTCCAACAGTTGATCGGGAAGCAAGTGTGACCAAAGCCAAGAACCACGAGGTCCCGTCGTCTCCGCGAGCGGCGGAGACGGAGGCCTCCGCGCCCGCGGACGACGACGAGGTTACCCTCGACCCTGAGGACGAGCTCGAGGAAGAGGACCTGGTTGAACCTGAGGCGGCGGTGGTCCCTCGACCCCAGCCCCGGCCCTCCCCTCCCCGTCCATGGGGTGGAAATCGTGGCAACATCTCCCCTGAGGACCTGTCTCCGGAGGAGCTAACCCCCGAGATGAGATGGCCGCCGGGCACCTGGGTGAGGGTCACCGACGTGGTCCGGCACAGCACCGGCGAGCCGGTTGGAACCATTGCGGTCGGCGACATCGGGCAGGTGACCGCAGCACTCTCCCAGACCCTGGTGGTCCTATTCCCCACCAGGGACAACCGCCGGGAGGTGCTCCACATCGACTCCATCGAGGCGGTAGAAGCTCCCGAGTGACCCCCGCCCGCGCCTTCGATGCGGAATTAGTTGGGGAGTCGCCGCCGGGTTCCCACATGCCGGGAACCCTGATTCTCCATGGGCTGAGGTTCTTCGGGCACCACGGCCAGAGCGACGCGGAGCGCGGGCTGGGCTCCCACTTTGTGGTGGACCTCGATCTCAGCACCGACTTCGCGCGTGCCGCGGAATCGGATCAGCTCGCGGACACGATCAGCTATCCCGAGGTCTACGAATTGGCGCGGCGGCTCACCGAGGAGACCGAATTCCATCTCCTGGAGGCGCTTGCGGCGCGCCTGGCCGGTGCCGTCATGGCCATGCCAGGCGTGCTGTCCGTCCGAGTCCGAGTCACCAAACAGCCGCGGCTCCCACTCCAGGAGCAGGGATTCGCGGTGGAGTTGGTGCTGCCCAGCCCTCAGTAGGCGGACCTGAGCAGCGCCTCCACCAGACCGGCCGGTGGACCCGCCGGAAGACGTTCCAGCAGTGGTAGCTGGATCGCCTCCTGAAGGCCACGGCCGGTAGGAGTCCAGAACCAGGCGAGACCGGACATAGGCGTTTGTGAGGACGCCTGCCTCTCAAACGAGCATCCGACGGGACCGGGTAGGCGGCACCGTCCACTTCACCGCCCCCGCCCCCCACGAGGAGATCATCGCCTGGGGGCTGCCGGCCGGTCGCTTGGGGTTGGTCGCTGCCGGGGCTGTGGCAGCGGCCACATGCCTCAACCTCCCTGAGCCGGACTGGCTGCGAGGGTTAGAGGCTACGTCTACCATGGCCGGTGCGGCTGCTCTGGCATGGGCTCGGTTGGGCGGGCTCCCGGCATGGCACTGGGCCCTCCTTCTCCTGCGCATGGTCTGGCGCAACCGTGCAGGAATCCTCCATCGACGGACCGGTTGGGCGCCGGTGGAGCTGGCTGGGCCCGATCCCACCAGGTGACACAGGCCGTGTGGCGGACGGTGGGTCCCGACCTCCTCGACCTGGCCAGCGGCGAACGGGATCGTCTGGCGCGAGAGTTCGGAGCCTGGTTGAGCCTTCTCCAAGATCCGTGCACGCTGGTGATCTGCAGCCGGCTTTGGGCCGAGTGCAAAGCGCCGCCGGAAGGCTCCGCGCTCGACCGCGCGCGAGTGGAAGGGATGGCCCTCGACCGTGCCGACCGGGGCGCCTACCGTCGGACCACCCACCTGGTCACGGACGGGGTGGACGAGTCCCTGGACCAGGCCCTGCTGATGTCGATGAGGCGCCACTGCCTGGTCGAAAGCGAGCGCACGGACCAGATTCCGCCTCTGGCCGTCGGGCCGCTTCAGGAGCAGGCGCGACAGCTTCTGATCGGGGGCCGTCACCTCCACTCACTCCGGCTCTGCCGCCTGCCGACCGTGGAGGTCGGCCCGGGATGGCTGTGGAGCCTGTTGTGCGGCGCCGGAGAGTTCGACCTGGGGATCACCATAGCTCCCCGCGACCCCGCCCTCGCGGATCGCGATCTGCGGCTTCGACTGCGCGGCCTGCGGGCGCGAGAGCTGGCCGGCTCCCGCGACTCCCCGGACCCCAGGATCTCGGTGTTGGCGCGAGCCGCGGAGGGCCTGAGATTCGTGCTGGCAGAGGGCGAGGAGCGCCTGTTCGAGGTCGCGATGACGATCACCCTCGCGGCCAACTCCTGGACCGAGTTGGAAGCTGTGACGCGAGACTTCTGGGCCCGCTCAGCCGGCCTGCGGTCGGGGTGGACATCTGCCCGCTTCGACGAGTTCCCCGCTCGGCTGGAGTCGCTGGGAAGACCGCAACCCGGGCTCAGGCCGAAGATGCTCGTCAGCACGGGTGAGGTCTCCACCCTTTGGCCATGGTTCGGGCAACCTCACCTGCAAGCGGTTGACCGAAGTCTCGTCGGGACCCACAAGCGCACCGGCCAATGGCTGGGACTCGATCTGCATCGCGACCCCGGCCTGACCAATGCGAATCTGGCTGTGGTGGCATCGTCGGGAGCCGGCAAGTCTTACCTGGCGGGTCTGCTGGCAATGGAGGCGGTCCGGCGCGGCCAGGCGGTGGTGGTGGTGGACCCCGAGAACGAGCACGCCGTCTGGTGCGAGCATGCGGGCGGCACCTACATGGACGTTCTCAGTCCCGGGGCCGCCCGCTTCAATGTCTTGGAGATGGGTCCGTCGGTCGAGGCCCTGGCTGCCACAGCTGATCTGGTCGGCCTTCTCTGCGGGCCACTTGCGACCGCGGAGCGCTCAGCCCTGCTGGAGGTTGCGGGTGCGCTCATCGAGGAGATCCCAAAAAGGCGGCTTCCCGTTTTGGCGGACTGCCTGCCCCTACTCCAAGCTCACCCCAACGGGCGGGACCTGGCGACCCGATTGCGACCATGGGTGAATGGAGAGTCCGGCCAATTCTTCAGCAGCCCGGGCCGCGGACCGGAGGTCAGAGGGGTGCTGGCCCTGGGCATCCGCGGTCTCCCAGAGCCGTGGATCCGCCCGGCCACTCTGCTCATCTCATCCTGGCTGTGGCAGTGGGTCAAGGACCACCCGGGCGAAAAGCAGGTCATAGTTGATGAGGCGGGCCTGTTGGCCGATAGCCCCGCGCTTCAGCAGCTCATGGAACGCCTGGCCCGACGGGTGCGCAAGTACCAGGGATCTCTCATGCTGCTGACCCAGACCGGGGCGGACCTGACCGCCACCCGCTTCGGAGAGGTGATGGTGGTGAACTCAGCGACCCAGCTGCTCGGCAGCCAGAGCGAGGCCGGCGCCCGTCGCCTGCAGGACTCCCTGGCCTTGGACGAACCAGACAGGCTCTTCCTCCAGCAGGCTGCTCGGGGTGAGTTCCTGCTGGTCTGTGGGTTGCAGCGGATCCCGTTGACCGTGGCCGCCCCTCCCATTTACCACAGCTGGCTCACCAGAGCAACGTCGCAGCCGGCGGGGAGGCGGACCGGGGCAGCTTAGAATCAGGCGATGGCCCGCGTCGTCTACTACCGCCTGCTCAACGCCGGCCGTGCCAGCGAGAGTGACTGGGCGGTCGCGGTGTCCAAGCTGGCCTCGGCACGGTCATGGCGCTCGGACCCGGTCTGGCTTGCCACCGACCACAGTCGCAGCCTATTCGAGTCCGAGTACCTGCGCCACCTGCGCCTGGACAGCGCGGAGCCGATCGTGGGGGCGGGCTTTGTGAAGCTGGCAGGTGATGAGACAGACGCACTGGCCGTGTCCTTTGGGATGCTTCAGCTCACCCAAGAGCTCGGCGGCAGGGTGGTCGTGGAAGACCCGGATAATCCCATTCGCAAGCAGAGGCAGCTGGAGCTCATCGAGGGCCAGGTGGTCGGCCCTCGAACCATCGACGAGGTGATGGTCTCCGGGCCAATCTTCAAGCGGTTGCCACACGCGACCATCACCTTCTACCCGCCCCGGTATAGGGGTCGCACCATGCCGGGGCCGTCCAGCCCGCCAGGCCTGTGGAGCTTTTCCCTCCAGGGCATGCGTGCCCATGCCTCGGGCTTCCTGGAGGCGGAAGCGGAGGCGATGCGGATCTATCGCGGGCTGCAGGCGATCGGCTGAGCCCGTGCGCGCGATCGTCCAGAGGGTCGAGCGAGCGCAGGTGCGTGTCGACCAAGAGCTGGTGGGGGCGATCGGGCGGGGACTGCTGATCTACCTCGGCGTGGGCCCGCAGGATGACGAGCAGGTGGCGCGTCATCTGGCTGAGCGGCTGGTTGGGCTGCGCATCTTCGCGGACGCCGCCGGAAGGATGAACCGCTCCCTGCTGGAAGTGGGTGGCGGGGCCCTGCTGGTCAGCCAATTCACCCTGTTCGCCGACCTCCGACGCGGGCACAGACCGTCCTTTATAAGCGCGGGCCCTCCGGACCTGGGCCAGCGGCTGTGCCAGCAAGTCGCCGGCGCTCTGTCGGTCCTGGGAGTAGACCCGGTCGCCCAGGGCAGCTTCGGCGCCCACATGACGGTGGACTCCCGCAACGACGGCCCCGTGACGATCGTGGCGAGTGCTGGCGAGCCCCCTTGGGCCGCCGACTGCGGATGAGCTAACGCTGCCATACCACAGGTCGGATCGCTGGCTCTTTGCCGTCAACGCTGCGGAGCCAATCGATCCTCGGGCAAGTCGGGATTGAACAAATTGCGGCCGCACGCCCCTTCTGCAAGGGAGAGGTCAGTGCCACCGGTTTGACGCCCCTCAGGGCGTGCTCTGGCGCCCGACTACCAACATAAGTGTCTAGAGACGGAACTGCCCTTACCAAGGGCTCCTGGCGGACAGATCAGGTGCGATGTCATGCCAGCTTGGGGCCCCGATCTCCACCGACATTCTCCCGGTGCACTCACGACGGCGCTCAGCGACCAGCGCGCCTTCGCCAGACGGTTCGTTCGAATGGGGAGGAAGCGCGTCGCGAGCTCTCCCAGCCAGACGTCAGGACAGGCCAGGTGAGGCGGGGGAGAGCGACCTCCGCGTCGCGTCGCCACGGCGCTTCCCATGCCCGGGCCCCCGAGATGGCTGAGCTCGACTCGCTGCTCAACTCCTGGGTGTTGCTCGCCCAAGGGCTGATCGGGAGCCTGGGAACTCTGGCCTTCGCCTGCGCGTTCATCTGGCGGGTGGTTGCCCCCAGCCCGCACAGCGCCATGGAGGCGCAGCGCTGGTTGGGCCGTATCGCGATCGGAACTCTGGGTGTGGAGCTGGCGGGGCTCCTCACCCATGTGCTCCTGTCCGCGGTACCTCACACTCTCGGCTGAGTCCTTGCTCGCGGCGCTGCTGACGCTGCCCACGTTCGCGGTCAATCCGCTGGAGCTTCTGGACCGGCTGCTGGGCTCCGCCATGGCACAGTTCGTGCAGAGCGCTCGCACGGGGCTGGACCAGGATCTCAGGTCGTACCTCTTCTCGACCCATGACGTGGCGGGCCCGTCGCCGGCCACCCCTTTCACGAGCACCCCTGGGGTGGCCTCCGTCAACCATCTGCTGGTCATCGCCAGTGCAGCTCTGCTGCTCGGCGTTCTGCTCTACAGCGGCCTGCGCACCGTCATCAGCGCCGGCGGGCCGACTCCTCACCAACTCCAGGTGGTGCTGCCTCGCTCCCTGGGAGGGCTGACGATGGGGATCTTCAGCCTGCCCATGATTCAGCAGTTGATCGATCTCAACAATGCGCTCTGCCAGGTGCTGGTTGGGAGAGCCGCAGTCAATCTCGGGGATCTGCCGTGGACCAGCCCACTGAGCGGTCCCGCCATCACCTCGGCCGGCAACAATCTTTTCCTTTTGGTGTTCGCCGCGGCGCTGGCGGTCGCGGTGGTGGTGCTGGCCCTCGCCTACGTCGTCCGCTACACGTTGCTGGCGGTGCTGTGTGCGAGCGCACCCATGGCCGCCCTCTGCTGGACGCTTCCCGAGACCCGTGGCTTCGCCCGGCAGTGGGGAAGGCTGTTCACGGTGTCCCTCTTCATGCAGGTGGGCCAGCTGCTGGTCCTGCGGGTGGCCACCACGCTGGCCTTCGCGCCCGGAAAGGGCCTGGCGGGAATGCTTTACGCGTTCGCTTCCCTGTACTTGATGCTGCGGGTGCCGGGGGCCCTCAACGTGGCGACCCACTACGGCACCAGCTTGGAATCCAGCGGACGGCGCTGGAGCCGGGCGGTGCGCCATCTGGCGGTTGATGCGGTCTGAGCCTGATGGGCCAGCGCGAGGTGGCCGGTCCGCCCGGGCAAAGCTCAGGAGTCGAACCCGATCCCCAGCCGGTCCAGGGCGCTGAGGACGGGACCCCTCCGGCCGGTGCGATCCGCCCTGGTCATGGCCGACTGAACAAGGGCGAGGCTGGCTGCGCGCAGCGGCTCCGGTGGAAATGGGAACGGACGCTCCCGCACGAACCTCAGGCTGAGGAGCGGCGAACCAGGATCGAGCAGGCGGTCCGCCAGGGTCCGGGCGGCAAACCGGCTGGCGGCGACCCCAAGCCCGGTGTAGCCCAGCGCGTAGACCACGCGCCCCCCGAGGGCAGACCCGAAGGTGCATGTGAACCGGGTGGTGGAGGCGATGGGGCCACCCCACCTGCTTGAGAAGGCGAGCTCCCTCAGCATCGGAAACATCTGCTGGAACTGCTCTTCCAGTCGACGGTAGGTCTGGGGCCGGTGGTCCAGCTCCGGCCCGACCCTGCCGCCAAAGTGATAGATGGCGTCGTAGCCGCCCCAGAGGATGCGGTCATCGCGAGTGAGCCGGAAGTAATGGAAGTGGTTGCTGTGGGTGGCTGCCCCCTCGCGCCTCTCCCAGCCAATCGAGCTTCGCTGCGACCGGCTGAGAGGCTCGGAGACCAGCACGTAGTCATAGACCGGAACGAAGCTGGCTTTGAGCCGGCGCAGCAGCTGCCCGCTGTAGGCGTTGGTGGCCAGGATCGTCCGCGCCGCCCGCACCGAGCCCTGCCTCGTGAGCAACTCGACTCCGCCGGGCCTCGGCTCGATCCGCTCAACGCGGGTCCGCTCCCAGATGGTGGCACCCATCTCGACCGCCACTCGACGCAGGCCCCGGGCCAGCCTGGCTGGGTTCAGGATCGCGGCCTCGGGGCTGAACAGCGCTCCCATGATCGCGGGCGAATGCAGCCGAGCCTGGGCTGCGTCAGCACTCAGCAGATCCGCCACGGCTCCAATCCGCGAGCGATCCTCGAACTCGGCTCTCAGGAGGTCATACTGCCAGGGAGCGGTGGCGACCTCCAAAACGCCGTTGTGCTCGAAGTCGCAGTCGATCTCGTGCTCTTCGATGAACTCGGCCAACCCCCAGAAGTTCTCCCGGCCGAGCCGCTCCAACTCATCGATCTCGTCGGGGAAATGCCGAAGGCCGTTGGCGTAGCCATGGGTCAGGCTGGGTTCGCAAAAGCCCCCGTTACGACCACTGGCGCCGTAGCCGACCACCTCCTGCTCCAGGACGGCAACCCTGAGCGTTGGATTTCGGCCACAGATCTCGATCGCGGTCCAGAGCCCCGTGAAGCCTCCGCCCACGATGGCGATGTCGACATCGGCTGGCCCTGACAGAGGTGAGCCCGGGCGATAAGGATCCTGGCGCAGCCAGAAACTAGGGCCGGGATCGAATGGACCAGGTTGTGTCAGGTCGATCTCAGCACACCCATTCAGCCAGCCGGCTCACCTCCTTGGTGCTCAGTCAAGAGCGACCATGACGTGCTTGATCCTGGTGTATTCCTCAAAGGAGTAGGAGGAGAGATCCTTGCCGTACCCACTCTGCTTGAAGCCGCCGTGGGGCATCTCGCTCACCAGCACGATGTGGGTGTTGACCCATACGGTGCCGAAGTTGAGCCGCCTGGAGACCCTCATCGCTCGCCCCACATCCCGGGTCCAGACCGAAGCCGCCAGCCCGTAGTCGACGTCGTTGGCCCAGGCGATAGCGGTCTCCTCGTCGGAGAACCGCTGGACCGTGATCACCGGCCCGAAGACCTCGCGCTGCACGATCTCCGAACTCTGTCCCTCGGGGAGCACCACGGTCGGCTGGTACCAGTAGCCCGGCTGGCCGATGACGGCCCCCCCCGCCAGTACCTGCCCCCCGCCGGCTACCGCCCGATCGACGAACCCGCCGACACGCTCCAGCTGCTCCGAGGACACCACCGGGCCCATCTCGGTGGCCGGGTCCGAGGGATCTCCCACCCTGAGACCGTCCACGGCGGGCAGGAGCTCGGCCACGAAGTCCTCGTAACGACGATCCGAGACCAGCACCCGCGCCGCCGCGGTGCAGTCCTGCCCGGAGTTGAAGAACGCCCCGACCTTGATCCCCTCGACGGTCGCCTCCACGTCACAGTCGTCGAAGACCACCACCGGCGCCTTTCCCCCCAGCTCCAGGTGGACCCGCTTCAGTGTTTGCGAGGCCGCCTTGGCGACCTCCTTGCCGGTGCCAACATCGCCGGTCAACGACACCATCCCTACCCCGGGGTGGCGGACAATCCCGGCCCCCACTGGCTCCCCGTCCCCGGTGATGACGTTCAGCACCCCGGGAGGCAGCACCTCCGCCGCCAGCTCCGCCAGGCGGAGGGCTGTCAGCGGTGTCCATTCGGAGGGCTTGAGCACAACCGTGT
Source organism: bacterium (assembly GCA_021809895.1). Classification (GTDB taxonomy): domain Bacteria; phylum Chloroflexota; class Dormibacteria; order Aeolococcales; family Bog-877; genus AG-12. Next base: position 28,660 of record JAJZJU010000020.1, read on the forward strand.
TGCCGGCCGCGAGGGCCGGGCCGAGCTTCCAGACAGCCATCTGAAGGGGGTAGTTCCACGGTGCGATCGATCCCACCACCCCGACCGGCTCGCGGCGGATCATGCTGGTGAATCCGGCTGCGTACTCTCCGGCGGACCTGCCCTCCAAACAGCGCGCCGCCGAGGCGAAGAAGCGCAGCGCGTCGACGGTCGGGGGAATCTCCTCGGAAAGAGTGGGGGAGATCGGCTTGCCGACGTTCTGGGACTCGAGTTGGGCCAGCTCCTCGCCATGCTCCTCGACCAGCGCGGCCAGGCGCAGCAGCGCCAGGCTGCGCTCCTTCGGAGGCGCCTCGCCCCAGCCCGCGTCAAAGGCCCGGCGGGCCGCCTGCACGGCCCGGTCGACGTCTACCTCAGATCCTCTGGGAGTGTGCGCGATCACCTCGCCGGTGGCGGGGTTGAACACCTCCTGGAGCTGGTCGCCGGCGCTCTCCACCCAGGCGCCGCCGATGAAGATCTTCCTGAGCTTCTCACTCATGGCCATCGAACCTCCTCCGCCAGGTTTGATTCGGAGCAGAGCGCACCGCCGGCCTCATCCGCGCACGCCATCGGTCAGGGCGAGCTGGTGCTCCATGATGTCCAGCCCGCGCATCAGAGCATCCTCTTCGATGTTGAGCGGCATCAGGGTGCGCAGCACGTTGTGCTCTGGCCCCGCCCGCAGCAGCAGCAGGCCCGCCCCCCGGCAGCCCTCCACCACCCGCTGGGCCAGGTCGCCGGCAGGTTCCTTGGTGTCTCGGTCGTGAACCAGCTCCAGCCCCGCCATCGCCCCCAGGCAGCGGACATCGCCCACCGCCCGATAGTGGCGCTTCCAGTCCGCCATCCGCTCCTCCAGGATCGATCCCAGGACGCGGGCACGCTCCAGCAGGCCGCCCTCCGCCATCAGATCCAGAACCGCGACCGCAGCTGCGCAGGCGACGGGGTTACCACCGAACGTGCCACCCAGGCTCCCAGGACCGGGGGCGTCCATGATGTCGGCTCTGCCAACGACCGCGGAGAGGGGCAAGCCCCCAGCCAGGCTTTTGGCGACCGTGATCAGGTCGGGCTCGACTCCGGAGTGCTCAATCGCGAAGGTGCGAGCGGTGCGCCCCATGCCGCTCTGGACCTCATCCGCCACCAGGACGATCCGGTGACGGTCGCAGAGCTGGCGCAGGCCTACCAGAAAGTCCCTGGGCGCGGGGACGAAGCCGCCCTCTCCCAGCACCGGTTCGATCACCACAGCGGCCACCATCTCCGGGGACAGCTCCTCTCGGAAGAGCGTCTCCAGAGCATTCAGCGACCGCTCAGCAGTCCAACCCCGGTACTCGTAGGGAAAGGGAGCTCGATGCACCTCGCCGACAAACGGTCCGAACCCCTCCTTGTAGGGCCGGTCAGTGCCGGTCATGCTCATGGTCATCAGGGTTCTGCCGTGGAAGGCCCCGGTGAAGGCGACCACGGCAGGCCTGCCGGTGTGGAGTCGCGCGATCTTGACGGCGTTCTCGACCGCCTCGGCCCCGGAGTTGAGCAGGATAGCCTTCTTGGGCAGAGCCCCGGGGGCCAGACTGGCGAGCCGCTCCACCACCGCCAGATAGGGCTCGTAGGCCGCCACCTGGAAGGAGGTGTGGATAAGACGGTCGAGCTGTCGGTGGGCGGCTCGCAGGACGTCTGGGTGGCCGTGACCGACGTTGAGCACCCCTATCCCACCCGCGAAGTCTATGAATTCGCGACCGTCGGCGCTCCAGAGCCGCGAGCCTTCGGCGTGGTCCACCACGATGGGATGTGCCGGCACCATCGCCCGGGGAAGGTAACGGTTGGCGCGCTCCCGCCAGGCGGACTCATCCGGCGCTCCCAGCAACTCCAACACACCTCGAAAATACCCACTCCTCAGGGGTCATCGGTATGTGGCTGAGACCAAGAAATCACTCTTGGGGATTGTGTCCAAGTGACATGAGGCGGGCCGCCAGCTGCAACTGAAACCGCCACTCCGGGGCTGTGAGGTCGGCCTTCAGCAGATCTGCTGCACGGTCAAGACGGTAGCGCAGGGTGTTGGGATGTACGTGCAGGCGGGTGGCCGTGTGGCGCTGGTGAAACCCGTCATCCGCCAGCGCCACCAGTGTGGTGAGCAGGACCCCACCTCCCCGGGCCCGGCGCAGCGGTCCGAAGAGTTGATCCAGGAACGCGTCCCGGGCCTCCAGATCGCCGCCCAACACGCGCTCGATGAGCATCTCCTCGTACTGGCGGACCTCGCCCGCCGGGACCTGATCGAGGATCGACAGCGCCTCCCGGTAGCTCCGCCTTACCCCGGCCGTTCCAGGATGCTCGCGCCCCAGGGCCAGAGCGCATCCGGACAGGCTGGGAAAGGCAGACGCCCGCCCACCGGCGGCGGGTACCAGGAAGATCACCCGATTCAGACGGCTCGAGGTGACGGCCACGCCCCCTCGCGCGCTCAGCAGCTGGCGCACCCTTTCGGCCAGGCGATCCCGGCGGAGAACGTCCTCGCGGCTGAGAGGCAGTCGCGCCGGCAGGGCGGCGACGCCCACCCGGTACTTGGCGTCGATCTCGAAGCCAAGCAGTCGCGCCCGCTCATGGCTGTAGGCACCGGACTCGACCCTTCCCTCCAGCAGGGCATCGAGAAAGCTAGCGCCCAGGCGAAGTTCCACCATCGCCACCTCGCGCTGGCCGGCGATGTGCAGGGCCGCCACGGTGGCCGCGTGCTCGGCTGCACGCAGGTGCAGCTCGCTGAGCTCGTCCCTGCCCTCCACTATCCAGACGGTCCCCAAAAACTCCCCACGCAGCCAGATGGGGCAGACCACCCTGCTGGCCAGGTCTAGCTCCGGGCTGGCCGGAATGCGCACCGGGCCGGGGCTGTTGCGGACCCGGTCCAGGTGGCCGGCGGACTGCAGGTGGCGCAGCACTGGTCCGGGTGTTCTGCCCTTGGCGAGAGTGGCCTGGCGCACGGGATCGGGTTCTGTGGTCGCGCTCCAGTGGGCCAGCAGGCGCCCGTCGGGATCCTCCAGGGTGATGTCCCGGTGGATCAGGGAGCCCAGGGTGTCGACAAGATCCTGCAGGCTGCCGGCGGTCACCGCCGCCTTGGTCAGCTCTCGGTGGATCACCGCCGATTGCTCTATCACTCGGAGCTGCTCCAGCATGATCGCCGAGTTCACCGCTTTGGTCACGCTGTTGAATGGCACCTCCCAGGGGATCTCCACCAGGGGGAGCCCCTCCCGATCCGCCTGCTCCTTGGCCGCGGGCGGGAAGTGCTCCAGGTAATGGGGAACAGCCAGCAGGACACCCGCCAGATTTCGACGGGCCAGCTCCCGGATCAGCTGACGCTGCTGCTCGTCCTCCCGGGGCCAGCTGATGCCGGTGGTCAGCAGCAGCTGCCCCTGGCCAACCCAGGGCAGCGGGTCAGGGATGTCCACCACGTCCGCCCATCGGACGTCCCGGCCGACCCCAGAGGCTCCCGCCACCACGGAAGCTTCGGAGAGAGGCTCCAAGGACAGTGCCTGGGCCAGGGTCATCGCCCCCGAACCCGACGCCGATCGCGCCGAACCCAACTGCGCCGTCATCTCGACGTACCCTGACACGAGCTCTTCCCCCGAGCACCACCACCACCACTCCCAAGCGGCTCCAACCTGCCCAGC
>JAJZJU010000119.1 GCA_021809895.1 bacterium
CCGGCCTGAGTGTGGCCAACGCTCCCAAGTTCTCCAACAACAACACCAAGGTCACCATCACCCTGAAGCACTGGCAGTGGTCCAACGGCAAGCCGATCACAGCCCGTGACGTGATCTTCTGGATGAACCTGCTCTCGGCCGTGACCGCGCCCAGCGCGCCCGCCGTGGGCACCAGCTCAGCTCCCGGACCGGGCTGGGGTGCCGCGGTCTCCGGCGGATTCCCCTCCAACGTGGTGAGCTACAAGCAGACCGGCACCTACTCGCTGGAGATGACGCTCAACCACTCCTACAACCCCACCTGGTACCTCTACAACGAGCTGAGCCAGATCTACCCGATGCCCCAGGCCTCCTGGGACAAGCTCTCCGCGACCGGCAGCGTCGGCAACTACGACGCCCAGGCGGAGACCCGCGTTGCGATCTCGGGCACCAGCCCGACCCAGTACCAGCCCCAGAACCCTGGCACCGGTACCAGCGGCGCTCTGGGAGTGGCTCAGTTCCTGAACCTGCAGTCGCAGAACCTCTCCACCTACGACACCAACCCGCTCTGGCAGGTGGTGGACGGTCCGTTCCATCTGGCACCCAATGTCGGCTTCACGACCAGCGGGTTCGTCAAGATGCTCCCCAACAAGAACTACTCGGGCTCTCCCAAGCCGACGATCTCGGCCTTTGAGGAGCTGCCCTTCACCAGCGACTCCGCAGAGTTCAACCAGCTGCACAGCGGCAACCTGACGATCGGGTACATCCCGACCCAGGACATCGCCCAGAAGGCGGCTCTGGAGAAGGCGGGGTATTCGTACCAGCCCTGGAATGACTTCGGGTTCGTGTACTTCCCCTACAACTTCACCAACCCGACCGCCGGCCCGATCTTCAAGCAGCTGTACTTCCGCCAGGCATTCCAGTCACTGGTGAACCAGCCGCAGTACATCAAGGACTTCGGAGCCAGCATCGGCACCACCGGCATCGGCCCGGTCCCGACCACTCCCAAGAACAACCCCGACGTGAGCCCTCTGGAAGCGGGGGGCCAGGTGTACCCGTACAGCCCCAGCAAGGCCGTCAGCCTGCTCAAGGACAACGGCTGGACCGTCAAGCCGGGCGGCATCAGCGTCTGCTCCACGCCGGGCACCGCGTCCGGTGACTGCGGGGCCGGCGTCAAGGCCGGCGCCCAGGCCAACTTCAAGCTCCTCTACGCGAGCGGTTCGACTCAGCTGACCAACGAGATGGAGGCCATGCAGTCGACCATGAAGCAGCAGGCCGGGATCAACCTGCAGCTGTCGTCCGCGCCATTCGGGCAGGTGATCAGCACCGCCTTCGGCGGCGCCTGCACCCCGACCAAGCCCTGCAGCAACTGGGATCTGGCGAACTGGGGCGGTGGCTGGGTCTACTCCCCGGACTACCTCCCAACCGGCGGTGAGCTGTTCGCGGGTGGTGCCTCGAGCAACCCCGGCTACTACAACAGCCCAGAGGCCAACAGCCTGATCCAGGCGACCCACACGGCAGCCACGGCTTCGGCGGAGACCGCAGCCCTCTTCAAGTACGAGGACTACATCGCCAAGCAGCTGCCGGTCGTATTCATGCCCAACGGCCCCTACCAGCTGACCATGGTCAAGACCAACCTGGGAGGATTCCACCAGGGCATCTTCGACGAGATCTACCCGCAGTACTACTCTTTCACGAGTTGACGGACAACTCTTGACCCGCTACCTTTCCATCCCACCGGGATAGGGGAGGCGGTGGCGGGGGCCCGGCCTTCGGGCCGGGCCCCCAACTCTCTGGTCGGCGCTTTCCAGCCCTTGTCACAGGAGTAATTGAGGCGATGACCGGCTACCTCATCAGAAGGTTCCTGCAGTCGATCGTTGTCGTGATCGGGGTCACCATCATCACCTTCATCTTCCTGCACATGCTGCCCGGCAATCCCATCAGGGCGATCCTGGGGACCAGGGCCAGCGCCCAGGCGGTGAAGCAGCTGACCATCGAGTACGGCTTCAACAAGCCGCTGCCGGAGCAGTACCTGATCTGGCTGGGCAACCTTCTCCACGGCAACCTGGGCTACTCCTACAAGCAGAACCAGACGGTGATGGCCCTGCTCGCCCAGCGGATCCCCAAGACCCTGTTCCTGACCGGCTCGGCCGCGGTGCTGGCGATCCTGCTGGCGATCCCGGCCGGGATGTGGCAGTCGGTGCGCCGCAACAAGCCCGACGATTACGCGGGCACCGGGCTGATCTTCATCTTCTACTCGATGCCGACCTTCTGGCTCGGCCTGGTCCTGATCATCATCTTCAGCGAGACCCTGGGCTGGTTGCCCTCCGAGGCGCCCCAGGACCAGTTGAGCCTCTTCTCGCAGCTGAACGGGATGGTGCTGCCGGTCGCGACCCTGACTCTGGTGACGCTGGCTGCGTTCACGCGCTACATGCGCAGCTCGATGCTGGAACAGAGCATCCAGGACTACGTGCGCACGGCCAGGGCCAAGGGCGTCTCCAGCCGTGGGGTGCTGTTCAAGCACGTCCTGCGCAATGCGCTGCTGCCGATGGTGACCTTGATCGGGCTCTCCATCCCCACCATTTTGAGCGGCTCCCTGGTGACCGAGACGGTCTTCAACTACCCGGGGATGGGGCTCCTCTTCTACCAGGCCGCTGAGAGTGACGACTTCCCGGTGCTGCTCGGCGTCACCATCGTGGTGGCGATTGCGACCGTGGTCGGCAACCTCATCGCCGACATACTCTATGCGGTGGTCGATCCCAGGATTCGGTATGTCTCCTGAGTGGGTTCGGCCCGGGAGGAGTGGCGAATTGGAGTCGAAACCATGGGCATGACAGTCACCCCCTCCGATGTCGATCCCGGGGGGCTCGGATTTCGCGGCTCCGCTCACGACACCATGCCGGAGGGTGGCGAGGGCTACCATTCCGGCTCAGCCTGGCTCATGGTCCTGCGGGTCTTCGTGGAGAACAAGCTCGCCATTTTGGGCCTCGGCCTGATCGTCTTCATGGCGCTGTTCTGCTTTGTCGGCCCGCTCATCTACCGCACCCAGCAGATCTTCAACAATCCCGCCGTCGCCAACCGGCCGCCGGGCCTGGGGCACCCGCTCGGCACCGACCCGGTCGGCTACGATGTGTTGGGCAGGCTCATGGTCGGCGGCCAGACTTCCTTGGAGATCGGCTTCGCGGCTGCCCTGATCGCGGTCGGGATGGGCGTCCTCTGGGGGGCTGCCGCCGGGCTGGCGGGGGGCATCATCGACTCCATCATGATGAGGATCGTGGACGCCCTTTTGGCGATCCCGTTCCTCTTCCTGCTCATCCTGCTGGGCGCCATCTTCACCACCTCGGTCCCCGAGCTCATCATCGTGATCGGCTTGGTGGCGTGGCTGGTGCCGGCCCGTCTGGTTCGAGGCGAGACGCTGAGCCTCAGGGTGCGCGAGTACGTGCAGGCGGTGCGGGTGATGGGCGGTGGCACCAGCCGTGTCCTGTTTCGCCACATCATCCCCAACACCATCGGGGTCATCGTGGTCAACGCCACCTTCCAGGTCGCCGACGCGATCCTCTTCGTGGCGACCCTGAGCTACCTGGGGTTGGGGGTTCCGCCGCCCGCCACCAACTGGGGAGGCATGCTCTCCAATGGGCTGAGCTACGTGTACGCAGGCTACTGGTGGCTGATCTACCCCGCCGGAATCGCCATCATCGTCACCGTGGTCGCCTTCAACTTCGTCGGAGACGCCCTCCGTGACGCCTTGGAGGTCCGCCTCCAGCAGCGTTAGGGGAGCACAGGCGGCAGCGCCCCGGAGAGCCGGGGATCTGCATCCGCTGGCGGCTCAAGCTTGGCGCCGGCTCAGAGTGTCCCGGCAGACGGGCTGCCGACCGGACCTCTACCGCTGGCCAAGGGGCTCCAACCTGATGGGCGCGACACCGGCTTGAGCCGTAGGGATCGCTCGACGCCCGCCACCGCGGTTGCCGGCAGGCCATCTCGGGGGCCGGCCTCCTGACGGGCGGTGACCGGAGTCCGGCCTGCGGGATCCCAACCAACCAGGGCGTCCGACGTTCTCAAGGACCACCGTCGCGGCGCCAACTGTGGCGGCGCCTGCCCTCCGATCACCTGCGCTCCTGACGTCAGCGCCGCTGCGACACAGACTACGGGGCCCGAGACACGGTGTCCGCCGCGGTACGGCCGCGGCGGTCGGGAGCTGCCCCTATCGCCTACGCGGTTGCGGCGTCGACAGGAGGGATGAGGGGGAAGTGGCAGGCGGCCAGGTGGCGCGGCCCGAATCCACGCAGCGGCGGCTCCTCCTCGGCGCAGATCTCCTGGGCCCTGGGACAGCGGGTGCGGAACCGGCATCCAGAGGGCGGGTTGAGCGCGGAAGGCAGCTCACCAAAGACCGGCCTTATCTCCTTGGATCGCTCGCGCTTGGGGTCCGGCTCCGGGATGGCGTTGATCAGGCCCAGAGTGTAGGGGTGAGCCGGCTGCTCGTAGATGACCCTGCTGGGGGCCATCTCCACCAGCTTGCCCAGGTACATGACCCCGATCCGGTCGGAGAGGTACTTGACCACGGAGAGGTCGTGGGAGATGACCAGGTAGGTCAGCCCGTGGGTCTCCTGCAGGTTGTTCATGAGGTTGAGGATCTGCGAGCGGATCGATACGTCCAGAGCCGAGACGGGCTCGTCGGCGACGATCAGCTTGGGGTTGAGCGCCAGGGCGCGGGCCAGGCCGATGCGCTGGCGCTGGCCGCCGGAGAACTCATGGGGGTACAGGTCGGCGGCCTTGGGGCTCAGCCCCACCTCCTGTAGCAGCTGGCTGACCCTGGAGTCACGCTCCTTCCCGCTCCCTATCTTCTGGACGGTGAGCGGCTCTCTGATGATGGCGCCGACCCGCATCCTGGGGTCGAGGGAGGCGTAGGGGTCCTGGAACATCAGCTGCAGATCACGGCGCTTGCGGCGGAAGTCGCGGCCCCTGAGCTTGGCGATGTCCTGGCCCTCGAACCAGATCTCACCAGAGGTGGGCTTCTCCAGGCCGACCATCACCCGCCCGATGGTGGTCTTGCCGCAGCCGGACTCGCCCACCAGGCCGAAGGTCTCACCCTTGGCGATGGTGAGGCTGACATCCGACACCGCCTTCACCGACCCAATCTTTCGCTGCATCACCGCCCCCGCGGTGACCGGGAACTCCTTGACCAGGTGGCGGACCTCCACAAACTCCAATGGCGGGGCCTGGCTGGGCCCGGGGGCGGGGACGGAGTCGGTGGTGGTCATCTCATGTGATCCTGAATGGTTGGTATGAAACGCCGGGGCGGGGCTCAGCCTACCGGTGCTGCCTGGTGTAAGTGGCTGGCCCTGCCGACGGGATTGAAGCAGGCGAACTGGTGCTCAGGGGTGTCCCCCTCGAGCCGGGGCTCTTCCTCACGGCACCTGGCGGTCGCGTACTGACAGCGTGGCTGGAAGCGGCACCAGTCCGGCGGGTGGGAGAGGTCGGGGGGCAGCCCCGGGATGCTGTAGAGGGCCACGTCGGTAGCCTGGTCGAGCCGCGGGATGGAGGCCAGCAGAGCCTCGGTGTAGGGGTGACGCATCGATTCGAAGAGATCCGCGGTAGGGGCTGTCTCCACGATCTTGCCCGCGTACATGACGTTGACGCGGTCGGCCCGGCCCGCGATCACGCCCATGTCGTGGGTGATCAACAGAACCGCCATCCGCAGCCGCTGCTTGAGGCTGTAGAGCAGCTCCAGGATCTGCAGCTGGATGGTGACGTCCAGGGCCGTGGTCGGCTCGTCCGCGATCAGAAGCTTGGGGTCGCAGGAGAGCGCCATCGCGATCATCACCCGCTGCCTGAGGCCTCCGGAGAGCTGGTGGGGGAAGTCCTTGAGTCGCTCCTTGGGGTTGGGCATGCCGACCAGCCCCAGCACCTCAGCGGCGCGGTCCAGCGCCTCCTTCTTGGAGACCTTGCGATGAATCCTCACCATCTCCGCGATCTGATTGCCCAGGCTCATGGTGGGGTTGAGCGAGGTCATGGGGTCCTGGAAGATGACCGCCACGTCGTTGCCCCGGACCGTGCGAAGTTCCCTCTCCGGCATCCCCACCAGCTCGCGGCCGGCGATCTGGATGCTGCCGCCGGCGATGTAACCGCCGGGGGGGAGCAGGTGCATGATCGACATCCCGGTCATGGTCTTGCCACAGCCGGACTCGCCGACCAGCCCCAGGGTCTCACCCTCCTCTATATAGAGGCTCACCCCGTCGACGGCACGCACCTCGCCCTTGCGCTGGCGGATGTAGGTCTTCAGATCCTTGATCTCTAGCAGTGCCAAATCTCAGTTCCTAAGCAAAGCGCGATCGCGCTGTCGCAAGTTGTGCGGAGTATACCGGTCCCAGGTCGACCCCGCCCGCAGGCTCAAGCCGCTCTCC
>JAJZJU010000120.1 GCA_021809895.1 bacterium
TTACCGGTCCTCGTCCCCATTCTCCCGGTTGTTCAACCCCTTCCCCCAAACCCCTTTCCCCTCACTGCTGCTACTAATTCCTCCTTCTCTCCCAGGTGGTCCCCTTTTGGCTTGACATTCGCAGCACTGCCTTTCCGCCCAGAGTTGGTGCTGGCCGCTGCGTCGCGGCAGTCCGGGTCGGGGGCTGGCGCGAGGTGAGGAGCGGCAGGGACTAGACACAGCGGGCGGGAGATCCGGGCGGGTTTGCAGTACTCTTGGTTCGGAAGTGCTCTGGACGCGGTAGTTTGACCGGGCCTTGGGGGACGCCCCCCGCCACCACCACCCTGAGTGGCGTGGCCGGAGGGGTCAGGGGTGAAGGCTGTACCACCCAGTCTCCGCGCATGATTGGTCGGACTGGCTCAATTCCGGAGCTGTGGTCTCGCCACGGGCGGTGCGGGGCGTAGGGGTTCCGGAGCGGGTGGGAGCGGGAAGCAGCGGTGGGGTGGGACGTAACCGGAGGCTCGAATTCAGGTCCAGCCCGCGCTGGACTTCGCGGTGAGCCGTTTGATAGAGTTCTGACCTGTCTCCCCAGTTTCACTGGTCCACTCGATGGCGTGTCACGGTGGCTGAGCAGTTTGGAGCAGGTATTCGGTTGCTGGAATTGCGCAAGCCAGGGCTCACCGCCCGCGACGTGGATGGCGCGGGGGACATGGCGTACATGCCCGATGACCTGGTCAGGTCGGTCCTAGATCGACGGGATACCTCTGGAGGTCAAGGGTGTCCGACGCGGTCGTCTGCGCAGCCCGGGAGTCCGCGCTTAGTACACCCCCGGAACTGGAGGTCGGTGCGACGTGTCGATATTATCGGCCCCCGTGCTACGCCGCCATGCTTGGAGCCGGGGGCAGAGGCATCGCTGCGTCGTGACCGCAGCTATCGCGGTGGTCGTTGCGACTGAGCGCGGGAGGGGCGATCTTGAGGTGCTCCCCGGAACCTGCCCGTGCGGCTAGCGGTAGGATCTCGGTTGGGTGGTCCGCAGGCGGCGCCCAGCGTCACCTCCGGTCCGACGATGACTGAGAAGCACCGTGCGCACACTGCTACTGTTATCGGCAACGCTCTTGTCGATGACATCGTCACGAGGCGGGGAAACTTCCCCATATTTGGCGGCGCGGGGGTCAACGTTGCTGTGACGTTGGCCCAGCATGGCATTGACACGACCCTGGTCGCGGCCGTAGGCAGCGACGGGGTGGGATCGGCTCTGCGCAGCCTTCTCACCAGCCGTGGCATCTCTCTTTTCCCCGAGCCCGCTCCCGCCAGGACTGCGCGGGCAGTGGTCCACCTTGAGGGCAGCGAACCCGCCTACGAGTTCAGCGAGCCGACTTATCCAAACTTCCAGTTCTCGGCAGCGGCTAGGAAGCAAATCGCGTCAACTGACGTTTTGGTCGTCAATGCCTTCAACTACGAGGCCGGGAGCCAAGTGGATGAGTTGCGGAATGTGCTTCAGAGTAGCGTGGGCTGGCGGGTGCTGGATCCCAACGTCCGCCCGGCTCTGGTTCGGGACCGGGGCCTCTTGGTGTCACAGGTGGAGACGCTCCTGAATTTTTCGGACATCGTCAAGGTCAGTGATGAAGATCTGCTGGCAATGGGTGACCACCGCAGCCCTTACCCGGTGTCGCGGATCCTCGAACTTGGCACTAGGGTGGTGTTTCTCACCAAGGGCGTGGCGGGTGCGGAGATTCTGACCGGGGCCGGACCTCACTTCGAGGCGCCGGCGTTTGCCGTCGCTGAGGTAGTGGACACGGTCGGTGCCGGAGACGCCGCAGTAGCAGCCCTGGTCCTGAGTGCTATCGCTGAGACCAGAGCTCTAACCGCTTCCAGGGAGTGGCGCGCTCAGCTCCACAACCTCGATTGGCAAGCCCACCTCAAGGTAGCGATGGCGGCGGCCGCGGCCGCGTGTAGACGGCGAGGCGGACCGGCCGGTGCGGTGCCACCTGGCTCGAGCCCTGATCAAATTTGAGCAGGTTGCGGTCCGGGGTGTGGCTCCGCCCAGGGGGCGACGGTGTGAAATCCGGGTCAAATCGGCCGGGCATTCTGGCTGAAATCGGACACCCCAGCGGGGAGGCCAAGGGTGCGGGGTTGGGGCTGGGTGGTGGCCCCAGAAGTAATGGGGCACGAAGCTTCCTGTCAGGTGTCCATTCCATGACAGGAGGTGCCCCGTGCCCAGGAGAAGATTACCGTTGCGCAAGATCAATGAGGTGCTGCGGCTGACGGCTCAGGGGATGAGCCGCCGGCAAGTGAGCCAGAGCGTGGGCCTGGCCAGGTCGACAGTTTCGGACTACGTCGAGCGGGCTCGGCTGGCCGGCCTCAGCTGGCCGTTGCCTGAGGGGTTGGACGGTGACCTATTGGAGGCGAAGCTGTTCCCGGCACCGGTGGTGCCGGGCTCGGTCAGCCGGCCGATGCCGGAGTGGCGGGAGGTCCACCGGGAACTGAAGCGGGGGCGGCACGTCACCCTGCTCCTGCTGTGGCTTGAGTTCCGAACCGACCATCCGGACAGCCTGTCGTACAGCCAGTTCTGCTGGCACTACCGGCAGTGGCTGGGGACGCAGGACTTGGTGATGCGGTTTGAGTACCGGGGCGGAGAGCGGCTATTCGTCGACTACAGCGGCGACACCCTGCCGCTCATCGATCCTGAGACCGGAGAGATTGACCAAGCCCAGGTCTTCGTGGGAGCTCTGGGCGCCAGCGGACTGCTGTATGTGGAGTCCAGCCTGGGCCAGGACCTGCAGTCGTGGCTGGATACCCACGTGCACTGCTTCGAATTCCTAGGCGGGGTCCCCGAGGTGGTCACCCCAGATAATTTGCGGTCGGGCGTAACCAAGGCCAACTGGTATGAGCCCGAGATCAACCACAGCTACCTGGACTTGGCCAATCACTACGGAACGGTGATCTTGCCGACCCGCATTGCGCGGCCTCGAGACAAGGCGGCCGCCGAGAATGGGGTCCAGGTGGCGGAGCGGCACATCCTGGCCCCGCTGCGCAACCAGCGCTTCTTCTCGATTGAAGAGCAGAACCGGGCGATCCGGTGGCGGCTCGAGGAGGTCAACAACCGCGAGTTCCGGGGGGAGCCCACCTCTCGACGCGAGCTCTTCGAGGAGATTGAGAAGGGCGCGCTGAAACCACTACCAGCCAGCCGCTATGAGTTCGCCACCTGGAAGCAGGCCAAGCTCAACATCGACTACCACGTCGAGTACGAGCGCCACTACTACTCGGCGCCCTACCGGCTGGCGCGCCAGCCGGTGGAGGTACGGGCCACCTCCAAGGTGGTCGAGATCTTCCACCGGGGGACCCGGGTGGCGAGTCACGTGCGGGAGTACGGCCGGCGACGCTTCATCACCGATCCCCAGCACATGCCGGCCTCGCATCGGGCTCACCTGGAATGGACGCCATCGCGGCTGGTCACGTGGGCGGGCACCGCCGGACCGGCGGTCGCGGAGCTGGCCGAGACGCTGATGCGCACCCGGTCCCACCCTGAGCAGGGCTACCGGGCCTGCCTGGGGCTGATGCACCTGGAGAAGAAGTACAGCAAGGAACGGCTGGACGCCGCTTGCAAACGGGCGCTGAAGATTGGCGGGGTCTCCTACCGGAGCGTGGAGTCGATCCTCAAGAACGGGCTCGACCGGGTGCCGGGCTCAGATGGGGAGCTGCCAGCGGCACCGCCTCCAGCAGACCACGAGAACCTGCGCGGGCCCGACTACTACCGGCTGGAGGCGTAAGGCAATGCTGATCCAACAGACCCTTGACAAGCTGGACCAGATGAGCCTGGGCGGGATGGCGGCCGCCCTGCGCGAACAGATGGAGCAGAGCCAGTACCTGGAGCTGCCGTTTGAGGACCGCCTCGGGCTGCTGGTCGACCGGGAGGCGAGCTGGCGGGAGAATCGGCGCCTGGCGACCCGGCTCAAGGCGGCCCGACTGCGCCACCCGGCGACCGTGGAGGACATCGACTTCCGCGCTCCCAGGGGGCTGGACCGCTCGGTGATCCTAAGCCTCGCCCAGGCGGGCTGGGTAGGGGCCCATCACAACCTTTTGATCTCGGGAGCCACCGGCTGCGGCAAAAGTTTCATAGCCTGTGCGCTCGCCCACGCGGCCATCCGTCAAGGCCACACCGCGCTCTACGTGCGCACCCCGCGGCTGCTCGACGACCTCGCCATCACTCGCGGCGATGGCCGCTACCACACCCTGCTCGGCCAGCTCAACCGGGCAGCGTTATTGGTGCTGGACGACTTCCTACTCACCCCGGCCACGGTGGCCCAGGCACGGGATCTCCTCGAGGTCATCGAGGACCGCTCCCAGCTGCGCTCCACCATGGTCGCCAGCCAGCTTCCGGTGGAGATGTGGCACGACGCCCTGGCCGACCCCACCCTGGCCGACGCGATCCTGGACCGCCTGGTCCACAACGCTTACCGGATAACCCTCAAGGGCCCCTCCATGCGTCGTCGGGAGCCGGAGGCGATCCCCGTTGGGTGATGAACCGGTGACGATTCAAAGCACGCGTTCCTGCCCCGCCTGTGGGCTCACCTTCACTTGCGACGGCCAGTCCGGCCGGAAGCGCCTGTGGTGCTCGGCCGTCTGCCGCCAGCGCGGCTATCGCCTCCGCAACCACCCCCCGGCTGACCCCGTGGTGGTGCTGCCCAAGCGCACTCTGAAGTCGGAGGTGGTCTACGAATGCCCGGAGTGCGAAGCCCGCTATCTGGGCATCCAGCGCTGCGACGAATGCAATGTCTTCGCCCGGCGAGTAGGCCCAGGAGGCCCCTGCCCTCATTGCGACGAACCAGTCGCTGTGGCAGATCTCATCCCCGGAGCCATCGTCCAATGACCGCCCCCCTGGCTACCCCCGTCGCTTCGCTCCGGACCCATCTCAATCGACGCTCGACGAGGGGGCGGGGAGATGACGCTCAGTGGACAGCGGCTACGCCCCTGACCACTGAGCTTGGACAGCCCTGCGGCCTGTCCACATCACCCCCGCCCCGACGACGATGTAGGCTTCGCCCAGGACGTTCTCCGCCGCTACCGGAGCGCTCCCTCACAACCGAATAGTCGTGGCACCACCTACCCCAACCCCGCACCCTTGGCCTCCCCGCTGGGGTGTCCGATTTCGGCCGGATTAGGTGGCCGATTTCAACCGGAATGGGTGGCCGCTTTCGGCCGGAACGCCCGGCCGAATTGACCGGAATGCACAGTACACCCGCCCGATGCTCGATGGTCACCGGCACCACCGTCACCACCCCCGTCCCAGCTGCGACGCGGAGGCGTTGTCGCCGTCGTTACTCGCGACAATAGCCGGACGGCGCTTGTTGGCTTCCACACCCCTGACTGGTTCCAGATCGACCAACCGGACGTCACGCCGGAGCATTGGCCTTGAAACCGTCGCCTGCAGCCATCTCCCAAGCGGAGGCATTCCCGGACACTTCCCACTCCATGAATGCGTCCGCATAGGTAGGAGCAAGTTCTGCTCTGCGCAACAGTCGCACCGCCTTGTGCAGAACAGCCGACCGCGTGGGGAAACTCTGCGAGCGGGCGTATGAGTCCAGGAACTCGATGGCCTCCACGGGGAGGCTCACGCTCACCTTCATAATGCGATCCCACCCCAGGTATTACCATGGTAGCAAGTAGCCAGTCGGCTCGGAAGCGGAGCGTCCGGCCACCGATCCGAGTCCGAGGCAGGCCAGACCGATGGTCGGGGTCGGGGTAGACCCGATGGGCAGCGGGCATCGGCAGCGCTGCGGCCTAGCCACCACAACTCCCGGGCTGCCCCACAGCCCTGAAGATGGGGCCGCGTGACAGGTCAAGGTTTCGGTCGGGTTTGGGCTACACAAGTGGAGGCGTAGGCCGCCCCATACAACAGGCGCCCGTTCGGATGCAGCATTCCGAGCGGGCTGCCTGCCCTCACACGTCCAACGGACCTAATGTTTGCTGAACTGGCATGGGGATAGTGGGTTGAGGCTTGGGCGTCGCCTCAGTCAGCCCGCCAGAGTACGTCCCCAAAGCACTTCCCCGATCAGCTCTGGGGACTCTGCGCGAGTTGGTGGACGATGTCTGCGGTTGCCTGGTAAAGCTGGCGGTACAGGGAGTAGAGCTGGTCGTACCGGGGTTTGAGTTCGGGGTTGGCGGTGACAGTGCCAACCACCTCGTTCCAGGACTGGTCAGGAG
>JAJZJU010000121.1 GCA_021809895.1 bacterium
GGCGTGAGGGCAGCCACCCACGTGGCGCAAGACCCGAAACGGCGACGGCAACCTTGGGCAGCGTCCAGGTCGGGAAAGACCGCTCGTCCCGACCGGGTGTCTTATGGGCACTCAGCAGGAACGGTCGGCGAAGTGAAGTGCCACCGCCAGAGCTTCGAGGTCCGCCCGGTGGTCCGGATGTTCGTGGGATACGACCACGGCATCGAGCCCGCTCAGAGGCAGTTCCATCTGCAGGCGGGCCAGGACTCCCGGCCCCATGTCGAGGCAAACGGTCGCCCCTGCCATGCGAACCAGGTAACCGCTGCCCGCTCCCCCGGGACCTGGATAGCCCCCGTCGCAGCCCAGCACCTTGAGGTTTGCCCGGGTCATGGTCGCCCCGGGTGGCGCCGCAGATGCTGGTGGTCGTTGAAGCTGCGCAGCCTCCACCCCTGCTCCCTGGACACCACCAGATCCGAGGTTGAGGTGTGGCCCGAGGATGCGAAGGCGAAGGGGCGCGAGCCTGTAGCCACGGAGAGCGCGGCCGCGATCACGCCGTCATGGGTGAAGACGGCGACCGTCTCCTGCTTGTGCAGGGAAGATATCTCTTCGATCGCGGCCTGCACCCGGGAGCGCAGGGACTCATTGGGCTCGGCCCCAGGGATGGCATCCCAGCGCTCTCGACGCCATACCTCGTCCCAGACCGGGTCATGCTCGCTGATGCGCTGGTGCACCAGCCCCCCCTCCCACTCGCCGAGGTTCACCTCCCGCAGGTTGGCGAGGACATGCACGTCAAGCCTCAGCAACTCGGAAAGCGGCGCCGCCGTCTCCATGGCCCGGCGCAGAGGGCTGCTGTAGATGGCGCCGATATGACGCTGGGCCAGGCTCTCCGCCACCGCCAGCGCCTGCTCGTGGCCGAGCGAGGACAGGACCGGGTCGTCCTGTCCCTCCAGGGTGTCCCGCTCCAATCGCGGCCGGTAGGCAAGCGGCTGGGCGTGTCGGACCAGGATCACCCGGGTTGCCCCGGCGGGGGGCCGATACCTGGTGGGAGGAAAGGCGGGTTCCTCGGAGGCGACCTGGCCCAGGCACTGTCGCCCAGCCTGCGACCCCTCTGAGGCCGGTGTCACCGGCGGCCCTGGGGAGGCTCGTAGCGACCATCGATGGCGGTCCAACCTCCGTCCACGGTCAGCACGCTGCCGGTGACGTAACTGGCCGCGTCGCCGGCCAGATACACCACCGCCCCCGCCATCTCCCAGGCGCTGGCCCAGCGTCGAAGCGCGGTCTTCTCAGAGTAGGCGCGGTACCACTCTGGAACCGCTCGGATCTGGGTCGTGAGGGGGGTCTCCACCACCCCTGGAGCGATGGCGTTGGCGCGGACTCCGGATGGTCCCAATTCCGCGGCGGCGGTTCGCAGCAGCTGCTCCAGACCCGCCTTGGTGGCGGCATAGACCCCCTGTCCGGGCTCCACAGTGACCGCCCGGATGGAGGAGATCCCGATGATGCTGCCCCTCCCTCGAGCGGCCATGACCGCGCCGAAGGCCTGGATGAGGTGGAAGGAAGCCCGCAGGTTGAGGTTCACCACCCGGTCGAACTCAGAGTCGGCATAGTCGAGAAGGCGCTTGCGCACGTTGACCCCGGCGGTGAAGACCAGAACGTCCAGGTTGTGGTGCTCCTTGGCGAGGCTGAAGACGGACTCCCGGTCCAGCACGTCAACCACCCGCCAGCGCGCTGGCTCTCCCGCCAAGGAGGCGGTCTGCTCAGCCCCTCCCTGGTCGAGGTCGGAGCAGGTGACCGAGGCGCCCTGCGCCGCCAGAGCCAGGGCCGCCTCCCGCCCGATCCCGCTGCCGGCCCCAACCACCAGCGCGGAGCGGCCGTCCAGCCGGAACAGCTGCGCATAGTCCCTGGCCGTGGCCTCCATCTCAGCGGTCCTCCCAATTCGAGCGGATGACGGCCATCCTGGTCACGGTCAGTTCTTCGGCCGCAAAGCGGGGCCCCTCGCGGCCGATGCCGGAGTCCTTCACTCCGCCGTAGGGCATGTTGTCGGCTCGAAAGCCCGGCACCTCGTTGATGACTACTCCACCAACCTCCAGCTCTCGGAGGGCGCGCAGCGCAGTCTCCAGGGAGCCGGTGAAGACACTTGCCTGCAGTCCGTAGCGTGAACGGTTGACGCACGAGAAGGCGGCGGCCTCATCCGCTGCCGAGCGCACGCACACGACCGGCCCGAATACCTCATCGTCCCAGACCCGGATCCCCTCGGGGACATCGGCCAGCAGGGTGGGAGCAACCGTGGCCCCCGCCACCTCCCCGCCGGCCACCACCCGAGCCCCGGCCGCCACGGCCTCGCCGACCCAAGCGCCCACCCGGTGCCCAGCCCCGGAGTCGATGAGAGCAGAGACCCTGGTCGCCTCGGAGCGGGGGTCCCCCACCACCACCTCCGCGAGGCGCTCGTCCAGCAGGGCCAGAAACTTCTCCATGACGCTCTCCACCACGATCACGCGCTGCACAGAGATGCAGGCCTGGCCGGAGGCGTAGTAGCCGCCCCTCAGGACCGCGTCGGCGGCGCGGTCCAGGTTGGCGTCCGAACACACCACCAGAGCCGAGTTGGACCCCAACTCCAGGAGGGTTTTGGTGGGGGCGGCGTCCCTGGCGATCTGATGTCCGACCGCGGCCGAGCCGGTGAAGGAGACGGCACCTATGCGCGGGTCGGTGATGAGGGCCCTGCCCACGTCGGCGTCACCTGTCACCAGCTGGACCCAGGCCGCCGGGGCACCCTGCTCGAGCAGTGCCTGCCGGAAGAGCTGCACCAGCCACAGGGTGGCCAGCGGTGTCTGGGGAGCCGGCTTGGCTATGACCGGGCAACCCGCGGCTATCGCCGGAGCGATCTTGTGGGTCGCCAGCAGGAGCGGATAGTTGAACCAGGCGATCCCGATCACCACCCCTATCGGACGGCGGATCCAGAAGCCGAACAGACCTTCCCCGGAAGGGGCGAGGTCGAGGGCGACGGTCTCGCCGTGGAGTCTGGCCGCCTCCTCGGCGGATACCTCCAGTGTCACCAGCGAGCGGTCCACCTCGATGCCGCAGTCGACCTTTGGTTTGCCCGTCTCCAGCACCAGAAGGTCCACGAACTCGCGACGCCTCTCCCTCAGCAACTGGTTGGTTCGGTTGAGGATTGCGCGCTTGCGATGGGTCGGCATATCGGCAACCAGGGGCGCCACCCGCAGGGCATCTTCGAGCGCCGCCTGGGCCATGGACCGATCCCCGACCGGGGCTGAGGCGACATCCGAGTCGTCGTACGGAAAGCGGACCATCTGGCTGCTGCCGGTGGCTACCCAGCCGTCCCCCAGCGGCAGTCCCGGTGGATACGGAATCGTGAAGGCAGGCATCGTCAACTCCTCAACCTTGGGCTGAGCTCTCTATGACCGGCTGAAACCGTCCCGGTCTGCGCGGAGGTGGATGTCGGCATACGACTCCCACCTGCCTGCTGGGGTCTCGGCCGCGACCGCCGCCAGCAACCCCAGGCCCACCGCCCGCGCGAAGCAGTCGGCCGCGAGCGCCAGCAGCTGGTTCAACTCTGCGGGGCCGACGGTGGCTTGTGCCGGGGCGGTCGACAGACCGAAAATGGTGTCCCCGTCGAACATCGAGTGGGCCGGGCGGACCGCCCTGGCCAACCCATCCTGAGCGGCACCGGCCAGCTTCTGGCACTGGGCCTTGGTGAGGGGCGCATCGGTCGCCACCACCCCTATGGTCGTGTTGAACGGCCGCGTCGGATCGGCAGGAGTCACAGCCCGGGCAGCCGGCCGGGCTCGCCACATCACCTGGTCGAACTCACCGGGCAGTCCGCACTCGGCCGCCCACAGCCGGCCGGTCACCTGGTCCACTGCCGAACCTCCCGGGTTGGCAACGGCCAGAGCGGCAACGGTCCAGCCTGAGGGCATCCTGGCGCTGGCCGAGCCCAGCCCTCCCTTCAGGCCACCGGCCACAGCTCCGGTCCCGGCTCCGACACAACCCTGGCGCACCGCCCCGGCCCCCTGCGCGCTTCGGGCGTCCAGGTAAGCATCCCTGCCCAGTTCTGGGCCGGGATGACAGCGAAAGGCACCGCCCCGGCCGAGGTCGAAGATGATCGCCGCAGGGACGATCGGGACCACCTCTTTGGGACTGCTACCGACCATCAGCCCGATCCCATCGTCGGCCAGTCCCTGGACAACCCCGTCGACGCTGGCCAGACCGAAGGCACTGCCGCCGCTCAGCACCACCGCATGCACCCGCTCCACCAGGTTGCGAGGCTCCAGCAGGTCGGTCTCGCGGGTGCCCGGCCCGCCACCACGGACGTCAACTCCGGCAACCGCGCCCTCACCCTCGGCCAGGATCACAGTGGTGCCGGTCAGCCAGCCGTCGCCGCAGCGCGAGGCGTGGCCCACCCGCAGATTGGCCACATCGGTCAGGCTGTTGGTCGGTCCGGCACTGAGCCCGCTCACCGACCGCCGCGCTCCAGAAACGCCCTGGCCGCCATGGCGTAAACCTGCGCGTAACGGGCGATCTCCTCCACCTCGACGAACTCGTCCGCCTGGTGGGCGATCCACTTGGCGCCTGGTCCGTAGACGACAGTGGGCACGCCCGCATCCCGAGTGAAGATGGTGCCATCGGTGGTTCCCGGGACTCCCCCGAACCGCGGGCGGTCACCGACCACCGCCTCATGGGCCCGGACCAGACACTGAACCAGAGGGTCATCCTGGGATGTTTCCACCGCGGGTCGGTCATCCACCACCACGACCTCCCCCTTGACCCCAGCCGCACCGCTGAGGTCCTGGCAGATGGCGGTCATCGCCTCTATGAGGTCGAGATGGTCCACCTGGGGAACGGTGCGGACATCGACCGCCAGACTTGCCCGGGCCGGAGTCACGTTCATCTGCTCCTGGGTCCCGGCCAGGGCGACGGTGGGGGTGATGTAGGTCCAACCCAGCAGGGGATGCTCCCCCACCCGGGCCTGGACCCGCTGCTCGAGCTCCTCCAGAGCCGCGATCAGCCGCCCCAGTACCGGGATGGGATTGGCTCCCTGGTGGGGCATGGCGCCGTGCGCCATCTTCCCGGTCAGCTCGAAGCGAATGCGCAGGGCACCCTTTGAGACCGCGCAGACCTCGCCTCCCTCGGGCTCGCACACCACGACCCCGGCCACCCCCGCCAGGGCCCCGCTGGCGGCAGCATGCTTGGCCCCCAGCATCATCCCCTCCTCGTCGGCCAGGGCCAGCAGGCGAACGCTGCCGGGGAAGGGCCCCTGTAACTCCATTGCCCTGACCGCGTGCAGCATGGTGGCGATCCCGGCTTTCATGTCGGCCGCGCCCCGGCCATAGAGCCTGCCATCGCGGATGAGTCCCTGAAAGGGATCGACCGTCCAATCCCGCAGGTCGCCCTCGGTGACGACGTCGAGGTGCCCTTCGAATGCCAGCGTCGGCCCCGGTCCGCCACCACCATTGATGGTGGCGATGACATTGGGACGGCCCGGCGCCACCTCGGTCAGCTCCGGCGCCCACCCGAACTCGCGCATTGTGGCCGCCACCAGCGCCGCCGCCTCCGCCTCCCCTCCCCCGCCATCGGGATCGTGCACGCTGCGGATCCGCACCAGCTGGCGCGTCAGCTCGACCACGGCGTCCCCGTCGATCGCGACCGGCCTCAACCCGGGGGCTTCCAGAGGAGTCCGCACCGGGGTCAAGGGGGTGCCTCCTCCAGTCGGTCCTGGACGGCCCTGGCCAGCTCAGCCGTGGAGGCGGATCCTCCCAGGTCGGGGGTCTGGTTCGCCCCCTCCTTCAGCGCCGAGGCAATCCCCCCGCGGAGCCTGGCGGCCGCCCCGGGCATCCGGTTGTGCTCGAAGAGCATCGCCGCCGAGAGCAGGTAACCGCAGGGGTTGACAACCCCCCGGCCGGCTATGTCTGGGGCCGACCCGTGCACCGGCTCGAACACACCCAGAGCCTGGCCGGGCCGGATGTTGGCGCTGGGGGCAAGCCCCAGCCCGCCCACCAAAGCCGCCGACAGGTCGGACAGGATGTCGCCGAAGAGGTTGCTGCAGAGGAGCACATCCAGCCCCTGCGGGCGCTGCACCATCCGGGCCGCCATGGCATCCACCAGCACCCGCTCGGCCACGACATCGGGATAC
>JAJZJU010000122.1 GCA_021809895.1 bacterium
GGAGGGCGCACTCAACAGAAGTCGCCCATAGCCTGACCCACTGCCCCACGCGCCAACCTCTTCCCGGTTCACTCAACCGCCCTTATGGGCACTACCGCACACTTCTCCGCCAGCTGCTGCCAACCCCTCCCCGATGCGCGGAAAGCCGGACTTGGCCACCCAAGAAGACTCCAAGGGTGATAGCCTCGAACGAGAGACTATCGGTAGTGCCAGCAGGAGCACTTCACGAGTGTGGGAGGGCGGTGGGTGAGGACAGTGGGTGGGGGCGGGGCTCGCAGCATCGGGCTGGTTATGTTTATCGCCGTCGCCATTGTGGCCGCCGCTTCCCTAGGGATGTCTTTATGGCTTTTGACGAGCCGAGTGACCCCCCCTGTGACAAGCTCGGTGCAAGGCAAATCGGGCCCTTCTCTGGAGCAGGAAATGACGAGCGTGGTCAGCGATGTCCAGCCGTCGGTGGTGGAGATAACCACGACGAGCGGCCTTGGCTCTGGGGTCCTCTACAACACCAACGGTGACATTGTGACCAACGCCCACGTAGTCGGTACCGCTACCAGTTTTCTGGTGTCGCTGGCCGATGGCCAGCGTTTGCATGCATCGCTGGTAGGTACTTACCCGCCCGATGATCTAGCTGTGATCAAAGTCAGTGCTGATACTGGGTTCAAGCCGGCACACTTTGGCAATTCGGACTCCCTACGAGTCGGGGAAATCGTGCTCGCCATGGGCAGCCCAATGGGGCTCTCAAGTTCCGTGACCGAAGGCATCGTCAGCTTCAATGGCCGCACGGTTACGGAGGGCCCCGGTGTCGTGCTTACAGATCTGATTCAGACCAGTGCAGCCATTAATCCTGGCAACAGCGGGGGCGCGCTCGTCAACCTGTCCGGGCAGGTGGTCGGAATCCCGACGCTCACCGCCGCCGACAATTCCGGGTCCGGGGTGTCCGGACTCGGCTTCGCGATTGCCGCCAACACCGTGAATCGCATAGTCCCTCAGCTGATCGCATCCGGAACGGTGGCCCATGCGGGCCGCGCGGGCCTAGGGCTCAGTGGAGCCACGGCGGTGGACTCTACCGATGCCCCGATCGGAGTATCCGTGGTTGCCGTGCAGGCTGGCGGGCCTGCACAAGCCGCCGGGATCAAAGTCGGAGACCTCATCACCGCGATCGGAGCAATCAAGACTCCTAGCCTTGAGGCTCTCCTCACCGCCCTGTCTGACCTGCGGCCCGGCGCCAATGTGAGATTGACAATCACCACCTCCAGCGGCGCCAAAAGGTCGATAACTGTCAAACTCGCTGAACTCGGCAGTTCCTGAGCGCCGACGCGCTTCGCCATTGGGCCCCTGCGCGCTCGACGAAAATTGTGGCGCAGGGCTGATCGGGACCGCCGAATGCTCCCTCCAATTGGGTTGTGCCGGGATCGGCGCGGGGACTCATCAACCAGCGCCTCAGCGATTTCGGCCCCGGCACCCCTTCGTAGCCTGGTCAGGCATCCCGCTCGCCGGGCTCTGACCGAGACCAACGATGCGCGCCGCCATCTACGCCCGCTACAGCTCTGAGAACCAGCGCCCCGAGAGCATCGAGGACCAGGTTTCCGCCTGCCGGAGGC
Organism: bacterium; assembly: GCA_021809895.1. Lineage (GTDB taxonomy): Bacteria > Chloroflexota > Dormibacteria > Aeolococcales > Bog-877 > AG-12. The sequence goes on from JAJZJU010000122.1 coordinate 1,602, forward strand.
TGGCCAAAGAGCGTGGGTTCGAGATCTCGGACGAGGATGTATTCGCCGACCAGGCCCAGTCGGGGGCGCGGCGCGACTGTCAGGCGCTGGCCCACCTGCTATCGGCTGCGAAGTCCAGCCGGTTCGAGGTGATCCTGGTCGACGACCTGTCCCGGCTGGCCCGCGACGACTACCTGATGCTCTCAGTCTTGGCCGAGCTCCCCTTCGAGGGCGTTCTCGTCGTCTCGGCGGCGGACGGACTGGACAGCAACGACGAGGAGGCGGCGCTGGGCATCCAGATCCGCGGCATCTTCAACGAGCGCCAGCTCCGCGACCTCCGCAAGAAGACCCTTCGCGGCCAGATCGGCCAGAAGCAGCGCGGCTTCTCAGTCGGTGAGCGCACCTACCGGTACCGCTCCTTCCCGGTGGGCGAGATGCGCATCGACAAGCGGGGGCAGCGCCGTCCCGACGGCTATCGGATGGAGATCAACCCCGCTGAGGCCGCGGTGGTGCTGCGCATCTTCCAGCAGTATTCAGAGGGGGCATCCCTGCCCGGGATCGTCCGCTCTCTCAACGACGACCGGGTGCCAGGCCGAGTGCGGGCGACACTGGGGTGGTCACCGGCCACGGTGAGTCGGATCCTGGACAACGAGAAGTACGTCGGCCGGTGGGTGTGGAACAAGACCGAGAACCGCTGAGACCCTCGCACCGGCAGGAAGCGCCAGTTCGACAAGCCAGAATCGGAGTGGATCGTCCAGGAGAACGACGAGCTACGCATCGTCCCGGGCGACCTCTGGCAGAAGGTCAGAGAGCACCGCGAGCAGGCGCGCAGAGCCTGGCCGGGCGCTCCTGCTCGCCGGGGGTTCAGCTCCCAGCAGGGTAGCCGCCAGAAGACCTACCCCACCCACCTGCTCTCTGGGGCCATGGTGTGCGGCAGCTGTGGGGCGGCGATGGCCCAGGTCAGTGGCAAGAGCGGCGGCTACTACGGCTGCCTGGCGGCCACCAAAGGGGCCTGCGCCAACCATCTGCTGGTCCGGCGCACCCTGGCCGAGAGGGTCATCCTCGACGCGGTGCGCGAGCGCCTTGCAGACGCGGGGACGATCCGCTACGTCCTGGAGCATGTCGATTCGGAGGTCAAGAGGATGTACTCCGACGTCCCCGAGACGATCCGGCTCAAGGAGGCCGAACTCCAGGCTGACGAGCGCCGGTTGGCCAACTTCGTCGACTTCATCAGAGAGGGGCGCGGCAGCCGGGCCCTGGCCTCGGCCCTGACCGAGACCGAGCGCCGGGTGGAGACCCTTCGCGAGGAGGTCGACGGGCTTCGGCGCAGCCGCGACGCCGTCTTCCAGGCGCCTCCCATCGAGTAGATCGAGGAGCGCCTCACAAGACTCCGGCCCCTGCTGGAGCAGGCGACCGAAAGGTCCGCCCAGTTGCTGCTCCAGATCCTGGGAACGATCCGGCTGGAGCCCACCAGGGGGGACATCGGACGTCCGTACTACCTGGCCCGGACCTCGATCGACACCCTGGCCCTGCTGTATCCAATGCCTGGAGCCGAGGGCTCGGAGTCCGGTTCGGCGCTCGAGCTCGAGATGCAGGTCGGCCAGGTTGAATCGCCACCCTTCTACGAGCGTATCGCGCCCCAGGCGTGCAGCCTCCGCCAGCTTGGGCTCCACGACTCCGCGATCGGTCGGCGCCTGGGGGTGAGCGACAAGAGTGTCCTGAAGGCGATCGAGTGGCGCCTGGAACAGCGCGGTCGGGCCCGAGGTGAGGCTGGCCGCACCGGCTCCCCGAGGCGTCCATCATAGTCGTCAACCTCAGCTGGGTGCCTCCCTTGGGTGGAGGGAATTTCCGCCACCCACCAGGATCGAAGGTGAGGCGCTGGGCGGTGCCCCTTGCGACAAGTGGACCGGGAGCGTTGCGACTTGTAGAGTTCGCGCCAGCGGTGCGTCTTTACGAGCAGGGTTCATCGCTTCGGGCGGTTGGCCGTCAGTTGGACGTGGTCGATCGGGCGGCGCAGTCCGCGTTGCGTCCTGATTGCCGGAGAGTCTCCGGCCGCTCCCGGCTGCGTCAGGTCCCCGGCCTGGTTAGGGGAGTCCTTCCTCGTTTGGAAAGGCGAGGAGACGCAGCGCCAGTCTGACGGTGGCGGCGCCGTCAGTTGACAAGGGTTTGAGGAACGCACGTTCGGCTTTGTAGGCAGCGGACGCGCCCAGCTTGGTGGCCTTCCGGCCCGCGCTGGTCAGGGCAACGACGTTGCGGCGGCGGTCGGCTGGGTCGGGACGGCGCTCGACCATCCCTTTACGCTCAAGCGAGTCGATCAAGGCACCCATCGTGGTCCGATCCACGCCCATTCGGGTCGCGACTTGAAGCTGGGACGCTGGCGGCTGCTCCGCGACGATCAGGAGCACGGCCAGCTCTCTGCCGGTGATCCCCAACGGGGCCAAGGCGGCTGCGGTCAGATCAGCGAGCCGCAGTTGGGCGTGCTTTAGGACGTGAGCGAGGCGGTCAGCCAGCTCTGGGACTGGCGCCGGCGGAGGCCGGTCGGGAGAGCAGGCAGGCACCTGTCGAGGATACAGCGGTGCTGATAGCCAGGTATACTGACGATCAGCACTCCTGATCTTAGGCGAAGTAGTAGGGGGCGATCAATGACCAAACGAGAGGACCGAGTCAGTTTCGGTATCAAGACCAGCCAGCTAGGCCTCACCTACCAAGACATCCTCGCCACGTGGCGCCAAGCGGACTCCATTGAAGTGTTCAAGCACGCCTGGTTGTGGGATCACATGGTGCCCATGCGCGGGGATGCCCGGGCAGCGGCGCTGGAGGCGTGGACGCTGCTGGCGGCCCTGGCGGCGCAGACCAGCCGACTCCGGCTGGGCGTCATGGTCACCAGCAACCGCCTCAGGCTGCCGACGCTGCTCGCCAAGATGGCAGCGACCGTCGATGTCGTGGCCGCAGGGCGGCTCGACTTCGGGATCGGCGCACGCGGCAGCCTGCCGACGGCTGACAGCGGTGCCATGCTCGCGTCCGAGGTCAACCCTGCCTTTCGAGAGTTCGAGGCATACGGCGTGCCACTGGTAGCGGCCGGCGAGGCGATCCGAGACCTCGCGCAATCCCTACAGGTCATCCGCCGGATGTGGACCGAGGAGGAGCCGTTCGACTTCGACGGCCACTCGATTCATCTTCGCAGCGCGGTCTGCGAACCCAAGCCTGTGCAACAGCCCCATCCACCGATCGTGATCGGTGCCCAAGGCGACCGAGCCTTGCGGGTCGTAGCCGAGTACGCCGACATCTGGAACTTCCCCTGGCCGTCGGTCGAGGATTTCCGTCGCCGAAGCCAGTACCTCGACCATTGCTGTGAGGCGATCGGCCGCCCGCCAGCGGCGATCGTGCGCTCGGTCCAGCTCATAGTACGAGCCGATGACTGTGCCGAGCCGGCGGCAAGCCGCGCCCTGCTCGCCAAGCTAATCGATGCTGGCGCAACGCACTTTGTCCTTGCTCCCGTCCTTGGCGACCGCCCCCTGCAATGGCTAGTCGACAACGTGGTCGAGCCGGTCCTCGGCGGAGCAGAAGGGTGACCTCGAACTATCCGAATGCACATGCGCGAGCACCCGGCGGCCACCCCGACTGCACACGGTCTGGTGCTCGACCCGTCAGCGCGAAGCGTGTACTCGCGTTTGCACCATCCTCAGCGTCTGCCGACTCGCGCGCCGGTCGCGAGTGAGCAGGAAAGCCCCGACCCGAGTGCCCGGATCACGCGTCCGCGCCGGTCGGGACTTCGGTGGCTGCCCAGCCCGGGCAATAGCCGCTGGGAACATACTGAAGCGCGTGCTCGAGATCCGGGCGAACCGACGCGCCGACGCCCGGGCGCCGACGGGATCCGATCCACCAGCCGTCCTGGCCCCGCCCGCCGCATGAACTTCACCCCCCGTCCAACGGGAGGAGTTTGTAGTAGCTTCAGATGGGCCCACCGGCCCACCGAGCCCACTTAGACGGCTACCAGGCCTACTCCTGGGCTCCCTTCGCGCCATCCGGCGCATTCGACTGGCTTCAGTCACCCTCAATTGCCCCAAAAACGCCACTTCGGAGCAACCTTGCAACTCTCTTTGCAACAACCCTGGTGGGGTTGTTGCAAGGTTCTGATTCGCGGCCCGGCTGACTTCGGGGGAGACGCCGTTCGGAGCCAGTTCGGGGAGGCTTGTACACGCTGCTACCGGTGTTCTGTACACGGCCCCGGCTGATCTCAGACTGACTTCGGGCACAAAGCTGACCGACCGCGACCAAGCCCCGATTTCCACCCCAAGATTCGGCTGCCCTAGGCCCAATACCATTTAGTTAAGGAGGAGCCAGTATGTGGACCGCGGCGTCCGGGGTTCGGGTGGGGCGAGGCCAATCATGGTGCAGGGGACGCTTGACGGCATAGTCGCTCATCTTGCGCTTGACGACGCGG
>JAJZJU010000021.1 GCA_021809895.1 bacterium
GGGACAGAGCTTCGGGTTTGCGAGAGCACCGCCCCGGGCTGGATCGGGTGCTGGCCATGGCCCATGCCGGCGGGATCAGCGTGGTCCGGGTCACCCACGAGGATCGCCTGGCCCGGTTCGGCTCAGCTGGCTGCGCCAGTTGTTGGAGAAAGACGGGGTTTTGCTGGAGGTGGCCCACTCCAAGGGGTCGGCAGGAGGGCCAGCGGAGCTGCTGGAGGACTTCACGGCCCTGGTTGCCATCTTCGCCGGACGTATGTACGGGATCCGCTCGAAAGAGGCTAAGAGGCGGCTCCTCGTCCAGGCTCAGCAGAAGGTTTCAGGAGATGACCGATCAACCGGGTAGCGCCACCTCCGTGGCGCTCACGGCCACCGCATCATGCACCGCCTTCTGCGGCCAGGATGAGCTGAGCTCGGCTGCCCTTAGGCGGGCCGCCCTGGCAGAACGGGTGCAGTGGCTGGCTGAGATGGCGGCTGAGATCACCCGCAAGCTTGTCCTGGAGCACTTCAACGATGCCGACATCAAGAGGCTGGGATCAGGGGTTGGTCCCGATGGTCGCCCCCTGCCGGCCAAAAGGTATGCGGCCATGCGTCGGCTGGGTTCGACGGCAACCTCCGAAGTTCACTGTTCAGATCGGGTCCACCGCATGGGGGAAGAGGCCGCCGCCGTCGGGCTGATACTCGCGGCTCGTGCCACCGCTCTGGCTGACCTCAACCCGAGGGGACGGCGACTCAGCGCGGCCAGGGTCACCAGTTCCTCCCGCCTAAATCCCGGCACCAGTACTATGGACCCCAGGCGCGACCTGACAAGGTCTGCCTCTTCCCCGGACAGCCGGAGCTGGCCCCCTTCGGTCCGGGCCGGAGAGACCCCTAGATCCCGGATCGCTCGATGAACTCTCGGCACTGAGGTCCCAAGGGAACGTGCCAGCGCCCCAGTAGTGATTCCGTCCATATCGTTCTGATATCAACGCGAAAGCCCTTGGGAATCGGCGTGCGGGTGCTGACGCCTCCACCCGTTCTTCTTCGTCCACGCTCCGCCGGCCACCCCCATCCGGTCGGTGGATTCAGGCTGGTATCGAGTCGAGGGGCTGAGGAAGGCGTTGCCACTCGTCAACGATCACGGCCCTTCAGCCCCCAATGCGGAGACTGGGGTGCGTAGTAGCGACAGCGCGTTCCGAGACGTGAGAGTGGTGGAGCATCTTGCCAGACTGCCTCGGGCCCCTCGACGGTGGTACCCGAGAGCCGCTGCACGAGTCACCTAATCCGGGCGGCACTGGTCTGCACAGAGCAGCTCGATGGCTCTGCGGGCCTGGTCGATGGCGCCGAGCGCAGCTGGTCCGTGGGCACGCAGCAGTGGCTCCAAAGGCACCGGGAGTCCGTTCGCGCGACAGAGGATCGCCGCTCCTGCCGCCGCGACCACCTCGGAGTCGGCGGGGCCGGCGGTCATGGTGCCGATGGCCGTCTCGACGATCCGGGCGGAGGTGAGCCGGGCGAGGGTCCCGGCGGGCAGGCTGCGCACGGCCGCCAGCGCCTGCTCCATCCTCTCCTCCGCCTCGGTGCTGAGTTTCCGGGATTGGAGCCACCCGGGATTCGAGAGACCGGGGCTGGGCGGAGGAAGTTGGACGGCAGGCGCCGTGACCTCCTTGCCGAGGCAGAGGCGGAGTACGGGCTCAGTGGTGGGGGAGCTGGCGGCGGCTGCGAAATCGATCCTGTCGGCAGCCTCGTGCTTGTCCGCCATGCTCGCGTGGAGGTACCGGCCGGTGGTGGCGATACTGCTGTGGCCCAGGAGTTCCCGCACAACTTCGATGTTGCGCACCTCACGCAGGGCATTGGTGGCGAAGGTGTGGCGGAATCGGTGAGGGAAGTGTCGCCCGGGCAGACCGACCTCGACGGCCAGATCGCGCACCAGACTGGCCAGGGCCTTGCGCTCCATCCCGCCGCGGTAGGGACCATCCCGCAGGGAGCGCGGATTCACGATGAAGTAGGGGGAAGCGGGGAGGAGCGGTCGGAGCTCTCCCAAGTAGGTGATGAGCACGGCGGCCGTGGCGGGGCCGAAGGGGACCGTGCGTGGCTTCGAGCCCTTGCCCATGACGCTGAACCGATGGCGGACGACGTCGACGTCGGCGGTCCTGAGGCTCACCAGTTCGCCGTTGCGGATTCCGGTTCCGGCCAGGATGGTGACGGCTACGTAGCCCACCCAGCGACGGTGATCCGGAGAGTGCTCATACCTCTTTGCGAGGGTGAGCAGCGAGCGCACCTCCGCCTCGCTGTAGGGGTCCAGCGCGGGAGCCACCACCCTGGGTGTCCTTATCCCCTCAGTCGGATTGCGAGAAGATGGGTCGTGGCTCAACACGAAGCTGTAGAAGCTCCGCAGGGAGTGCAGGATGGTGGTCAGGGTGCTGGCCCGCAATCCCTGAGTCCGTTTGCAGGCGAAGAACTCTGTCAAGGGATCGCCGGTGACGCCGCGTCGATGGCAAGCCCAGGATGCGCTTCCGCTAGCCATCGGCGGTAGTGGCGCGCCCACTTGGCATAGGTCTGACCGGTGGCGCTCGAGTGGCACTCGACTTCGGTGAGATGCCTGGTGAAGGGGTCCAGCACGGTGTCGAATGCTTGGTCGAGCTGCCGTGGTCCTCTTCGCCCTCGATTCGGAAGATGGTCGGGCGTCTTGGTGCCTCCGTCTTGCCTTGTCGGATCTGCCCCCAATGCCAGCATCCTGAACCGCCTGGGTTCCTGGGGCCGAGCGGTCGATATCCCGGCCTTCCTGTGCCGGGTCGCCCGATGACCAACGTCCGCCCAGCCCGCTGGTACCGCTTCTTGGTGACCGAGTTGGAGCGCGAAACCTCATGCTGTGATGAGAGTTAGGCCGACCGACACTGCTCCCATCTGCGCCTTCCTCGGCCTCGGGCAACAGTTGCAGCGCGAAGTGGAGCGACGTGCCCCCACCTCCTCGGCCACTGGGGGTGATGGCGAGCGCCGCGCTACTACTGAACAGTGTCACCAGAGCCCGGCTGACCGCGACCTGCGTTCCGGCCCGACAACGGTGGCACTTTCCCAGGCTCGGGGCTCTGGCTTGGAATTCCGCGACTGTGCGGAGCGGCGCCAGTGGAGTTCATGAGTCGGCGCCGGTATCGGGGAAGAGGAAAGGGCACGGGCTGAGATCAGCTGCGCTCATCGCCGACCGGCACTGGCGACGAGGCGCGCCCACACCGATGGGAGGGCCAAGGCCGTCCCCTGCGCCTCCTGGCCCGCGTCGACAACCACCTCTAGTCGGTTGCGACGATCGCCATCAAGTGCTCAGCAACTCGTGGAGATCGACCAAGCGGACTCTGCCGCTCACCGCCTCGGCGTGCAAGGCGGGGTGAAACCCGCTCTTGGAGAACAGCACGACTTGCGCAGTCCGGGTGTCGACTTGGGCTTGCTCGAGAGCGGGGATCTTGAAGTCGCGGAGCTCGGTCAGGACCTGTGGGCTCATCTGCCTGTTGGTCCACTTGGCCTCACCCACAACGACGGCACGCCCGCCAGTTCCGGCCACGACATCTATCTCTTCGGAGGTTCTTTGTCGGCTCCGTCGCAGCTCATTTAGTGACAGCCCCCACCAGCTCCCGACCTCGGTGTTGAAGTGCAGCCGCACCCAGTCGCGACAGACCTCCTCGAATGCGCAGGAGACGAATTCCGGGATATGGGGTGCAATCGCAGCGTCAAAGAAGGGGCCGACATCGCGAAGCGAGCTGAGAATCCCCTGATTCGGGAATACGTAGGCGAACCAGAAGCGCATGAGGTTGTCGCGGACCCGATAGCGATGCTTGCGCTGCTTCGCGGTGGAGAACATCGGCGCGGCCGCGTCAACCAGAAAGAGCTCCCTCATGACATTGAGATATCGGCCCAGTAGCCCGCGGTCGAGGCCGGTCGCGCTGGTGAGGTCGGCCAGACTCGACTGCTGCCGCCGCGCCAGCGTGGCAAGGAGAGTGAAGTGGATCGTGGGCTCCGTCAGCTCCATGGACAAGACGGTGCGCGGCTCGTCGTAGAGAGGCGCGCTCAGCGGGTCCAGAACCGCCCTGCAGATGCTGGCGCGGAGGGTGCCCCTGGCGCCGAGCTGTTGCAGGTAGCGAGGCATCCCTCCAGCGATCGCAAACCGTTCGATCAGCTCGGGGCCCGAGTGCTGTGGCTCAAGAAACGGTCGTGACTGTTGAAAGCTCATGGGGGGCACGGTCAGGCGTCGGGCCCGTCCATAGAGGGGGGCCCGCGGACGCAGGAGCCGGTCCATCGTCATGACTTGAGATCCTGCTAGGAGGAACTTGGTCCGGCTGCGGCCCAGCTGATCTTCCAACACGGCCGCCAGCTCTGAGTCGGCGCGTCCGCCATGGCCGAGCAGGTTGGGAAACTCGTCAATAATGGCGAGGTAGGGCTCCTGCCGACCGAGACCGAAGAGCACTTCGAAGAGGTCTGCGGCAGAGCGCAGCGCCAGTGGAACGCCTACCGAGTCCCTCAGTTGTGCCGCGAACCGTTGAAGCTGGTTGGATGGCAGAGTCTCGTCGCAGACCAGGATGTCGGCCCTCAGCCCATGGGCGAACTCCCGCATGAGCCAACTCTTTCCCACCCTGCGTCTACCCAGCACGATGAAGATGGGATCGGCTCCAGCGTCGGCGTACCAGGTTCGGAGGGCGCCCAGCTCCCGTTCTCGATCACGGAATTCCTGGTGGTTCGGAAAGGCATACGGTGTCATAAGAGGCTGGCGCGTAAGTTACCACCAAGTCTCTTGTGATGCAAATGCCCAGATCAGGATGCGAGGGTGATGGGCGGGTGGGTGCCAGCCAGGGCTTGCGTCTCAGAACAGCTAAGCGATCCTCCCCGCCCAGCGTGCGGCCGATCTCAAGCACCTATTTGTACTGCTGTGTCAGTCTCTCCGTGAACAGTTCACGAACCTTCCCCGAGGTTAAACCGCAAGCCTAGGCAATTCTCCGAAAGCAAACCATATCAGGTGATAGGGGCACCTGCCATGTGATAGGATAACCTATCATGGATTTGGGACAGCCCTACTTGGCGCTTCTCCAACCCGTCCGCGCCAAGGTACTGCTCTCCCTCCATCGTACGGTGGCACCCATGACCGGGCGAGAGGTGGCTCGCCGAGCCGGGGTCTCGCAGCCCGCAGCGCTTGAAGCTCTGGGGCATCTCGTCGAGCACGGCCTTGTTCACTCTCAGGCCGTAGGCAGCGCCTACCTCTATACCCTGAACGAGAAACATATCCTGGTTGGAGCACTGGATGTCGTCTTCAGCGTGCGGACAGACCTGGTCAAGCGAATGGCGGCCTCCGTGAGTCGCTGGCAAGTTCAGCCTCTTCACGTCTCCATATTCGGCTCAGCCGCCCGAGGTGACGGGGACACCAAGAGTGATATCGATGTGTTGGTCGTCCGCCCACCGTTCATCGATGGCGACTCACATACGGTGGGGTGGCGCTGGCAACTCGACACAATGATCCACGAGATCGACCTCTGGACTGGGAATCGGGCCTCGCTGGTGGAACTCAGTGTGGACGAGCTAAGGACTCTGGACCATGAGAGGCGTCGCCTACTTCAAGATATCCGGCGCGACGGCATGCTGGTTACAGGAACGAAGATTGATGACTTGCTCATTGGCAAGCTGGCGCGCCAGGACGAAACTCCACGATGAGCCGAGCGCGCGGTGCGAGGGCGAGCCCTTGTGACGCTCACGATGCCTTGGTGCGCCTGGCTCATGCACGAAGCTTTCTTGATGTCGCCGAACTCGTATACAACGACGATAATCGTGAGGAGTACGGCAATGCCGTGGCGTCACTGGCCGTTCTTGCTGGAATCGCCGCAAGCGATGCGGCATGTTGCGCCGCGCTCGGACAGCGCTCACGCTCTGAGGATCATCATGATGCCGAGAACCTGCTCCGCGAAGTGCGTGGGGCGGGGCAAGCCGCAAACGATCTGCGGCGATTGCTGAACCTAAAGGATCAAGCCCACTATGGGGTGATTCACGTGAATGCCGCAGACTTGAGAGCTACTTTGCGCCACGCCAAACACCTTGTCGACTTCGCTGACGGCATCGTTCGTTCATAGGTCCACACCCACCCAGATGACCTCAGCCCGGGTGTGCGCTCGCACCCAGAGTCCAGCAATGAGCCGTTGCGAATCAGTGAACATTAGAAAGTCCACCGTCCACAGCCGCCATTGAATGGCGGCGCTCCGGGGCGGTCCCGGTTCCTGCTTCCCAGCCACCAGCCGGACGAGGCCCGGTCTTACGGTCGGCTCCACAGGTAGTTGACGTCTCCGCCGCACTGGCGGTGACGGCCGGGTCGGTCCACCCGGCGAGGTTGATCGCAGCGTTGAGGTCGCGGTCGAGCGACAGGCCGCAACTCTCACAGCGGTAGGTGCGTTCCCGCAGCGGCAGCTCGGCCTTGACCGCTCCGCAGCCGGAGCACGTCTTCGAGCTGGGGAACCAGCGGTCGGCCACCAGCAGCTCCGAGCCATATCGCTCGCACTTGTACGCGAGCTGGCGGCGGAACTCGCCGAAGCCGGCGTCCGCGAGCGCTCGGGCCAGCCGGCGGTTGCCCAGCATGCCCTTGACATTGAGATCTTCCACCACGATCCGGCCGTGGGTCTTGGCCAGGCGGGTGGTGAGTTTGTGGAGATGGTCGCGGCGGACGGCGGCGACCTTGGCGTGGTGGCGAGCCAGCCAGCGGGCGGCCCTGACCCGATTGCGAGAGCCGCGTTGCTTGCGCGAATGAGCCCGGGAGAGCCGCCGCAGCTTGCGCAAGCCGCGGCGCAGCGCCTTCGGCCCCGGGATCACGGTCCCATCCGACAGCGTCGCCAGGGCGAGCAAGCCCAGGTCCACCCCGATCGTGTCCCCGGCGACCGGCCGCCGGAGGACAGCCCGCTCCACCTCCACGGCCAGCGACACGAACCAGCGGTCAGCCTCCCGGCTCACCGTCGCCGAGGTGACCCGCACCGAGCCCGCCTCGATCCGCTCAACCCACCGGGCGGCATCCTCGCAGAGCCGCACCGTGCCGATCCGTGGCAGCGTCACCGCCCGGCCGTGCAGGTGGATCGCTCCGGTCAGCCGGAAGCTGTCCCGGGACCGGCCCTTCTTCTTGAAACGCGGGAAGCGGATCTTTGGGCCGGGCCGCTTCCCGGTCCGGCTATCCCAGAACGCCCGCAACCCTCGCTCCATATCGCGCAGCGCCTCCTGCGCCGCACACTTGCCGACCTCGTGCCACCAGGGGATGCCGTCCGGCCCTTTCTTCCAGCGGTTCCACTCCTTGTGCAGGCTCATCGCCGAGGGCAACCGGACAGCGGTGTCGCCCGCATGGCGCGCGTCGAGGCAGGCCTTGAGGCGCGCCAGCCCCCAGTTGTAGGCGTACCGGGATGCCCCGGCGTGGCGGGCCAGGTCGCGCCGCTGCCCGAGGGTGGGATCGAGGGCGAAGCGCAAAGCCTGGTGGACCGCGGCGATCCTCGCTGCTTCCTTGGCGGTGCGGGCCTCCACTATGACTCCGGCGTCTGGGCACACCATTGTGGTCATAGGTCGCATCCCATCCCGGTCACCGCGGCGGTAAGTAGCGCCGCCCGATTCTTCGCTGCCCGGCGGCCGCAGATGCGGGCGCATAGTGAGGTGAGGATCTCGGTCACGTCCCGGACCAGGTCGTCGTCGACCTCGGCGAGATCCACCACGAGCAGCCGGCGTCCCTGCGCGGAGAGCGCGGCCTCCACATATTCCGCGCCGAAGCGGGCAAACCGATCCCGGTGCTCGACCACGATCGTCGCCACTGCATCCCGCAGCACGCTGAGGAACTTGCGCCGCTTGCCGTTGAGCGCGGAGCCCACCTCGGTCACCACCCGGCTCACCGAGAGTCCCTCGCCCGTCGCCCACGCCGTGACCCGGGCCACCTGCCGGTCGAGGTCACAGCGCTGGTCCGCCGCCCAGACCCTGGCGTAGACGGCGACGCGGCCGGTGATGACGGATGAACCTGGAGCGTCGACCAAGATCAGGCCCCCGACGCGGCGCGCCGGCACCGGCAGCTCCCCATCCCGGACCCACCCGTATGCGGTCACCGGGTGAATGCCTTGCACTCCCGCCCATTCCTTCAAGTTCATCAGCGCTCACTATAGCCCAGCGCGCGAGCAACTGTTCGTAACCCCTCATCCGCGAGCCGCCGGCAGATCTGGTCGCGGCCCTTCCCCAGGCGTGGTGGCGACCGGGGCGCGAAGGTCAGCCGCCGCTCGGTGGTGCTCCGGAGCCCGCGGTCTGGGGGGGCGCGGTGGGCAGGCTGAGGGTGTAGGGGACCGCCATCTGAGTGTGGTTGATATCGGCCAGCGGGGCCTGGACCGTGAGGGTGAGCGGTCCGGGAGGCAGCGGGCCCGTCACCACCACCACCGTCCTGGTAGCCGCCTGGTAGGAGATCTGGAGGCCGGTGACGGGTTGGCCGGCGTCCAGCAGCGAGATCGACTGGGAGCTGACGCTGAGCGGGTTCAGGTCGGAGTTGAATTGGAGCGTGAATGTGGTCCCCTGGCTCTGGCTTGCCTGCGCATTGGCGGAGACCACCAGGGGGCCGACCGGCAGAGCTGTCAGGCTCCCCAGGCTTATCCCCGAGATCTGTGGAGATGCTCCGCCCAGCTTGACCGTCACCTCCTCGTCGAGCGCGCTGGCGGGGTTGGTGGCGGTGGCGTCGTTCACCAGCTCGATCGCGACCTGGTAGGTGCTGCTGCCCGCGCTGACAGGGGTGCTGGAGATGGCGTAGAACCGATCGAAGGAGCCCGGGAGCAGGGTTGTGCCGGGGATATTCGTACCCGGCGCCAGCAGTTGCGATATCTGGGCCGCAGCGGAGGGGCTGTCGGTGATTTGCAGCTGGGCCAGCGTGCTCGCCAGGTTGAGCGCCTGGCCGGCCAGGGAGCCGGGCGAGCTCGCCAGGGGAGGGTTGGAGAGTTGCATGGATACCACACCCTGCTGACCGGAGCCCAGCTGTTCCAGAGCAGCGATAGAGCTGCCGAAGGGAGACCAGGTGAGGTCACTCAGCCCCGCTTGGGTGCTGAGCAGGGCGCTTGAGCCGGTGGCGATGTCGACTGCGCCGGCCTGGGTCCCCACACCCGCCCTGGTTGCCAGGTAGGCGAGGTACTGACCGTCGGCGCTGTAGCGCAGGTTGGCCAGGCTCACCCCCGCCGGCGCCACCAGCAGCTGCCGGGGTTGAGTTCCATAGGTGCCCGCCAGGTAGATGGAGTCCACTCCACCGGCGGAGCTGAGGTAGGCCATCTGGCTGCCGCTGGGAGACCATTGCGGGTTTCCCACCAGCCCGGGGATCGTGGTCGACGAGCCACGCGACAGGTCATACAGGGTCGGCACTCCGTCCGGGGTGGCGAAGAGGGCGTGCAGCGAGGGGGCGAGCGTGAAGCTCTGCCCCGGCCCCAGCTTGACCCAGGAGAAGACCGGACTGGTCTGCCCGTCGAGGTTGACCTCCTGGAGCTGCCCCTGATCTGCGTACAGCAGGGTGCTGTCGTTGAGCCAGGCCGCCTCCGGGTGGGCTGCCGAGGAGGTGGCGATGGCCGAGGGCTGCCCGCCACCCGCCAGCGAGGTCACGTACAGGGTGGCGGTCCCGGAGGTGGCGATGCTCCAGTAGGCCAGCTGCTGGCTGTCCGGCGAACTGGTGGCAGCGGTGGCCCCGCTGGCGAGGACCCTGGGGCTGGCGCTCAGGTCGTAGACCGTCCCGCCGGCGGAGCCGGACTGCGGTGCCACCGGCCCGACCGATCCGGTGGCCACCACCGGACCGGATGCCGTCAGCAGCAGCTCCCCATTGGGCGAGTAGGACAGCCCCTGGGCGCCCTGCACCGTCGCCAGCTGGGTGATCGCCACCAGGGAGGGAGGATAGCCGGAGGCGGTGGCGTTGAGAGGCTCTGTTCCGAAGGGGATCACCACGTTGGAGAGCGGCGTGGCACCGTCCAGCGACCGCGCATCCTGGCGGGCGATCGTCACCAGGTAGGACATGTTGGGGGCCAGCTCATGCTGAGGGGCGATCACCATGGTGGTGGGATCTGGCCACCTGGTCCGGAAGGCGACGGCCGGAGTTATGGAGAGGCCCTTGGCGACCTGGGTCTCCTGCATCGGCTGGTTGAAACTAAGCTGGATCGCCTGGGTGACCGGCACTCTGGGATTGCCCTGCACCGAAGCTCTCACCGTCACCGCCTGCGCGTGGCCGGGGACCAGAACCGACAGCAGCACCAGGGCGACCATGGCCAGCCCCGCCAGCCCCAGGCCGGCTCCGAACACGTAGCCGAAGCGTCCCTTGACCGGGGCCCTCGTGCGTTGCCGTTGGTGCGCCTCCGCCATGAGGCTGGCGCGCAGGTGATCACGGTAGCCGGGGTCCGCCGGGGGCGGGGCCGCCTGACGGACGCGGCGTTGAATCTCATGTGCGGTCTCGAGCAGATGGCTGTCGCCGCCCTTGTTCGAGGCCTCAAAGATCTGCACGAGCTCGGGATCTGGCCCTGGCGGCACACCGTCGCTCTTTCTCCTCCCCCAGATCGGGCCGCTAGCCACGGACGGGATCCTCCTCGGCTCCGGGCCGACGAGCGGACAGCTGCTGGCGCAGGGTGGCCGTGCCGCGGAAGACCAGCAGCTTCACCGCCCCCTCCGACTTGCCCATGATCTCCCCTATCTCAGCCAGCTTGAGGTCCTCACCGTACTTGAGGGTCATCGCCACCCGCTGTTGCTCGGGCAGAGCCTCGATGAGTGCCCAGATGTCCTGGGCGCCCATGCGCTGAGCCACATCCTCGTCGACCGGGGTGGCGGCGTCAACCAGCTCCGGCCCCTCATCCAGGCTTTCCTCGGATCGGCGCCGCGACCGATAGTGATCCGTGATCGCGTTGACCGCGATCTGGTAGAGCCAGGAGGAGAAGGGATGGCCAGCGTGACGGTACCTCCCGATCGCGCGGAGCGCCTTGAAGAAGACCTCGCTGGTGATGTCCTCAGCCAGCTCCCGGCTGCCCACGCGCGCTGCCACGTAGCGGTAGATCTGGGGGAAGTACTGGTCATAGAGTGCGCCAAAAGCCTCCGGATCCTCCTTGGCTCTGGCGATCAGAGCCTCCTCTTCGTCGCCGGCGAGGCTCACGTCTCGATGGCCCCGGTCGGCAGCCTGAACGTAGGAGGGGACACTTCGGTTACTGTCGCGGGGGGCGGCACCACGCCCCAACGTTAACTGGCGGCAGCTGGTTCCGGAGACCCAAGTGGCGGTGGATGGCACTCGGGCCAGGACCCTATACTCGAGCCAGTTGAGCACCGTGCCGCCGCTTATTCCCGGGGCTTTTGAGTGATCGACAGGTACGCGCCCGAGGAGCTGCGTTCCATCTGGTCAGAGGAGTCCCGCCTCCGGCTTTGGACCACGGTCGAGCAGGCGGTCTGCCGGGCCCGCGCCGAGCTGGGTGAGATCTCCAAGGAGGAGTCCTCCGCCATCAGCTCCGCCCAGCCGCCTTCACTGGCAAGGGTGAAGCAGCTGGAGGCGGAACAGGGACACGACCTCGCCGCCTTCGTCAGCGCCCTCCAGGAACAGTTGGGGGATGAGGGGCGGCAGGTGCACCTCGGGCTGACCAGCCAGGATGTGGTCGACACCACCCTGGCCATTCAGCTGCGGCAGGCGCACCTCTTTCTGGACAGGGAGCTGGGGGCCCTGGCCCAGGCGCTGTCAGACCTGGCGGGACGGCATCTGCGGACTCCCATGATCGGCCGGACCCATGGGATGCACGCCGAGCCGGTCACCTTCGGATTTGTTCTCGCCAACCACCTCGATGAGATCCGCCGCAGCCGTCACCGCCTGGGGCTGGCGGCCGCCGAGGTGGTGGTGGGCAAGATCTCCGGCACGGTCGGCACCCATGCCACCGTCTCCGCCCAGGTGGAGGAGCTGGCGCTTGCGGAACTGGGGCTGGAGCCGGCCGCCATCACCACCCAGGTCGTGGCCCGCGATCGCCACGCCGCCTACCTCTGCCAGCTCGCGCTCTCCGGCGCGGTCCTGGAGAGGCTTGCGACCAACCTGCGCCATCTGCAGCGGACCGAGGTGGGGGAGGTGAAGGAGCCGTTCGGCGCCCGTCAGAAGGGTTCGTCAGCCATGCCCCACAAGCGCAACCCGGTGCGCTTGGAGCAGGTTTGCGGCCTGAGCCGGGTGCTCCGCGGCCTGATGGTGGCGGGGATGGAGGATGTCGCGCTCTGGCACGAGCGCGACATCTCCCACTCCGCGGTGGAGCGGATCGCGCTGCCCGACGCCACCATGGCCCTGGGCCACATGCTGCGCACCATGACCCAGGTTGTGGCGGGGCTCGAGGTGGACACCGAGACCATGGCCGCCAACCTGGAGCGCCGGGGGGCGGTCGCCCGCAGCCAGCAGGTGTTGCTCCGCCTCCTGGGCAAGGGGATGGCCCGTGAGGACGCCTATCGTCTGGTCCAGCGGCTGGCCCACATGGCCGACCGGCCCGGTGGAGACTTTCGCGAGCTCTGTCTGCATTCGGAGGAGCTGCGCCTGCACCTGGATGAGGAGGAGATCGCGGCCGCCCTCGACCTCAGCCAGTACCTGGGCGGGGTGGAGACCAGCTTCAACCGGCTCTCGCTGCTGGCGCCAGAGCCCACCTCCTTTGGGCGGTCAGCGCTGTGACAGCAGAGGGGGTCGCCGTCAAAGACGTGGAGCTGGAGGGCCTACCGCTCTTTCGGCGGGGCAAGGTGCGCGACACCTTCGACCTGGGAGACCGGTTGCTGATGGTGGCGACCGACCGTCTCTCCGCCTTCGACTGCGTACTTCCGGATCCCGTTCCCGGCAAGGGCAGGGTGTTGACGGAGATGTCGCGCTACTTCTTCGCCATCACCGGTCATCTGATTCCCAACCACCTGCTCGAGGACGACTTAGCGGTCATCCCCGAGTCGCAGCGGGAGCGGCTGGCCGGCCGCTTGATGTTCTGTCGCAAGGCTGAGCGCATAGATGTCGAGTGCGTGGTGCGGGCCAGGCTGGCCGGTTCCGGATGGGAGGAGTACCAGCAGCGGGGAACCCTGGCCGGAGAGGAGGTTCCCGAAGGCCTTCGGTTCGGAGACCCGCTTCCTGAGCTGCGCTTCACCCCGGCCACCAAGAACGACAGCGGCCACGACCAGAACATCTCCCGGGCCGAGCTGGCAACCATGGTTGGGCCCGGTCTGGCCCGGTCTCTGGAGGAGGCGAGTTTGGGCCTCTTCCGGTTCGCCTCCGATCACTGCCTGCGAGCCGGGATCTGGCTGGTGGACACCAAGTTCGAGTTCGGCCTTATCGATGGTACCCTCACCCTTATCGACGAGGCTCTGACCCCCGACTCGTCGCGGATGTGGCTCACCACCGAGCCGATCTCCTCCTCCACCTCGCTCGGCTTTGACAAACAGCTGGTGCGCGACCATCTCTTGAAGGTCGGCTGGGACCGCACCCCGCCGGCGCCCCACCTGCCGCCGGAGCTCATCTCAGAGGTCCAGCGCCGCTATCTGGAGGTCCAGCAACGGATAACCAAGCGAGCCTAGTCGCCGAGGTGCTGGTCACATTGAAGCCGGTGGTCAACGACCCCCAGGGGCTGGTGGTGGCTGACGCCCTCCACACCCTGGGCTACCCTGAGGTGCGCGGCGCCAGGGTCGGCAAGTACATCGAGGTCCAGCTCGACCTCGTCGATGAGGCCGCAGCTCGCGCCAGGGTTGACGAGATGTGCCGGCGGCTGCTCTGCAACGGCGTCATCGAGGACTACTCGTACACCCTGCGCCGCGGAGTCCGCTGACTTGCCGGTGCGGGTCGGGATCGCGGTCTTTCCGGGCACCTGGTCGGAGCGCGACTGCCAGCATGCGGTCACCCTGGCGGGTGGCGAGGCGGTCTTCCTCTGGCACAAGGAACGGACCCTGCGGGGCTGCGACCTCCTCATCCTGCCGGGGGGCTTCGCCCATGGTGACTACCTGCGCGCCGGGGCCATCGCCGCCTTCTCTCCCCTGATGGAGGAGGTCAAGGAGTTCGCCAGGAGGGGGGGACCGGTGCTCGGGATCTGCAACGGCTTTCAGATCCTCTGCGAGGCCGGCATGTTGCCGGGAGCCCTGCTGCGCAACCAGGGGCTGCAGTTTCGCTGCCAGCCCACCCACCTGAGGGTGGAATCGGGCCAGGGTCCATTCATGAGCCAGCTTCCCGTTGCTTCCGTGCTATCCATCCCCATATCCCACGGGGAGGGCCGCTACTTCGCCGATGCGCCCACCCTGGACCGGCTGAAGGAGGAGGGGCGGGTGGCTTTCCGCTACTGCTCCCAGGAGGGGGAGCTCGGCAGCAACCACAATCCCAACGGCTCGGTCGATGCCATCGCCGGGATCCTCAACGCCCAGGGCAATGTCCTGGGCATGATGCCCCATCCCGAGCGTGCCTGTGAGCCCCTGCTGGGGTCGGCGGACGGCCTCCAGCTTTTCTCGGCGGTGCTGCCCCAACTTGTGAGCCGGTGACCAGGGCACCGTCTCCGGCCGTTCTGCGCGAGCTGGCCCTGACTGAGGAGGAATACCAGCGCTCGGCGCAGCTCCTGGGACGCATCCCCAATCCGCTGGAGCTGGGCATGCTGGGAGCGATGTGGTCGGAGCACTGCTCCTACAAGACCTCCAAGCGGCTGCTGCGGGAGCTGCCCACCCGAGGTGACCGGGTGGTGCTGGGGCCGGGGGAGAACGCGGGGGTGGTCGACCTAGGGGACTCGTTGCTCTGCTGCTTCAAGATCGAGTCCCACAACCACCCCAGTGCCATCGAACCCGTGCAGGGGGCGGCGACCGGAGTTGGGGGCATCCTGCGCGACGTCTTCGCCATGGGCGCTCGCCCGGTGGCGCTGCTGGATGCGATCCGGTTCGGAGACCCCCGGGACCGGCTGCAGCGCCACCGCCTGGCGCGGGTGGTGGAGGGCATCGGCTTCTACGGCAACTGCATCGGAGTGCCGACCGTGGGTGGGGAGACCTATTTCAGCCAGGAATATGCCGGCAACTGTCTGGTCAACGCCATGTGTGTCGGCGTCACCACCCGGGCCCGGCTGGTGCGGGCGGTGGCGGCGGGAGTGGGCAACCCGGTCCTGCTGGTTGGAGCCGACACCGGGCGGGACGGCATCCATGGAGCGACCTTCGCCTCGGTGCAGTTGGACGACCTTGCCGAGGAGCGCCGCCCGGCGGTCCAGGTGGGCAACCCCTTCTTGGAGAAGTGCCTGATGGAGGCCTGTCTGGAGCTCTGTGGTCACGAAGCGCTGGTGGGCCTGCAGGACTGCGGCGCCGCCGGTCTCACCAGCAGCTGCTCGGAGATGGCCAAGAGGGGTGGGGTGGGGATCGAGATCGACGTGGCCGAAGTCGGTCGCCGGGAGTCCGGGATGACGCCCTACGAGGTGATGTTGAGCGAGTCCCAGGAGCGCATGGTGCTGGTGGTGGAGCGAGGCCGCGAAGCCGAGATCCAGCGCGTGTTCGAGCGCTGGGACCTGCGCAGCGACGTCATCGGCCGGGTCATCGCCGAGCCCGAGCTGCGAGTCCTCGACCGGGGCCAGGAGGTGGGGGTGTTGCCCCTTTCCGTGCTCGTGGATGGCTTTTCGGAGCGCCGACCCCCCGCCGCGATGCCCGAGTCGGTGCTGACCGCCAGGTCCGAGGACCCCTGTGCGCTCACTCCCCCCTGGGGGCTGGAGGAGGCATGGCTGCGGCTCCTCGCCTCGCCCAACTGCGCCGACACCACCTGGGTCCACCGCCAGTATGACCACCAGGTGGGAGACGACACCGTCTGGGGCCCGGGATCCGACGCCGCTGTTCTGCGCTTCAAGGGCAGGCCGGATGGCATCGCGATCACCGTCGACGGCGCTCACCGCTGCTCGCTGCTGTATCCGGCGCGGGGAGCCGCCATGGCGGTCGCAGAAGGGCTCCGCAACCTGGCCGTCGCCGGCGCCGAGCCGCTGGCGCTCACCAACTGCCTGAACTTTGGAGACCCGGATCAGCCGGCTGTCATGTGGCAGCTCGAAGAGGCGGTGCAGGGTCTGGCAGAGGCGGCCACAGAGCTTGGGATCCCGGTGGTGAGCGGCAACGTGAGCCTCTACAACGACTACCAGGGCGAGAGCATCCCCCCGACCCCTGTCGTGGGCCTGGTCGGCCAGCTTGCCATCTCCGGGCTACCTCCGGGGCCGGCCTTTCGGGCGTCCGAGGACCGGATCGTCCTGCTTGGAGAAGGGGCGCCGAGCCTGACCGGCTCCGAGTACCAACGGCTCACTCAAAGTGGTGTGAGCGGTCCGGCCCCCGATCTCGACCTGGCACGGGAGCGGGCTCAGGCCGCCTTGGTGAGGGAGCTGGTTCACTCCGGGATTCTCCACTCAGCCCACGATCTGTCCGTGGGCGGGCTGGCTCTGGCCCTCACGAAGGGCTGTGTCCTTGGGGGACTCGGGGCGCTGGTCCGGCTCCCCTCCCCCGAGTCTTCTTCTAACCGACCCGGTGACCCCTACCAAGCCCTCTTCGGCGAGGGCTCGGGCCGCTACCTGTTGACCGTCTCACCAGATGGGATGAGCACGCTGGAGGCAGCCTGTCGGAGGTCCAAGGTCCCCCTGACCGACCTCGGCCTGGTCGGGGGAGAGGTGATCTCGTTCTCCGGCCTCGCCAGAATCTCGCTGAACCAGGCCCGGGATGTCCTGGAGCAGTCGCTGCCGGAGCTGATGGAGAGCCGATGAAGAGGACCCACGACCAGCCGGGGGCACCCGATTTGGTTATGCTGAGGGCGGTGAGCGGCAACCCAGGCCACCCCCTTCCCTCCGAGACCCTGGGGTCTCTGGAGGAGTCCGACAAGCTGCACGAGGCTTGCGGTGTCTTCGGTGTATTCGCGCCCGGGGAAAAAGTCGCCAACCTCTGCTACCTGGGCATCTACGCGCTCCAGCACCGAGGTCAGGAATCGGCCGGGATCTGTGTCTCCGACGGCGAGCAATTGCGTCTGCAGCGCGAGATGGGGCTGGTCGCCCAGGTCTTCTCAGAGGAGTCGCTGGCCAAGCTGACCGGCAACCTGGGCCTGGCTCACACCAGGTACTCGACCACCGGTTCCTCGCAGGTCACCAACGCCCAGCCCTTCCTCTTCGAGCACGGCCAGCTGGGTCCGGTCGCGATCTCCCACAACGGCAACCTCACCAACGCCCAGGCGCTGCGGCACAGCCTGTTCGAGGAGGGGTACTCCTTCACCACCTCCAGCGACACCGAGGTGCTGGCCGGGCTGCTCTCCCGCACTCCGGGCGACAATCTTGAGCTTGTCCTGCAGCGCTGCCTGCCCCGCGTGCTGGGCGCTTACTCCTTGGGCTTTCTGACCCGCGACAGCCTGGTCGCGGCCCGTGACGAGCTGGGGCTGAGGCCGCTCTGCATCGGTCGGCTGGGGGAACTGGATGCCCCCGGTGGCGATGGATACATCATCGCCAGCGAGAGTTGCGCCCTCGATGTCATCGGCGCCCAGCTGGTGCGGGAGGTGCTGCCCGGCGAGATCGTGACCATTGACTCCGCCGGCCTGCACAGCGCCCGCTTCGGCGAGACTCGGGATCCTGCCATGTGCTCCTTCGAGTTCATCTACTTCTCCAGGCCAGACTCGGTGATCCAGAATCGCAGCCTCTATGAGGTCAGGCTCGCCATGGGCAGGCGGCTGGCGGAGGAGTCGCCGGTGGCCGGGGATGTGGTGATCCCGCTTCCCGACTCGGGCACCCCGGCGGCGATCGGGTACGCCCAGGCCAGCGGGATCCCCTTCGCCGAGGGGATGATCAAGTCCCGCTACATCAACCGCACCTTCATCCAGCCCCAGCAGGGGATGCGCGACGCTGGAGTGCGCCTGAAGTTCAACCCCATGCCCCATGTGCTGGCGGGCAAGCGAGTGGTGCTGGTGGACGACTCCATCGTGCGCGGCTCCACCTCACGCCAGATCGTGGAGGCCCTGCGCCGGGCGGGGGCGGCCGAGGTGCACATGCGGGTGGCGTCGCCCCCGATCCGCTTCCCTTGCTTCATGGGGATTGACATCGCCAGCCGCAGTGAGCTGATAGCGGCGGAGCGGAGCGCCGAGGAGGTGGGTCGGATCATCGGTGCCGACTCTCTGGAATATCTGAGCCTGGACGGATTGCGCTGGGCCCTCGACTCGGCGCCCGGGCAGCCCGGCTTCTGCTTCGCCTGTCTGGACGGGATCTATCCCCTGCAGGTGCCGCAGCAGCTAGAGATGGACAAGCTGGCGCTGGAAGGTTGAGCTCCGAGACGGAGGGCCTGCCGGCCCCCAGTCAGTACGCCAGGGCCGGGGTGGACCGCGGTCGCGCCGAGCACGCCATCCGGCGGGTCGCCGAGCTCGCCGCCACCACCCACCTGCCGCCGCTGCTGGCCGGAATAGGGCCGTTCGCCGCAATCTGGCGGCTGCCTGACTCGCTGCCGCCAGGAAGCACCCTGGTCTCCTCGACCGACTCGGTCGGGACCAAGACCAAGGTCGCCGTCGCCATGGGACGGCATCGCGGCATCGGTCAGGACATCGTCAATCACTGCGTCAACGATGTGCTCACCACCGGGGCCACCCCGCTCTTCTTCCTTGACTACTTCGCCACCGGCAGGATCGAGCCGGATGTCTTGGAGCAGGTGGCGGAGGGGATGACGGAGGCCTGCCGGCTGGCGGGCTGCTCCTTGGTGGGCGGGGAGACCGCGGAGATGCCCGGTGTCTACGGCATCGGAGACTACGATCTGGCGGGGTTCCTGGTCGGGACCACCACTGTGGACCGGCTCCTGGGGGCGCATCTGGTCAGAGCCGGCGACATCCTTTTGGGGATTCCCTCGTCGGGACTGCACACCAACGGCTACTCGCTGGTGCGTCACCTGCTCGCCGAACGCGAAATGGAGTATTCGGCGGTGCTACCCGGCACCGATCGTGGGCTGGGGGAGTTGCTGCTTGAGCCCCACCGCTCCTATCTGGATTCCGTGCTCAGGTTGCGGGAGCTCGGAGAGGTGCACGCGCTGGCCCACATCACCGGCGGCGGGATAGTGGAGAACCTGCCTCGGGTCCTGCCGGATGGTGTCTCGGCCGAGATCATTCGCAGCAGCTGGCAGGTGCCCGCCCTCTTCAGCGCCCTGCAGGAGTTGGGGAACATCTCCGAGCCTGAGATGTGGCGCACCTTCAACATGGGGATAGGGATGATCTGCGCGGTCCCCGAGTCCACCGCAGCCAGGGCTGTCACCGAACTCGGGCTGCTCAGGATCGGAGAGGTGGTGGCCAGCTCGTCGGACGACCGCGTGGTGCTGAGCTGACCGCGCCCGGATCGCGGCGGGGGCTGGGGGTCCTGGTCTCCGGTCGGGGCACGAACCTCCAGGCGCTGGTGGCGGCCGCCAGCCAGCCCGGGTACCCAGCCGAGGTGGTGGCGGTGGCCAGCAATCGGCCCAGCTGTCCCGCCCTCAAGCTGGCTCACGAGCTGGGGCTTGCGACCAGGGCCTTCCCTGCCGCCGCCCACGGTGGCAGCGCGGAACTTCGCGATCAGGAGATGGCGAGCTGGCTCTTGGAAAGAGGCTGTTCGCTGCTGGTGCTGGCGGGCTACGACCGCATTCTCAGCGCGCCGCTGCTGGCGGCATTCCCGCAGCGCATCCTCAACCTTCACAACAGCCTGTTGCCCGCCTTCTCCGGGACCATGAATGCTGTCGAGCAGGCGCTGGCGCACGGGGTCAAGGTCACCGGCTGCACCGTCCATCTGGTCGACCCCGAGCTGGTCGACGGCGGTCCCATCGTCCTGCAGGCGGCGGTCGAGGTGAGCGACGACGACACCCCCGATACGCTCCTGGCTCGGATTCACGAGCAGGAGTGGCGGGTCCTGCCGGAGGCCGTCCGGCTTATGAGCCTGGACCAGATAAGGGTGGAGGGGCGCAGGGTGCTGCGGGCTGGCTCGTGAGGCCGCGACGGGCACTCCTGGGGGTCTCCGATCGCACCGGCCTGGTCGAGCTGGCGGCTGGCTTGGCGGAGCACCAGGTCGAGCTGGTGGCGACCGGCGGCACAGAGCAGGTCCTGCGCGCGGCGGGCCTGGCGGTCACCCCGCTTTCGGAGCTGACCGGGATGGCGGAGATGCTGGACGGCCGGGTCAAGACCCTCCATCCGGCGATCCACGCGGGGATCCTGGCCCGCCGCGACGACGCCGACCACATGGCACAGCTGGTGGAGCGGGGCTTCACTCCCATCGACATGGTGGTGGTGAACCTCTACCCGTTCTCCGAGGTCGTGGCCGCGGGCGGAACCCTGGAACAGGCGGTGGAGGCGATCGACATCGGAGGCCCGACCCTGCTGCGTGCGGCCGCCAAGAACTGGCGCCACGTGGCGGCTGTGAGCAGCTGCGACCAGTACCAGGCGGTCCTGACGGAGCTGGAGGGCGGCGCTCTCACAGAGGCGTTCCTGGCGCAGCTCGCGGTGGACGTTTTCCGGTTGACCTCCGCATACGACGCTCTCATCGCCGAGCATTTGGGCGCCCAGGTGGGTGCCGCCTCCAGCGCCGCTCCAGAGCACATGGCAATCTCCGGCAGGCTGAGGAGCTCGCTGCGCTACGGGGAGAACCCCCACCAGCGGGCCTCCCTCTACACCGTCGGCCCTGCTGCCCGGGGGCTGGCCGGCGCTGAGCAGCTCCAGGGAGGCGAACTCTCCTACACCAACTGGCTGGATGCGGACTCCGCGTGGCGGCTTGTCTCCCGCCTCCCGGGGCCCGGGGCGGTCGTGATCAAGCACACCAACCCCTGTGGCGCCGCCATCGGCGCCACCCAGGCGGCGGCCTTTCAGAGCGCCTACAGCTGCGATCCCAGGTCCGCCTACGGCGGCGTGGTGGGGATAAACCGGCCCCTGGATGAGGAGACCGCTGCGGCCATCGCCAGGCACTTTCTGGAGCTGGTGGTTGCCCCCGCGATCACGGCGGAGGGGGCGGCCCGGCTTGCCCCCAGGAACAAACTCAGGGTGCTGCGCGTGCCCGAGGCACCCGGGCCCAGGACCGCCCGGGAGGTGCGTTCGGTCGACGGCGGGGTCCTGGTTCAGGACTCGGACCCAGGCGACGACGATCCAGCGCAGTTCCAAGTCGTGTCCCAGCGCCAGCCCACCCCCGCAGAGTGGGAGCAGCTGAGGCTCGCCTGGCTTCTGGTCGCCGGGGTCAAGTCGAACGCGATCGTGCTATGCCGAGAGGGAATGGCGGTGGGGATCGGAGCCGGCCAGATGTCACGGGTTGAGGCGATCCAGCTGGCGATAGACAGAGCTGGGGACCGGGCCTCCGGCAGCTGCCTTGCGTCGGACGCCTTCTTCCCCATGGCTGACAACCTCGAGCTGGCGGCTGAAGGTGGGATCACTGCCGCGATCCATCCCGGAGGGTCGATCCGAGATCAGGAGGTCGTGGCGGTGGCTGATCGGGAGGGCATGGCGCTGGTGGCCACCGGGAGGCGGCACTTCCGGCACTGAAGTGGACGCTCGAGTCGCGGCTCCCTCTGGCACGCATGTGCTATCGTGTAGGCACCATGAGTAACAGTGTAGGCCTTCGCGAGCTGCGACAGCAGGCCAGCGCGGTCCTAAGACGGGTTGCCCAGGGTGAGGCGGTAGACGTCACGGACCACGGGCATCCAATTGCTCGGATCGTTCCCCTGCGGCCTTCGGTCATCGACCAACTGGTTCTGGAGGGCCGGGCGACGCCAGCAGTCGGCGACCTGCTGGACGTGGCTGAGGAGATGGGCTTGCCACGCCCCGCACGGGGACCGCTGCTCGCTTCAGACGCGCTTGCCGAATTGCGTAGCGATGAGCGGTAGGATCGCCTATCTGGACACCTCGGCCTTTGTGAAGTTGATCGTTGCCGAGCCGGAGTCCGAAGGTCTGCGCACCAGCCTGCGACGGTGGCCGGAGCGAGCTTCCTCCACTCTGCTGAGGACCGAGGCGTCGCGCGCTCTGCGACGCTCTGGGAACGAACATCTCCTGGGCACAGCTCGTCGCCTGTTCGCGGCACTCCATCTCGTCCGCCTGGAGGAGCCGCTGCTGGACCGGGCGGGTGAGCTTGGGCCAGCGGAGTTGCGCACCCTGGACGCGGTCCATCTGGCGGCGGCTCTGTCCATCGGCGCAGACCTGGGTGCACTGTTCACCTACGACAACCGTTTGAAGGAGGCGGCCATCTCGCAAGGCCTTGACGTCCTTTCTCCCAGCTGACCGAAGGCGGGTCCGGGTGTGATCAACGGCTGGCCGCGGCAACCAGGGTCAGGTGGCCCGACCACTCGAGAGAAATTGGTCCGGTCTATTGACAAGTGGCGGAGCTCCACGTAGGCTCCAGCGATGGACGCTCGATGGGAGTCGGCGGACAGGGAGTCTCGGGCGTCCGGGGGTGGCTCGTAGAGCCTGACCCAGAGGGCGTGCAGCACCGTCCGACCAACCCCTCGGGCACTCGCGGAATCAGGGAGTGCAGTGATGGCTGCGACAGATCAGGACGGGATGAACCACCAGGTGACCTCAGAGGCGGCACCTGACCTGGAGTGGGGCGGCCCGCGCTGGGAGGGGATCTCGCGCCCCTATACGGCGGCGGAGGTGTCCCGCTTGCGTGGCTCCTTCCCCATCGAGCACACCCTGGCGAGGCGGGGCGCCGAGGCCCTCTGGCATCACCTGAACTCGCGCGCCTATCTACCCGCGCTGGGAGCTCTGACCGGGCAGCAGGCGGTCCAGATGGTCCGGGCGGGGCTGGAGGCGATCTATCTCTCCGGATGGCAGGTGGCTGCCGACGCGAACCTGGATGGGGAGACGTATCCGGATCAGAGCCTGTACCCAGCCAACAGCGCTCCGGCGCTGGCCCGCCGGCTCAACAAGGCCATGCTGCGGGCCGACCAGATCGCCTGGGCTGAGGGCCATCATGACCGCGAGTGGGTGGTGCCCATAGTCGCCGACGCCGAGGCAGGCTTCGGCGGCCCGCTGCACGCCTTCCAGCTCATGCGGCAGATGATCGAAGCCGGAGTGTCCGGCGTCCACTTCGAGGACCAGCTGGCTTCCGAAAAGAAGTGTGGCCACCTGGGGGGCAAGGTGCTGGTTCCGACCAGCCAGTTCATGCGGACCCTGGCAGCGGCCCGGCTGGCCGCCGACGTCGAAGGCGTGCCCACCCTGCTGGTCGCGCGCACCGACGCCCTCAGCGCCACCCTGCTCACCAGTGACATCGACCCTTTGGACCGCCAGTTTCTGACCGGTGAGCGCACCTCGGAGGGTTACTTCAGGATCCGACCGGGGATCGAGCCGGTGATCCAGCGCTCGCTGGAGTACGCCCGGATCGCCGATGCGCTCTGGTTTGAGACATCCACCCCCGACCTGGGTGAGGCCTCGGCATTCGCCAACGCCATCCACGAGCGTTATCCGGGCAAGCTGCTGGCCTACAACTGCTCCCCCTCCTTCAACTGGAAGCGGCACCTTTCCGACGCGGAGGTGGCGGACTTCCAGCGCAAACTTGGGGAGCTCGGGTACCGCTTTCAGTTCGTCACCCTGGCTGGGTTCCACGTCGCCAACGCTTCCATGTTCGAGCTCGCCAAGGGCTACCAGGCGGACGGGATGACCGCCTACGTGCATCTGCAGGAGCGTGAGTTCCAACTGGAGCTCCAGGGATACACATCCACCCGCCACCAGACCGAGGTCGGGGCTGGGTACTTCGACCAGGTGCTGGAGACCGTCACCGGAGGGGAGTCAGAGACCATGGCGCTGAAGGGGTCCACGGAGGAGGCGCAGTTCGAACCCACCCCGATCGGATGAGCAGCGAGGGCTCCTCGGGCCTCTCGGTCCTGGCGGACGCGGGCGCACCCCAGGAGCTGGTTTTGACCGAAGCCGCCCAGACCTTCCTAGCAGGCCTGGAGCGGCGGCTGCGTCCGCAGCGGCTGGCGCTCCTGGCAGCACGCGAGGAGCGCCAGCGAGATTTCGACCGTGGACTTCTGCCCGACTTCCCTGCTGAGTCGGAGGCGATTCGACTGGATCCGACCTGGCGGGTCCACCCGGCGCCTTCCGACCTGCAGGATCGCCGGGTTGAGATCACCGGGCCGGTGGACCGCAAGATGGTCATCAACGCCCTCAACTCAGGTGCACAGACCTACATGGCGGACTTCGAGGACGCCAATTCCCCGACCTGGGAGAACTGCGTGGACGGCCAGCGCAACCTGATGGACGCCGTCAGGCGCACCATCAGCCTCTCCCGGGCCGGCAAGGAATACCGGCTTCGGAGTGACCCGGCCACCCTTTTGGTGCGACCCCGAGGCTGGCACCTGGAGGAGAAGCATGTTCTGGTCGATGGCCATCCCATGTCGGCCAGCCTCTTCGACTTCGGTCTCTTCGTCTTTCACAACGCCAGCGCCCTGCTGGATATGGGCACCGGACCATACCTATACCTACCCAAGCTCGAGGGCCGGCTGGAGGCTCGGCTGTGGGCTACAGCTTGTGAGCTGGCGGAGGAGGAGCTGGGGCTACCCGGCGCCTGCATCCGGACCACTGTTCTAGTCGAGAACATCCTGGCAGCCTTCGAGATGGACGAGATCCTCTTCGAGATGAGGGAACGCTGTGTGGGCCTGAACGCTGGCCGCTGGGACTACCTCTTCTCGATCATCCGCAAGTTCCGCTCCCGGCCGGATTTCGTCCTGCCCGACCGTGCGGCGATCACCATGGCGGTTCCATTCATGCGCGCCTACACCGATCTTCTGGTGCACACCTGCCATCGTCGGGGCGCCCACGCGATCGGAGGGATGGCGGCGTTCGTGCCCAACCGCAGCGACCCCGAGGGCACCCGTCTGGCCCTTAGGAAAGTTTCCGAGGACAAGGTCCGGGAGGTGCGCCAGGGCTTCGACGGGACCTGGGTGGCTCACCCGGACCTGGTGGGCACGGCCGGCTCCGTCTTCCAGAAGGCGCTTGGGGGACGTCCCCACCAACTCGAGTCGACCAGGGACGACGTCCGAGTCGGCGCCGAGCAGCTTCTCGACGTGGCGTCGACCCCGGGCCGGGTGACCCGCAGGGGTATCGAGACCAACGTATCGGTCGGGGTGCGCTACCTGGATTCGTGGCTCGGGGGTCAGGGCGCTGTCGCCATCGACAACCTGATGGAGGATGCCGCCACCGCCGAGATCTCCCGGTCCCAGATATGGCAGTGGCGGCGGCACGCCCGTCTGGATGACCGGATCACCCAGCTGGCGATGGACAGGCTCGGAGAGAACCCAGCCCGCAGGCGGGCGCTGGAGCTCTTTGCGGAGGTCGCCCTGGGTCCTCAGTACGTCGAGTTTCTGACCATACCGGGCTACTCCACGTTGCCTTAGCCAGAGCCGCTTCAGCGAGGCGGGCCGGCGGCTCCGCAGCCGCCCGTGCCACCGCTCAGAACTGACGAAAAGCGCACATGGGGTGACCCGCGGACAACATCCCGTCGCCTCCTGAAACGACCCCGCTGCTAAGGGCCGCAAACCGGCTGGGCGATGGTCCAATCGCGGCATGAGGGAGAGCTTCACCAGGTGGTTTGTGGTCGGTCTCATGCTCACTGGTGGAGTGCTGGCGGCAGCGGGCCAAGGCGCAGCCCCGGTGCTGGCAGCCTCCACCGGCGGGGCGTACCAGCCGGTGACGCCGACCCGTCTCCTCGACACCCGCGGGCACGGCGGACCGCTGGGAGCGGGCGCCAGCCTCACCCTCCGAGTGGCGGGCACGCCCGAGGTCCCCGCCGGCGCCACCGCGGTGGCTCTGAACGTCACCGCCACCAACACCACCAGTTCGGGATATCTCACCCTGTACCCGGCGGGGGAGGCGGCGCCGCTGGCCTCTAACCTCAACTGGTCGGCGGGTGAGACCGTCGCCAATCTTGCGATAGTCCCGGTGGGAAGTGGTGGCTCCGTCACCATTCGCAATGCCCGGGGAAGCACCCAGGTGGTGGTGGATCTGCAGGGATACTTCGCGCCCCAGGGGTCAGCCGGCGGCTACTATGTGCCGCTCACGCCCAGCAGGGTCGCGGACACAAGACCCGGCAGTGGAGAGCCCGACAGCGGCCGAGCCCTTGGTCCCCGCTCTGTGCTCAACATCCAGGTCTCAGGCCTCGGCGGCGTGCCCAGCACGGGGGCCACCGCCGTCGTCCTGAATGTGACGGCGACCGCAACCACCGCCGCCGGGTTCCTGTCCGTCTATCCCCAGGGCGTCGCCTGGCCTGGGACATCGACCCTGGATTGGAGGGCCGGTGAGTCCGTCGCCGGCCGGGTCATCGTTCCTCTGGGGCCGGGCGGCATGGTGGCGGTCTACAACCTGGCTGGCTCGACCGACGTGGTGGTCGACGTCAGCGGATTCTTCACGGAGGCTTCGGCAACGCCAGGGGCGAGTCTCTTCTATCCCCTGCCACCCCGGCGGATGCTGGACACCAGGGTGGACGGTGGCACCCTCAGAACAGGGCAAACCATGGTGGCGCAGATGGCGGGAATCGGACCGATCGCGGCCCAGGCGAGCGCGGTGGTGGCCAACCTCACGGTCACCGGCACCAACGCTTCGAGCTTCCTGGCCGCTGGGCCGTCGGCCTCGGCCCCCAAGACCTCAGACCTCAACTGGTCTGCGGGCGCGACCGCATCCAACCTGGACATCGCAACTCTGAGCCAGGGCGGTGATTTGGCTCTCTACAACGCTCTTGGTCGGGCGGAGGCGGTGGTCGACGTGTCTGGTTACTTCGTCCCCGCCGGTGGCACGGGGACGGCCGCGGCCGTCTGCAGCGGTCTCAAGGTCACGGTCACCAACGCCCCCAGCCCTGGGGGTCAGGCAAGTGTGAGCGTGCAGGCCAGCTGTCCTGGCGGGACCACGCCTGCCTACACCTTCTGGTACCAGTCTCCCGGAACTTCCGGCTGGCACCTGGGCACCACCTCGATCAGCAACTCAACCTTCGGATACCCCAGCCGAGCCATGGTGGTCGGCACCTACCGGATCCTGGTGTGGGCGAGCTCCCAGCCGGGTGTCTTCCAGGGGGTGGAGGCGAGCGCCGCCACCACCGTGACCACCAATCCCTCGACGAACCTGACCGACTCGTTCGCAGGCACCTGCTACAACGATGGCTACACTTCCAGCTCCTGCCTGGGAGCGGGGCTGGCTGCGATTCAAGCTGCCCAGGCTGATGAGGGCGTCCCGGCCCTCAAGCTGCCCTCAGACTTCGCCGGCTTGAGCCAGCCGGTCCAGGAGTTTGTGCTGGCGGACGCGGAGCGGGTCAGCCGTGGCCTGCCGGCCATCGCTGGGCTCACCCAGGCCGCCAATGCCAACGCTCTGCAAGGAGCCTCTACCAACTCGGACCCCAATGGGCTCGGTGTCCGGGGTGCGATTGGATTCGCCAGCGTGTGGGCGGAGGACTACGGAGCGGTCGCGGCGACCTTCGACTGGATGTACAACGATGGCCCGGGGTCGAACAATCTGGACTGCACCGCCACTGACTCCGCCGGCTGTTGGGGTCACCGCGACAACATCCTTCTCAACACCAGGGCCGGGACCTGGGCCGCCCCCGCTGGCTACACCTGGGTGGGTGGGGCCGCGTGCACTCCCATCTCTGGGATCAGCTACTTCAACTCCTGCACTCTGGAGTGGGTGCTTGTCCCCAGCTCCTCCGTCTCCTACCAGTACACCTGGTCGCAGGCTGTGGCCGCCGGGGCCTGACCCGGGGCGCCGACCCGACCGAGGAGGAGACAGCGCCAGTCTCCTCCATGCGTCGCCCGCCGTCCCATCTCACCTCGCGCCGACACAGCGGCCGAGGACAGCGCCCTGCTCAGCGTGAGCCGCGTAGTCTGAGAACGGCAGAAGGCAGTGGACCGGCCGGCCCCGGAGGAAAAGCGATCAAGCCACCAGTGACACCACGTGAGGAGCAGGTCGACCTCTACCACGAAGAGGCGGTCGCGGATCCGTACCGTTGGTTGGAGGCAACCGAGGATCCCAGGACCAGGGCCTGGATAGCGGCCCAGAACCGGGCCACTGAGTCGTTTCTCAAGGCGGTTTCGTCGCGCGAGTCGATCAGAGCCCGCCTGACTGAGCTTTGGGACTATCCCCGGGCGGGCGTCCCCTGGCAGAGGGGGGAGAGCTGGTTTCAGTTCCGCAACTCGGGGCTGCAGAACCAGGCGGTGCTCTACGTTATGGATGAGCCAGACCAACCCGGCCGCATCCTGGTGGATCCCAACCAACTCTCAAAGGCCGGCACTGTCGCTCTGACCGGAGCCGAGGTCAGCCGGGATGGCAGGCTGCTGGCGTACGCCACCAGTGCCGCGGGCTCGGACTGGCTCAGCTGGCGAGTGCGCGACGTGACCTCCGGGGATGACCTTCCGGATCTCATCGAGTGGTCAAAGTTCTGCACCGCGTCCTGGCTCAGGGATGGCACCGGCTTCACCTATTCGGCCCTGGATCCGCCCGCTTCGGGAGAGGAGTATCTGGCCGAGAGCCGGACTCCCAGGGTCCTGCTGCACCTTCTGGGATCTCGCCAGGATCGGGACCGTTTGCTCTATTCAGCGCCGGATCATCCAGAGTGGCTTCCGTCCGCCGCCGTCACCGAGGACGGGCGATTCGTCGTAATCCATATCTCCTCCGGCACCTCCCGCGAGAACAGGATCGAGGTGCTGGATCTCGAGCAGCCCGACTCCGTCCCCCGCCCACTGGTCGGCGATTTCACGTCAGCGGTCGAGGTGGTCACCAATGTCGGAAGCCGCTTCTACCTCCTCACCGATCACCAGGCGGAACGGCAGCGACTGGTGGCAGTGGACCTGGATCACCCAGAGCGCAGCCGCTGGCATGAGGTCATACCCGAAACGGAGGCTACCCTGATCCGGGTCGATCACTTCGGCGGCCGGCTGGTGTGCCACTACCTTCAGAATGCGCACTCGCGGCTGGTGATGCATCACCTCGACGGCCGCCGGCTGGGCGAGATCCCACTTCCAGAGATGGTGACCGTGACCGGCCTCAGCGGACGGGTCGAGAGCCAGAGAACGCACTTTTCCGTGAGCAACTTCACCCAATCCAGCTCCATCTGGTCGCACGACCTGGAGACGGCCAGGACCGTCCTGGTGCAGGGGCCGCAGGCCGCGGTCGACTCCGACTCGAGCGTGACCGAGCAGGTCTTCGTTCCATCCGCGGACGGGACCCCGATCCCGATGTTTTTGACGCGCCGGCGAGACGTGGTCCCAAGTGGGGATGTGCCGGTCCTGCTCTACGGCTACGGAGGTTTCAACCACCCCGTCACTCCGGCGTTCTCGGTACCGGAGCGGGTGTGGGTGGAGCGCGGTGGCCTGCTGGCGGTCGCCAACCTCCGTGGCGGCGGGGAGTTTGGGCGCAGCTGGCACGACGCCGGAAGGCTGGCCCGCAAGCAGAACGTCTTCGACGACTTCTGTGGCTGCGCCAGGTGGTTGGCCACTTCGGGATGGTCTCGAGCTGAGCGCATCGCCATTAACGGCGCCTCCAATGGCGGCCTCTTGGTCGGGGCGTGCCTGGTGCAGCACCCCGAGCTCTTCGGGGCGGCGGTCCCGGAGGTGGGGGTGCTGGACATGCTGCGCTTCGACAAATTCACCATCGGTTGGGCGTGGACCAGCGACTACGGCGATCCGCGGGACCCCACCCAGTACCGCTGGCTGCGCAGCTACTCGCCCCTGCACAATGTCCGCCCCGGGGTCAGCTACCCGCCCACCATGGTGATGACGGGCGACCACGACGACCGGGTCATGCCCGGCCACTCCTTCAAATTCGCAGCGACACTGCAGGCAGCCCAGGAGGGGCCCGCTCCGATCCTGATCCGAGTGGAGACCTCTGCCGGGCACGGGCTGGGCAAGCCCACCGAGAAGTCGATCGCGGAGCGCACCGACTTCCTGGCCTTCCTGGAGCACTCGCTGGGCATGAGCGGCACCTGAGAGGCGGCGCCGAGCAGCCCCCTCTCGTGGATGGCCTGACCTGACACCGCTCCGTCGCCCGGCTGCCTCCGCGGCTACGACCGCGAGCATCACCCCGCAGGCATCGGCTGAGGCATCATGAGAGCTCCCGTCACCAGGGCCGGCCAGGAGCACCGGTAGAGTCGGTGCGGTGCCTGGGAGCGGCGTCTGGACCGAGGTCGTACCGGGAGTCCTGCGCACCGTTGGGACTCCGGTCGACGTCAACTGTGTTCTGGTGCTGGGGCGAGACCGCGCTCTGGTGATCGACACCGGTAGCACAGCCGAGGAGGGCACTCGGCTGCTGGCCGACGTCCTGGGCCTGGCGGGCGGTCGCGAGCTGGTGGTGGTCAACACCCATGCCCATTACGACCACTGCTTCGGCAACGTCGCGTTCCAGGACCGCGAGACCTGGGCCGGCTCCGGCTGTGTCGCGGACCTGGTGGCCACCGGAGAGGATCAGCGTCGCCAGGCCGCTTTCTGGTGGCGGAGCAAGGATCCCGCCTTCGCCAGGGCTTTGGAGTCGACCCCGATCGTTCCCGCCGGTCATCAGGTGGAGCGCGCCCAGTCGCTTGACCTGGGTGGATCGGTGGCGGAGCTCCTGGTCATCGGTCGCGGCCACACCGATCACGATCTGGTGGTCTGGCTTCCGGCGCTTGAGACCTTGATCGCGGGTGACCTGGTGGAGGCCAGTGGACCACCGTTCCTGCTGAGTGCCCATAAGACACCCGGTCGGGACGAGCGGTCTTTCCCGACCTGGACGCTGCCCAAGGTTGCCGTCGCCGTTTCGGGTCTTGCGCCACGTGGGTGGCTGCCCTCACGCCTT
>JAJZJU010000022.1 GCA_021809895.1 bacterium
CGGATCTGCTTCGTATACTGCCCGAGTGCCCCTGGATCCTGCGCCCGCGCCCGGCCCGGGAGGCGGGAGCACCCCCGGGCCGGGCCCGCAGGGGAGTAGGCGGTCTCTGCTCCGGGATCTGGCGGAGGTGGTGGCCCTGGCCGCCATCATCTACTTGGTGATCGCCTTTGCGATCCGGCCCGTGCACGTCGAGGGAACCAGCATGTACCCCGGTCTGCACAACAACGACCTCCTCATCACCGAGCGGCTGTCCCTCTACTTCAGCGGACCGTCCAGGGGCCAGATCGTGATCATCAACCCTCCCATCGCATCCCCCAATGACTTCATCAAGCGGGTGATCGGCCTGCCCGGGGAATGGGTGCGAATCGCTCCCGGGCCCAACGGGGTAGGCCACGTCTACATCTCCAACACCAAGCCCACCTCCGCCACCGGTGGTCGGGCACTGATCGAGCCCTACGTCAACGGCCCATGGACCCAGGAGGTGCTCTGCTGCACCGCCGCAGGCACCGCCTCGCCGGCCCTGCCGGCCACCGGGAGCTGGGCCCACATCCCCAAAAACGACTACTTCGTGATGGGGGACAACCGCAACGTCTCAGAGGACTCTCGGACCTTCGGCTGGGAGCCGCGCAGCGGCGTCCAGGGGATCGCGATCTTCCGCTTCTGGCCGCTCACCCGCATCGGAGCCATTCCCAGCCAGATGCCCACCCTGGGAGCGATCGGGGTCGCCGGGCTTGCCCTGCCCCTGGGTCGGCGCCGGCGCCTCAGACGGGGTGGATCCAGTCGGAGCCCGACCTCTCCCAGCTGACCAGCTCCGCCTCGGAGAAGAAGAGGGCGAGTTCCTCCTGGGCTCGCAACGGGCTGTCGGAGCCGTGGATGATGTTCTGACCGATGTCGATCCCGAAATCCCCACGGATGGTCCCCGAGGGCGCATTGGCGGGATTGGTCGGCCCCATCATCGTCCGCACCAGGCCGACCGCGTTGGGTCCCTCCCAGGCCATCGCCACCACCGGGGAGGAGGTGATGAACTGGATCACCGCCTCAAAGAAGGGCCGCTCCCGGTGCTCCGCGTAGTGGCGCTCCGCCAGCTGCCGGTCGACCGCCAGCAACTTGAGGCCGACCAGCTGCAGCCCCCGCCTTTCGAAGCGCGCCAGGATCTCTCCCACCAGGGCCCGCTGCACGCCGTCGGGCTTGACCAGTACCAGCGTCCTCTCCACCTCAACCTCCTTCAATTCTGGAGCGGGCCACCCGCCCGCTCACGTTCTCAGGGCCATGTCCGCGGCCTCGGTGAGGGCATCCTGCCCGGCGCTCGGGCCCACGGCGGCCAGACGCCAGCCTCCTCCGCCCAAAAGACCGGCCGCGACCGCCTGGACCTCTGCGGCGCTCACCGCTCGTATCTGTTCTATGACCTCGGCAGGGCTCATGATCGTGCCTGTCAACAACAACTGCTGCCCCAGGAACTCGCTGAGGGCTCCGGCGCTCTCAGTCTGCAGTAAAAGCCGCCCCGCCAGCTGCGACTTGGTTCGCTCCAGGTCACTCTCGCTGAGCGGCTCGGCCGCCATAACCCGGAACTCGTGGAGCGCCGCGGTGACGGCGGTGGCCGCCTGCTCGGGCCTGGTCGCCACGTAGATTCCCATAGCCCCCGTGTCCCTATGCCTGGAGGTGAAGGAGTGGACGTCATAGGCGAGACCTCGTCGCTCCCGAAGCTCCATGAAAAGGCGGCTGCTCATGCCATCGCCCAGCGCCGTGTCGAGAATGTCCAGCGCCCAGCGGTCGGGCGCCAGGTAGGACGAGCAACGGCACCCCAGCAAAAGATGGGTCTGTTCGCCCCGCCGCCGCCTGAGCCGCACCGCCAGCGCCGACTCCGCCACCGCCGGCGGCTCGGATTGGGTAGGAGCCACCGCCTGCTGTCCGCGCAGCAGCGGCTCCAGACGGGCAGCCACCAGCCCCCGGGCCCGGCCCGGGTCCACCGCCCCCGCCACCACCACCACCAGGCGCTGTCCGCAGTAGTTGGCGCGGCGATAGGAGGCCAGCTCCGGTGCTCCGATGTGGGCCAGCGAGGCCCGCGTGCCGCTGGGGTCTCGAGCCAGGGGGTGGTTGCCGAAGATGAGGCGGTCGAAGGCCATCTGCACCAGCTCCGACGGCTGGTCCAGGTACATTCCCAGCTCTTCCAGGACGACCTTGCGTTCCTTCTCAACCTCCTCGTGGGCGATAAGGGGAGCGAACACCAAGTCGCAAAGGACGTTCACCGCCAGCTCCAGCGAGGGCGCCGGCACCCTGGCCCAGAAGACCGTCATCTCCTTGTCGGTGCTGGCGTTGAGGACGCCTCCCACCCCCTCCACCGCTTCCGACACGGTTCGGCTGTCGGGAAAGTTCTCCGTCCCCTTGAACACGATGTGCTCCAGGAAGTGAGAGATCCCGGCCAGGCGCTTGGGCTCGCTGCGCGACCCCACTCCCATCAGCAGTGATACCGAGACCGAGGTCCTCCCGGGCAGCGGCGCCAGCACGACCCTGGCGCCGCCGGCCAGCTCATCGACCTCCCAGCCCTGGTCCACCAATTCCTATGCCTGCGCGATCTGGTGCTGCTGGAGTTGGGCGAGGGTGATCGCATAGGTCACATCGAGCGTGGCGGCATTGCCTTCGATCTGGATCCCGGCCACCACGTTCTTCTGGCGCCAGGCGACCACGAAGGCCTCGTAGGTGGTGCCGTTGAACTGCTTTTGCAGGGTGAAGCCGACCGCCTGGTCGCCCAGGCTACCCGTCGAGATCTGCACCCCACCGGCGCCGCGCGCCTGTTGGACCACAACCTGAAGGCCGGTGGCCGCGCCGGCAGCGCTCCTGTAGGTGGCGGCCGAGCTCTCGATCACGACCGGACCGACCGCCTGCTGGGGACTGATGCTGCGGGTGAAGTCCGCCTCATAGCCGGTGATCCGGCCGGCCGACTCCAACTTGCGCAGCAGGTCGCGGTTGCCGGCGGCAGCGCGGCGGTCGCTGTAAACCCCGGCCGACGGCGACCCCTGTTCCACCACGAAGCCTGGGTATGGGAGCTCACCGACGGTCAGCACCAGGTCCTTGGGCGGCTTGTGGATCAGGGGCCCGGCTGGTCCGCATCCAGCCAGCAGGGCACCTGTGCAGGAGCCGATCGCGAGAGTCCCCATGAGACCGAGCAAGCTGAGGTAGCCCGGCCTCAGTTCCAGTCCGCCTCACGCCCGCCGGGGGCTGAGGCGGGCCGGGCAGGCCGGATCACAACCCTTCTGCCCTCGTCCACCCCGGTGCTCTCGGAGGTCACCCCGGTCTGGGAGGCCAGGGCCATGTGCACCGCCCTGCGCTCATATGGCGGCATGGGGTCGAGCATGATGGTCCGGCCGGTGCGCTGGACATCCTCGGCTAGGCGCAGCGCCATCTGAGTCACGGTCCGCTCCCGCCGTTCACGGTAGTGGGCCACGTCGACGATGACTCGCGGGGTGCCGGAGGAGGGAGCCACCGGGCGCAGCATCAAATTCACCACCGTCTGCAGCGCGCGAAGGGACTCTCCGCGCCACCCTATCAGCACCCCCAGGTCCGGACCGTCCACCAGCAGGGCCAGTGGGCCGTCCGCCGCCGCCGGCGAACCGTCCGGCTGCACCGGGCGGGTGACCGACACCTGCGCCTCTACCCCCATCAGGTCAAGCAGGTGCTCGAGGTGCTCCCTCGCCTGCAGGACGTCCGGGGTGAGTGGCTGCACCCGAACCCGCGCCGACGCTCCCGTGATCCGTTCCCCGGGGACCGCCACCCGCCCGGTAGAGATCACCTCGACCAGCGCCTGCTGCTCGGGGACACCCGCCTGGGCGAGAGCGCTGGTGCGGGCCTCCTCCACGGTCTGCCCGTCCGCCTCGAAGGTCGCCCCGTTCACGCACCTCCCTCCTCGGTCATCGAGGGGCACTCATTTGGTGCGGGTCCGGCGTCGGCTCCGGCCCGGGGGAGTGGGCCCGGGTTTGGAACTGCCGTTGCCGCTCGCGCCGCTGTCACCGGAGGTCTTGGGCAGGAGCGCAGTCTGGCCACCGACGCCGCGCTCCTTGGCCGCCGGACCGAGAGCCGACTGGTTCGACTTCTTGAGGCCTCCCGGCCCGCCGACGGCCGGTGCATCGGCGAACTCGGTCCGGAACCGGCCCATCGGGGAGTTGGGGGGGTACCACCCGGATCCAGGCACCCACGACGGCATCCTGAGCCCACCCCATCCCATCATGGTGTACACCTGGAACACCATGATGGCGCTCTGGGTGATCCAGTAGAGGCCCACCCCCTGGTAGAAGTTGAGGGCGAAGAAGGCGATCATGACGGGCATCAGGTAGGTCGTCTGGGACATCACCCGATACATCTGCCGCTCCGACTCGCTCATGTCAGGGCGGGCCGGCTGCATCATCATCTTCGACTGCATGAAGGTGAAGACCCCGGCCAGGATGGGGATGATCAGGAGCGCCGGATCTCCGATGATCCCACCCTTCACCTTGAACGCCACATCGCTCAGCTGAGGCACCCACAGGAAGCCCCCGTGGACGTTGTGGGACTGCGACAGCTTCTCGATGGCGCCGTAGAGGGCGTAGATGAATGGCATCTGGATCAACAACGGCAGGCAGCCGGAGAGCTGGCCCAGAGGGTTGATGTTGTGGCGCTTGTAGAGCGCCATCGTCTCCTCGTTGAGGCGGGCCCGATCCTTCTTGTACTTGCGCTGAATCTCCTTGAGCTCGGGCCCGATCCGGCGCTGCTCGGCCTGGATCCGCCACTGGGTCGAGATCTGCCAGCGGAAGAGAGGGAACAGGACCGCCCGGATGATCACGGTGATGGCGATGATGGCGATCCCGAACGCCCCGATCGCGGCCGTGGGTCCGAAGCCCTGGAAGACCTTGTCGAGGAAGTTGAGCGCGACCCCGACCGGGGTCAGCAGGATGTAGAAGAAAATCGCCTCGAACGGGTTCGAGGGTGGCGGAGACATGGGGTTGACAAAACCCAGCAGCTCAATGCCCATGGACCAGCTCCTCAGGCAGTGGGACGGGGTCGTAGCCACCCTTGTGGAAGGGGTTGCAGCGCAGGATCCGCCGGATCCCCATCCACCAGCCGCGGCCAAACCCATACAGCTGGATGGCCTCGTAGGTGTAGTGGGAGCAGCTGGGCTCGTAGCGGCAGCCTCCGACCAGGCCCAAGATCGGGCTGAGGGCAACCTGATAGAAGGCGATGAACCAAAGGGACAGCTTCTTCACCGCGCTCGGACTCCGAGCCGATCGAGGTTCCGCTGCAGAGACCGCGCCAGCTCGTGGTAGGAGCGCTGGGCAGCCCCCGGAGCGGGGATCAGGACCAGGTCGAACCCAAGCAGAGCGCCGAGCTCGGCGGCTGCTGCTGCACGCAGCCTCCGCCGGACCAGGTTGCGCTGAACCGCTCCCCCGAGTCGCCGCCCGGCGGCGATCCCAAAGCGGGGATGGCCGAGTTGATTGGGACACGCCTGGACGCGGAGCACCTGGTCGCCAGCCGCTCTCCGCTCCGCCCGCACCCGCTGGAAATCCGCGGAGCGACGAAGCCGAAAGCTGCTGTTCACCGCACCGGCGCGGGCGTCAGCCGCCAGCGCCCCTTGAGACGCCGGCGCTTGAGCACGCGGACACCTCCAGGGGTCGACATACGGGCCCGGAACCCGTGCACCTTCCTCCGATAGCGTTTCTTGGGCTGAAAGGTTCTCTTGATGACCGGTCTCCTCTGCCGGCTGGCCCCAAACAGGGTCAGCGCAGGGCGCAGTTGGACTGTGTTCCGACCGCCTGAGGATAGCAGAGATCGGGGCCTCCCCTGGCCAGCGATGCCCGCCTCCAGGCAGCCATCCCCGCCAAGGGCCGGTGGGCGAGTCGTCCCGCGCTCGCGCCGCCCCTCAAACTGGCCCGTGCCCCAGCCCACGCTGAGGTGGCCGAGCATGACCCCTGGCACGGTCCCCAGCCCCTATCGATCAGGAGCTGCGCCACTTTCCGTTTTCCCACTTGTAGACTATCTCAGCATCAAGATATACTCGCGGCCGGTGAGCGCGGATGCGATTGACAAGATCGTCTCGGAGTGGAACCGGGCTCGCCCCGATCTAGACGTTTCCGCTACCCACGTCCTGCAGCGAATCACCCGCTTGTACCTGCTCCAGTCGAGCAGCTTCGCCAACGTATTCCGCCCCTTCGGTCTGACCTTTGGGGAGTACGAGGTCCTGGCGGCGTTGCTGCGCTCGGGACCACCGCATCGGCTCAAGCCCAAGGACCTGGTGGGGGCTTTGGTGCTCTCCTCCGGCGCTATCACCAATCGGATCGACCGTGTGGAGGCGGCCGGCCTGGTGAAGAGGATGCCCGACCCGGACGACCGGCGCGGGGTCCTGGTGGCCCTCACCGAGGAGGGCCACAGGGTGCTGGACCAGGCGGCTCGAGCGCACCTGGACAATGAGGAGCGGCTCCTGGGGGGACTGAGCCCCAGCCAGCGCAAGGAACTGGCCGACCTGCTGCGGCGGCTTCTGCTCTCGCCGGCATTCGCCGAGATGGAGCCGCAGCGCCCCAGCCGGCTCGAGGCCCGGCGCCAGCGCTGAGGCGCGGCCTTCGGAGGCCGCCGGTGAAAGGACCCTGGTCACCTCAGAGTCGCCCAAGCTGCAGAAGCGCCACGGTCCACAGGCCGGGAGCCGGGGCAGGGAAGGCCGCACCAGCGGCGGGGACGGCGCCCTTGCCGGCGGATGAGTGCGGCCAGGCCCAGAAGGCGTCAGGTTTGAGAGGAGATCGGGGTCAGCGGACCCGGCGGCGCGCCGCGGGTCGACCGCGTCCAGGCACCGTGGGGACCGGTCTCCTGGTGGTGGCTCACACCGTCGGCCTCGCCCCCTGGCCTCCGGGGGAGCCGATGGGAGACCGCGAAAGGTGGTGTCCAAAGAGGCCGACGACCGCGGAGATGTCGTCCTCGCCGTGGTCCGCCAACGCCGTGGCGACCAGCTCTCGCACCAGGTCGGAGACGGGGATATCTGCCCTTCCCTGAAGGAGGCGGGACGCCAGCCCCAGGTCCTTGGCGAGGTCTCGGAGAGCGAACTGGGCCGGCTGGTGACGCCGCTCCAGATAGCCGCCCCGACGCAGCTCCAGGGCCGGGACCAACCGCGCCAGCGTCCAGAAGACCTCCTCTTTGGGAAGTCCCACCGCCTCCCCGGCCGCCTCGAGCTCGGCGGCGGCCACGATGACCGCCGCCAGCATGCTGTTGGACACCAGCTTGAGCCGCGCACCGCTCCCCAGAGCTCCGATCGAGCGCACCTGGCCCAGCCGTTCCAGCACCGGCCGGGCCAGGTCCACAGCGGTAGCGTCGCCTCCCACCAGAAGGGCCGCGCCGCCGCGCAGGACCACCCCGGGTGCCCCGAGGATCGGTGCGTCAATCAGCCGTCCCCCGGCCTCTCGCACCAGCGGCTCCAGCTCCTCAAGCACCTCCGGCCCCGAGGTGCTCATCTCCACGAACACCCGGCCGCGGGGCGCCATCAGGGCTCCTTCGGGGCCGAGGTAGGCGGCGCGGACGGCCTCGGGACCGGTGAGGATGGTGATCACAACATCGGCGGCGGCGGCCGCCGCCGCGGGTGTGTCGACGACCTGGCCCACACCCACCGCCTCAGCGCGGGAGCGGGTGCGGTTCCAGAGGATCGGCTCGAGGTCGGCGAGCCGAGCGGCGAATGCCGCCCCCATCTTCCCGGTGCCGAGGATCGCCACCCGGGGCGTCACAGCGAAGCTCCCGGGCTTGCCGGACCGCTTCCGGCCTCGGTGGCCGTCACCGCGTCGGCGATCTCGAGAAGGTCCTGAGGATCCAGCCCCAGCCCCACGGCCGCCGCCCAGCCATCCACCTGCCCGGGGTCGCGAGCTCCGACGATCGCCCCTGTGACGCCGGGCCAGGCCAGGGTCCAGGCCACCGCCACCGCTGCAACCGTGACCCCATGCCGGGCCGCGATCGGCCGCAGCGCGTCTCGCAGGCCAAGGTTGCGAGAGAGCTCAGGCTCCTGGAAGAAGCGGGACCGCCGGCGCCAGTCGTCCTGGGCCATGGCCGCGACCCGCCGCGCGGAGAAGGCGTCGGTGAGCAGGCCGGATTGCATCGGGCTGTACACGATCACCCCTGTGTTGTGGGCCGACGCCCAGGGGATCACGTCCGCGCCGGCGTCGCGGAGGAGCAGGGAGAACGGGGGCTGCAGCGAGTCCACGTGGCGGATCCTGTCTGCCCGCTCCAGCAGGCCGACGTCGAAGTTGGAGACGCCGGCGGCCCGGATCTTGCCTTCCTCCACCAGCTTGGCCATCTCGCCCCAGGACTCCTCGATGGGGGTGCCCAACTGGTCGGGCCAGTGAAACTGGTAAAGGTCGATGCGCTCCACCCCCAGCCGCCGCAGCGAGGCCTCAACCTCGGCTCGGATCGACTCCGGCCGGAGGTTTCGCTCGGGTTCCAGATACGGGCGCTGCTGGTCCGCGATCATCCCGCCCTTGGTGAACACCAGCGGTCGATCGGCCTCGGGCAGGCCCTTCAGGGCTCGTCCCACCACCTCCTCGGAGCGACCGAGCCCATAGATCGCGGCCGTGTCGATCCAGTTCACTCCTACCTCGACGGCGCGGTGGATGGCGGCGACCGAGCTGGCCTCGTCCTGGGGCCCCCATCCATAGGCCCAACCGCCGCCGCCGAGCGCCCAGGCGCCCAGCCCGACCGGGGTGATCTCGAGTTCGCTGGTCCCCAACTTCCGCTTGTCGGCTTGTGTGGTAACGCTCATCAGAGGCCTCCGTGTCTCGGCCGCTTCTCTTTATCTGAAGATACTTCATGTAATGCCATTTTGTCA
Organism: bacterium; assembly: GCA_021809895.1. Taxonomy (GTDB): domain Bacteria; phylum Chloroflexota; class Dormibacteria; order Aeolococcales; family Bog-877; genus AG-12. The sequence goes on from JAJZJU010000022.1 coordinate 8,822, forward strand.
AGTTTCAGGTCGCTCGCCGGCCGGTGCCGCCCCCCGGCGGCGACGGGCGACTAGCACCCAGGTGAAGTCGCTGGCCCGAGGGGATGGGCTGGGTCTGTTGGGGGCCCCGATCTCGGGTCCTGGGCCAGGGAGCCCCACCGCTTCTGAGGGCGACTGGCGAAGCTGAAAGTGTCGGCCAGTTCGAAGACTCGGCAACCTGCAGAACGGTGGCCAAGCTCGGGGCCACGCAAATCGCTGGCGATCCCGCATATTGTGGCCGCCTTTGAGGGCGCTCGAATTCGGGTGGAAGGCGCTCTGACCGACCACCACCTGGCGCGGATCATTGCGCCCGGGCGTCCGCGGTGCTACCATCCCGAAGCGACCGCGGGGGTGGGCCAGGCCCGGTCCAAGCTTCTATTTTTCACAGGGTGCATCTCCCCCTCAGGTGAGTTTTCCACTCCTGTGCATAAGGTGTGAATTGCACTCGTTTGCCCCTTGCTGCCGATCCCATCCGGAGCCCTTTTGAGCATATCCCCAGATCAGCTCTGGATGGCAGCCCAGGAGGAGCTGCGCTTTCAGGTGAGCCGCCCGGGCTACGAGGCCTGGCTCAAGAATGCCAGGCTCCTGACCCTGGAGGAGGACTCCGGCAGGGCCGTGATCGGGGTTCCGACGCCGCTGGCCAGGGATTGGGTCAGCGATCGCTACGCCGCGGTGATTCGGGAGACCCTCTCGGCGATCCTTAACCGGGAGGTGGAGGTGGAGTTCGCCGTTCAGGCGACCGGCGCAGATGCTCCCGCCACAGGCCTTGTGAGGGGCGACTTTGGGGAGCGCCGGATCGAGTCCACAGAGGGGACCGCCGAGACCGTGCCTGGCCTCAACCCCCGCTACACTTTCTCCGCTTTCGTGGTTGGAAACACCTCCCGCTTCGCCGAGGCGGCCTGCCGGGCGGTGGCTGACTCGCCCAGTCGGGCCTACAACCCTCTCTTTCTCTACGGGGGCGTGGGTTTGGGCAAGACCCATCTCATGCACGCCGTCGGCCACTCGGTCTGGCAGCGCCACCGCCAGAAGGTCGCGTACGTGACCTCAGAGAGCTTCATGAATCAGATGATCACCTCCATCCAGGAGAACCGGATGGCGGAGTTTCGCACCCGCTACCGGACGGTCGACGTGCTCCTGGTGGACGACATCCAGTTCCTGGCCGGCAAGGACCGCACCCAGGAGGAGTTCTTCCATACCTTCAACGCCCTCCAGGAGGTCAACCGCCAGATCGTGATCACCAGTGATCGCCCTCCCCGGGAGATCCCCACCCTGGAGGACCGCCTGCGCACCCGCTTCGAAGGGGGCCTGATGGCTGACATCCAACCCCCCGACTTCGAGACCAGGCTGGCGATCCTGCGCAGCAAGCTGACCCCGGCGCAGGGCTGGGTGTCCGACGACGTCCTCTCCTTCATAGCCCACAACATCAAGCAGAACATCCGGGAGTTGGAGGGGGCGCTGACCAGAGTGCTCGCCCATGCCTCAATCAATGGTGGGGGGAGCCCTTCTCTGGACGAGGTGTCCGAGATCCTGAGGGACATCATCCCCACCGCCGACACTCGCCCTCTCTCGGTGGAGACGGTGCAGGCTGCAGTCGCCAACTATTACGGCATCTCGGTCAGAGAGATGACCAGCAAGCGGCGCGACAAGCACATCGTATTTCCCCGCCAGATAGCCATGTACCTCATCCGCGAGGAGATCGCGATGAGCCTGCCCGCCATCGGTCTGGCCTTCGGAGGGCGGGATCACACAACGGTCCTGCACTCGTACGAGAAGATCTCCAACGACGCCAAAGAGGACCCAAGGGTGGCCGAGGACATCGCCAGGCTCCGGGAACAACTGAGGTCCAGCTGATGGCTGCCACAGGTTATCCAGATCCCATGGGGACAACGGTTGAGGCGGTGGGGGTTTCCCAGCTGCACTCCAGGGTGGTGGAGAACAGGGCATCTCCAGGCCATCCAATCCACAGGATGTCCACCGCCAGTTCGAGATCAGCTAAGGCTGATATCCCCAGACTGAACTCCCCTACTATGACTGCGTTTCCAAAAATCTCGTTCCCGTCGGCCACAGTCCTGTGGACTTGGCCCAGACCGGGCATCCCATCGATAAGGAGGCACCCCAGTTGAAATGCACGGTCTCGCCCCAACAGTTGAGCTCGGGCCTGGCAGCAGTTAGCAGAGCTGTCTCGAGCAGGAACACCCTGCCCATCCTGAGCAATGTGTTGGTGGAGGCGAAGGATGGGTCGCTGGACCTGACCGCCACCAATCTCGACCTGACGATCCACCACACCCTGGGCGCCCAGGTGGTGGCCTCAGGGCAGGTGACCGTGCCTGCCCGCATCCTCTCCGAGTTCATATCCGCTCTCCCCGAGCAACCACTCGACTGGGAGCTGGATCCAATCCACCAGACGGTGAGGCTCCAGAGCGGACGCTTCGACGCCCACATCCGAGGCATTGACGCCTCTGAGTTCCCGCCGCTCCCTGAGGTTTCCGACGGTGACTCCTTCGAGCTAGACCCGCAGGCGCTGCTCGCGGCGGTGGAGCAGACCGTGATCGCCGCCAGTGGAGATGAGGGGAGGCCCATCTACACAGGAGTTCTCTTCGAGGTGGACGGCAAGGACGTGAACATGGTCGCCACCGACGGGCACCGTTTGGCCGTGCGCAGGCTGCGTCTGGGTCAGGACGGGCCCGACACCAGCTTCTCCGTGATCATCCCGGCCCGGGCGCTGTCCGAGCTGGCCAGGTTGCTGAAGCCGGTGGTGACCACCCCGGCCTCGGTGGGGATGATGGTGTCGGGAGCCAGGTCCCAGGTCCGGTTCCAGATTCCAGGCTACGAGCTGACCACCAGGCTCATAGACGGTGCCTATCCCAGCTACCAGAAGGTGATCCCGGAGGGGTCTCAGTCACTGGTCAGGGCCTCCACCGAGGAGCTGCGCCGCACCACTCGCGTGGTGGCGCTGTTCGCCCGGGACGCAGCCAATGTGCTGAAGTTGCGCTGCGAGCCGGGGCAGATCGTGCTCTCCGCCAACACCAACGAGGTGGGCGACAACGTCGCGGCTCTGGACGCCACCCTGGAGGGCGACAGCGTGGGGATAGCCTTCAACGCCAGGTACGTCTCCGACGTGCTTGGTCTCCTGGACACCCCCGAGGTCGAATTCGTGCTCAACGGCCCCCTGGCCCCGGGGCTGATCAGGGTGCCTGGCGACGACACCTATCGCTACATCATCATGCCGGTCCGGGTGGCGCTATAGGCGGCAGCCGGACGCCCGGCGTGCATATCTCCCAGATCCGGATGCTCAACTTCCGGGTCTACCGGGAGGCGACAGTTGACCTTCGCCCTGGGGTCAACCTCATCCTCGGCGAAAACGGGTCAGGCAAGACCAGCCTGCTGGAGGCGGTCGCGACCGTCGCCCTGACCCGTTCGCCGAGGACAGGGTCACTCGGTGAGTGCGCTTCATTTTCCGGAAGTGAGATGGGGATATCCCTGACCCTGGAGGGCGATGGAGCCAGTTCCGTGCTCGAGTTCAGGGCTCAGCGACAGGCGTCCACGGGGAGATGGACCAGGGCGATCCGGGAGAACGGCAGCCAGGTGCCGGCACGCAGGACCCTGGGAAGGATCGGGGTGGTCATCTTCTGGCCTGAGGATCTGGCCCTGGTGAAGTCCGGCCCTGAGTCCAGGCGCCGGCTGCTGGACGTGGCTCTGAGCCAGATCAGCAGCGAGTATGCCGAGGCCGCGGTCAAGTGCCGCAGGGTCCTGGAGCAGCGCAACAGCCTGTTGCGCCGGGTCAGGGATAAAGAGGCCGACGCAGCTCTGTTGCAGCCGTGGGACCAGGCCCTGGTCGAGCACGGAGCTGTGGTTATGCGGCATCGGCGCCAATTCCTGCTGCGGGCCGAGCCGGTGGTGACAGAGGCGGTTGCGGCCATCGGTGAGCCTGCCTCCGTGGAGCTCATCTACCGGCCTGGAGCGGGACCAACCAGGGAGGGCAAGGAGGAGGACTGGCTCAGGACTTCGATCGCGGATTTGGCCAGGGAGGAGGTGGCTCGCGGGCAGTCTCTGGCCGGCCCCCACCGCGATGACTTCGAGGTATTGCTCGCGGGGAGGTCGGCCAGGCAGTTCGCTTCCCAGGGTCAGCAGCGGACATTGGTGCTGGCCCTCAAGGAGGCTGAGGTCAAGCTCCACCTGGAGACCATGGGGAGGCGGCCGCTGGTGATGCTCGACGACGTGCTCTCGGAGCTGGACGCCAGACACCGCCACGGGCTCATCTCCAGGCTGGGAGCGGACATGAGAGTGGAGCAGACTCTCATCACCGCCACCGAGGACCACGGAATCGGCGCCGAGACGCCGGTCTCCAAGGTGCTGGAGGTGAGCGCCGGCACGGTCTTCGAGGTAGAGGTGGATAGCTGAGATGGAGGGTATAGACCAGATCCTTCCCAGGGTGGTGCGCAAGATGGGGGTCAGCCGCCAGGTGAGGCAGGCGCGGGTGGAGGCTGCCTTCAAGCAGGCATGCGGGGATTACCTGCGGGACCATGTGCGAGTGGTGGCCGTCCAGGGAGGGACCCTGGTGGTGGCCTGCGCTCACCCGGCGATAGCCCACCAGCTGCAGATGGAGTCGGTCAGGATGCTGGAGGCGGTCAACCTTGAGCTGGAGGCGAAGCCACTCACCAGGCTGCGATTCATGAACGAGTCCTGATCGCTCAGAGCCGGGCCAGAACCTGCTCTGCGGCGCGTGACGCGGCGTCCGGACGTGACCAGCTCAGGGAGCGTTGCTGCATCTCCACCAGGGCGGCTGCGGGCTCGGTGCAGAAGCTGGCCAGCACTGCCACCAGCTCCGAGGGGGATTCAACGCTCTGGGCGACCCCAGCCTCCACCAGGAGCCCACGGTTGGACAGCTCCTGGCCAGGAAGGGCGTCGGTTACGACGATGGCCAGCCCGGCGGCCGCCGCCTCGGCGAGGGCGCTGGGCCCTGCCTTGCCGACGTAGACGTCGCTGGCGAGCAGCCATGGAGATGGGTCTTCCAGGTAGGGCAGGGAGACCATGGGAACCTTCAGACTCAGCCGCCTGATGTCCCTCAGCAGGCGCCGATTGCGACCGCACATGACCACCAGCTGAAGCGGCATCCGGCTCTCTTCCACCGCGAAGATGAGCGGCAGCAGCCGTCCCGCCCCCTCCCCGCCTCCGCCGATCAGGACGCACAGCAGGTCCGGGTCCAAGCCCAGCTCCAGGCGCTGGATGCGCCGGTCGGAAGCAGCGTGGGCGTGGCGGCAGAGTCCGGGGTCCACCGGCAGCCCCACCTCCACGACCGAGCTTCGAGGTATCCCCTGGTCGACGCACCAGCTGGTGGCGACCGAGGAGGGGGTCATGAACAGCGCATCCTTCGGGGAGAGCCAGCCCGGATGGACAACCGTGAGGTCGGTTATCAGAGTCATGAGCTCGGCGCGGGGAAGGAGCCTGCGAGCGGCGCGGGCGGCTCCAGGGCCGAGCAGGGGGTGGCAGTTGACCACCACCCGGGGACGGCGGGCCGAGGTTGTGTTGGCCATGGTCCGGCCCAGCCCGGAGAGCAGGAACCTCTCCAGCGCACCCCGGGCGCCGGGCCTGGCGAAGGTGTTGAACAGCACGCCCCAGAGTCCGGGGGCAGTCCGCACCACAGGGCCGTACCCCCGCAGCACGATCTGGGCGTGAGGCAGGGCGCCCATCTGCAGCGGGTCGTCGATCGCCACCCGCAGTCCAGGTGGGCCGGCATCGAGCAGAGCGCGCCGCAACGCCTCGGCCACTCGGCGGTGCCCGCCGCCGGTCGAGGTGGCCCAGATCTCCACCTCGGCCGGGCCCAACTCAGGCAATGTTCAATTCGCTAAGCACGAGTGTCCTTCTCCTGGATGGTAGAGTGAAGCCAGTGGTCGCGGGGGGAAGGCCCCGCGTGCGAGCGCCAGGATTAGGGTGGATCAGCATCGGCCCCTCATGTACGGCGCCCTTAGGGGCGCCAACGAAAATCGACCTCCCTGCGACGGGAGTGACGGTGGAGGCCATCGATTCCCTGGATGAGCTGGGAGCTCTGGCTCGCACCTGGGGGGAATTGGAGCAGGTATCCGATCCGCTGAACCCGTTTCTGAGCTGGGACTGGCAACAGGCCTGGTGGGAGGTGTTCGGAGCAGTCCATCGGCCCCTGCACCTTGTGGTCCGCGACAAGGACCTGGTCTTGGGGGTCGTCCCCCTGTGCCAGAGCGAACAGGACAGGGATGCTCTTCAGTTCTCCGGTGGGATGACGCTCTCGGACCGGCTGGGCTTCCTGCATCTGCCGGGTCGCGAGGATGATGTCGCCCGCGCCGCCCTGAGCTGGGCCGGCGCGCACTCACCAGCGGACTTGGACCTGCACTTCCTGTCCGAGGGCACAGCCCCCCTTAGAGCCCTTCGCAGTCAGGCGGCCGACCTGGGCTGGGATGTCGAGGAGGAGGTGGAGGAGGTCTGCCCGGGACTGGACCTACCAGCCGATTTCGACTCCTACCTCGCCCTCAACCTCAACAAGAAGGATCGCCACGAGCTGCGCCGAAAGAGGCGGCGTCTCGACCTGGAGCGGCCCGGCTGGCGGATGGTGGGGCCGGCGGAGCTGGGTCTGGACCAGGCGCTGGATGCCTTTCTTCATCTGCTGGCCGCCAGTGGAAGCCACAAGGAGGCGTTCCTGGTGCCAGACGTCAGGCGCTTCTTCAAGGTGATGGCGGCCCGGCTCGAGGAGCGGGGCTGGCTGCGGCTGGGGTTGCTGGTCGCGGGGGAGCAGCGGCTGGCGGGCATCTTCGGGTTCACGGTGGGTTCCACCTGGCACCTCTACAACTCCGGATATGACCCTGCCTACGCGGCCCTTTCTCCGGGTCTGCTCTGTGTCGCCGAGGGGATACGTGCCGCCATCGCCGAGGGTTGCACCAGGGCCGACCTCCTGCGTGGCGACGAGGGCTACAAGTACCACCTGGGAGCCCACGACGAGCGGCTTGTGCATCTGCGATTGCGAGCGGACCGCCACCAGTGAGCTCTTCCTCGCACCCCGCCCACGGCGAGGACACCGTCGCTTTCCTGTCGCTGCACGCCTCCCCACTGGCGCGCCTGGGCAAGCGTGAGAACGGAGGGCTCAGCGTCTACGTGCGGGCGGTTTGTGAGGAGCTCGGCGCCCGCGGCGTGTACACCGATGTGTTCGTCCGCCGCAGCGACCCCGACCAGCCCACCGAGCAGGCGATGGGCCCGCGCAGCCGCGTGATCGCGGTCGATGCGGGTCCGCGCCGGCCCCTGCCCAAGCACCAGCTGCCCGCCACCAGACAGGGCTATCTCCAGGGGGTCAGGGCCTTCATCCGGCGGGCCCAGCGCCGGTACGTCGCCGTCCACAGCCACTATTGGCTGTCGGCCGAGGCCGGCTCGGCACTCGCCAGCGACCTCGACCTTCCCTGGCTTCACACCGCCCACACCCTGGCCGCGGTCAAGGCCGAGCTCGGCTTCGACGGGGACGGTCCCGAGCGGTTGGTGGCCGAGCGGCGCGCGGTGACAGCCGGCGCCCGCCTGGTCGCGAACACCAGGGCGGAGGCCCAGGCGCTCGTATGCAAATACGGCGCGCCCCAGGGGCAGTGCGTGGTGGTCCCCCCTGGGGTAGATCTGGTCCAGTTCCAGCCCCGAGACCCCCTCCGACTCCGAGCTCGGATGGGGCTGGAACTGGAGAAGGTGGTCCTGTTCGCAGGGCGGCTGGAGCCGCTCAAGGGACCGGACACCCTCCTGGACGCCTTCGCGCTCCTGCACCAGCAGGGCCTGCACGCACGCCTGCTGTTCGTCGGCGAAGCCAGCAGCGAGGGGGCCAGGGTGGGGCAGCGTCAGGAGATGCAGGCCAGGGTGGAGGCGCTGGGCCTCACCGACCGGGTGTCGTTCCTGGGAGCCCAACCACAGGACCGGCTGGCCCTACTCTACTGCCTCGCCGACGTGGTGGTGATGCCATCGCACACGGAGTCGTTCGGGCTGGTGGCCCTCGAGGCCCAGGCCTGCGGGACTCCGGTGGTGGCGGCTGCCGTCGGGGGTCTGCGTGACATCGTCTCGGACCGTCACAGTGGATACCTGGTCGCGGGACGCGACCCGGCCGATTACGCGGCGGCGATCCGGAGCGTGCTCACCGCACCCGCGGAGGAGGTGCGTGAGATGCGGCAGGCCGCGTGGCGGCGGGCCCAGCGATTCTCCTGGGAGCGCACCGTCGACATCCTCCTGCCCGAGTACGGGCTGGCGCCCGCCCTGGCGGCGGCCGGTCAGCAGGCCTGATCAGCCGGCCCATATCCCGGCAGCGAGCAACAGGGAGCTGCCGGCCAGCAGGGCGGCCATCTGCTTCAGGCCCCGGATCTGGACCGAGGGCTGATCGGACCCCGCGTTGCGCACCGGGGCCTCCATGGCGGGCACCAACAGCCAGGGCAAGAAGACCGTGAAGTGCTCAACCCCGGGGATCGCGATCATCAGGGGCACCGCCAGAGACAGCGCCAGCAGGCCGATGAAGGCCCTGTAGGCCCTCCTTCGACCCAAGAGAACAGCCAGGGTGCGCTTGCCCACCCGCCGGTCCTGTTCCAGGTCTCTCAGGTTGTTGACCAGGAGCAGGGCGGCGGCCATGGCGCCAGGCAGGACGGCGGCCAGCGGGGCCAGAACCCCTATCCTCCCGGCCTCGACATAGACGGTCCCGCAGGTAGCCACCTCCCCGAAGAAGATGAAGACCGCCAGCTCGCCGAACCCGCGGTAGCCGTATGGGTAGGGTCCCCCGGTGTAGAACCAGGCGGCGGCTATGCAGGCGGCGCCCACCACCAGCAGCCACCAGGAGGAGACCGCGCAGAGCCACACCCCGACCCCCGCTGCCACCGCGAAGCTGAGCACCGCGGCGCCCAGGACCAACCTGGGGGCGACCAGGCCGGAGGCCGCCGCCCGGGGAGGCCCGACCCTGTCGCCGGTGTCCGCCCCGCGCCGGAAGTCTGAGTAGTCGTTGGCGTAGTTCACCCCGAACTGGATGGCCACGGCCACCACCAGCGCGGCCACTCCCCTGCCCCAGCTCACCGCTCCCAGATGGGCCGCCACCGCAACTCCCACCACCACCGGTGCCACCGAGGCCGCCAGAGTGGCCGGTCGCGACGCCTCCCACCAGACCCGACCAGCGGTCATGGTGGCGCTCACAGGGGCCGCCTGAGGCAGGCCCCTTGCAGACACATTCCCCTGACCGGCTGCGAGCCAGGCAGCCTCAGTTCGCCCATGCGGGCAGGGTAGCGGGGTGCGGCTGTGACTGGGGCGGGCGCGTTCACGTGCCCACAAAGGTCGGTGGGCCGGCATTCATCGGCAGGGATTTGTTGAAGGCGGTCAGCGGCGCAGTGCCGCTCCCCGCCTGGTTGGAGAGGAAGAGGTTCACGAACCCCCCCTGATCTCTGGTGAAGGCCAGCACCCGGCCGGGGTCGTCGACCGCCGTGGCAATCGGGTACTGCCCACCCACCTCACCCACCACCTGGCTCACCTGCTCCGTGGTCGGAGACAGCGCCTCCAGGCTTCCCGACACGGTTCGAACCAGGATCGAGCCCGAGCTCAAAAACGCCACTGGCTGGCCCCCTCCCCTGCGCAGCAGGCGCAGGGGAGCGACCACGTCGGCGGGTTGGTAGAGCCACACCGCCAGGGCGGGGCTCGCCCCCACCGAGAAGGCCAGACCGGTCCCCTGCTGGTTCCAGACGGGATCGCCCTCCGGCCCCGCGCTCGAAGTCCCGAGATAGGTGACCGCTCGCAGGGAGGGGCTCAGCAGGGCGATCCGGGACGCGGTGCCACTGGGGGTGGCGACCGCCGCCAGCACCGAGCTGTCTGGCCTCCAGGCCAGCGGACCGCCCAGTGCGGCGGGGGCGCTGAGGGTCACTGAGATCTTGCTGGCCACGGTGTACACGCGCAGCGCCCCGCCCGCGAGGAAGGCCAGCTGCTGGCTGTTGGGGCTCCAGACCGCGGCGGTGCTGGCGGTGCTCCCAAGGACCGCCGCGGTCTTGCCGGTGGCCAGGTCGGCCACCTGGATCTCAGCCTTTCCGGCGAGCTCGGTGGCGAGGTACTGCCCATTCGGCGAGCCCCACGCGAACACGTAGTGCTGGCCGGCCGGAGCCGTGGCCAGCAGGCGGACCGATGGCGGGTCGCCCGGCACCTCGGGCAGCGAAGCCGCCAGCACCTCTGTGTAGGAGGTGGGGGTGGCGCCGGCGGCGAAGTCGATAGTGGGGGTGCTGCCGAGCTTGCCCACGGTGAACTTGACCCTGGTGCCCGCCTGCAGGTGGTTGCCGTCGGTGTCCAGGGCCGCTCTGGTGACCGTGAGGGTGTAGGTGGTCCCGGGAGCCAGGGGGCGCACCGGGTTGAGCAGGAACCGCCCGGGGACCTTGGGGTTGGCGGACAGCGAATAGCCCCCTGGCGGCACCGGCGTGATCGTCACCGCGTGGCCGACGGAGGCTTGGTCCATCGCCCGGTTGAAGTTGATCGCCACCGCCTGGTCTGGTCCCAGCACCCCGTGGTTGGCTGGGTAGGTCGAACTCAGCGAGGGGCCTCCCTCGGTCGAGAAGGCCCACGAGTGCGACAGGGAGTTCACCGCGCCCTGGCGGGATGCGATTCCGCCGCCCAGGTTCACCCGATAGGTGGTGACGGTGGCCAGGGGATGGCCGGGATGGATGAGGCGCATGATCCGGCCGCCGTCGCTCCAACTGAAGCGGCAGCCGGTGGCCTCGCCGGCCGCCGCCCGGCGCAGGTCGCAGCCCGGAGCCGGGCGGCCCCGCCGGTTGCGCAGGCTGAGCCGGGTCTCCACCGAGTGCTCGTTCATGGGAACGTTGAAGATGATCTCGATAGGGGCATTGGTGTGAACTCCGCCCTGGCTCGGAGGCGGCAGCACATCCGTGATCTGGGGCGGCGAGAGAGGTCCGCATCCAGCCACGAAGACCGCCACCAGGGACGCCAGCAGCCCACAGCCGACCAAGCGGCCCCTGTTGTAGAGCGACGGCCGCGACACCCGCCTGGCAACTCCCCAGAAGGGGGTCATGCGGGACGGATCCTTGGGGAAGCTGCCCAACGAACCTCGGCGTCCGCCGGCCGTGGAGCCCGGGTTCCTCGTCCTCCCGGGAGGCGCGGGCCCCCTTCCCTCCGCCGAAGCTCTCAGCCGAGCTCCGACAGGTCCAGCGCCGGCAGCGGCGGCGCTGGCGCGGCCACCACGTCTATGCGAGCCTCTCGGTCGGCGCAGGCCGCGGCGGCTACCTGAGGCCCGTCGGTCAGCTCAGGGGCGGCGTTGCTGTAGCTGCCCTTGACGCTGCCGTCGGTGAGCAGAGCGACCGAAACCTGGTCCGCCTGGCTGATCAGGACCCCGCCGCTGATGCGCTGATCTCCGATGTACTCGAGCAGAGCCTCGAAGTCGACGATCCGGGCGGGCAGGTTGACGAACGAGGTGGTCGCCACGATCAGGCTGGCTACCGAGCTGGCCAGATCGGACGGGAGTTCGACAGCGTCGATCAGGCCCCGGCCCAGAGCCACCAGGCGGGTCACCTCCTGAAGAGCGGTCTTGCCCCGGCGGTAGGTGCCCTCGGCACGCTGCTGGGCCTGGATCACCGATCCCTCCCGGAACAGGATGTGTCCCTGGCCGCGGTCATCCCCTTCCCCGTGGACACTCACGAAGCCGGAGAAACCGTCCTGGCCCAGCGTCTTCAAAAGCATCGGGAAGTTGAGGAAGGATGCCTTCAACCCGGAGTGCAGGCTGGGGCCACCGGGCATCGGCACGAGCACCGACAGCTGGCTCCTGGTCGCCCCCGCCACGGGCCTGGGAGGGGCGGCTCCGGGCCTGGGTGCTGGTTTTGGCGGGGCGGTGACGACGGGCGTGCCAACTGGGGCCGGTCGCGCGCCCTGGCTCACCACCGGGGCAGCCGAAGGGGCCGATGGGACCGGCGGAGGGGTACGGGCGGGCGGAACCGGACTCTGGAACGGTGCGATGTCGGGCATGTCGTCCTCCGCGACGTCCCCACCCAGTCCGGCGCTGGGCCAGTCCGAGTCGCTGCCTCTCGCGCTGGCGGTTATGAACGGTTCATAGCCCAGGGGTTCGACCGCAGACATGGTGGCGCCGACCGCCTCGGGCGCGGCCGCGCCAACCCCGGATTGCCACCGGGAAACCAACTCCTCGGTCGAGCTGTTGATGGTCTCCTCCGGAGGGAGCTTGGCGCGGGGGTTGAAGGCGTACTCGCCGCTGGACCACTCGAGGGCGGCCATCACCGCGTCTTCGCCCTGGGCCTGGTCGGAGACGGCATGGAACAGATGTCCGAACAGGAAGTGAAGGGCGCACTCGCGCCCGTCACTCTCCAGGGAGAGCGTGCCGGTAGCCCGGTCATGCTGCATGCCCTGGAGCAGCTCGGCAACTGTGGCCGGCCCGATGGTGCCCTGGTTTTGCAAGGTGTGGAGTCACTCCTGACGGCCCGAAATTCGCGACGGACCGACCCTCCCCGGTTGATCGGCGAGATACTAGCACAGGCGGGCACGCGAAGTTGAGACCGATCGCCGGTGGGGCGGGCCCGGTCTGCCAGAATTGCCCCGTTGATCGCCGCAAAAGAGAACCTGGACCAGGCGGAGGAGTGGGACCGGGGGCTGCTCGCCTGGCCGGCGGCGAACCTGCTGCAGTCGCACGCCTGGGGAGCGGTGCAACAGCGCTCCGGCTGGGCCCTGCGGCGGCTCTTGGTGCAAACGCCCAGGGGGGCGCTGCCGGTCACCACGCTGTTTGCCAGGGTAGGCCCGGGCGGCCCGGCCCGGCTGTATGTCCCCCGCGGCCCGGTGTGCGCTGCCGATGACCGCGACTCCTTCGACAGGGTGGCCACCGAACTCAGAGCCCTGGGCCGTTCCCTGGGCGCCTTCGTTGTGGAGATCGAGGTGCCCTGGGAGGCGAGCGAGGTGGCGGCGGACCATCCCCTGCGCGAGTTGACCAGGTGCCCGTCGCGCCAGCCGCTGGCGACCTCGGTGGTGGATCTCCGCCCCGCCGCCGAGGAGATCATGGCGAGCTTCCACGCCAAGACCCGGTACAACGTCCGCCTCGCCGAGCGCAAGGGCGTCGAGGTCGCGGTGGTCGGGCTGTCCGAGCTGAACGCCTGCGTCCGTGCCACCGAGAGGCGCCAGCGGATCCACCTGCCGTCCGAACAGCACCTCCGCTGTGTCCTGGAGACCCTGGGTGAGCGGGCCTGGGCGCTCGGCGCCACAGTCGAGGGGGAGGTCGTCTCAGCGGTCCTCCTGGCCCGTTTCGGAGACCGGGTGGTCTACCTGTACGGTGGGGGGACGGAGCGCCACCGCCAGTTCATGCCCAACCACCTGTTGCACTGGCGCGCGATGATGCTGGCACGCCAAGAGGGCTGTCGCAGCTACGACCTGTGGGGGATTCCCGAGGACGACCGGCCCGACCACCCCTGGGCCGGGCTGGCGCAGTTCAAACTTGGGTTTGGTGGAACCAGGGTGGACTACGCTGGCTGCTGGCAGCAGCAGCTGCGCCCTCTGGGAGGACGGATCATGATCATGGTGGACGCGGCCCGAAGACAGCTCAGGAGGCGGCGGTGAGAAGAGACGCCCGAGACGAGGGGGACAGCTACTTCCCCACCTATGAAGAGCTCGCCGCCGAGGTTCTGGACGGTTTGGAGCGGGCCGACCTTGTGGTCCAGGATGTCGGTCACGAGCTCGAGCCCAGCACCGGGGAACGCACCTTCCAGTGTTCGGTGCGCCTGCCCGCCAGCGAACCGCCCCACCGATACCTGGCCAGCCTCCACTTCCATTGGGACGCGCTGCTCACCTACGTGGGGACATACGGGCCCGGCAGCGAGTGCGAGTTGTACCACGAGGACGACGAGGAGTGTTCCCATCAGCACCCTCACCCGGCGGTTGAGCTGGTGGCTGAGTTCGACCTCGGGGACGGCGGCTACGCATTGCGTGAGCTGGGAGAGGTGCAGGCCTGGATCGAGACCGTGGAGGGGTTGCTGGCCAGATCCCTGCCGTCCCAGGAGGGCCGGGTGGTGCGCGTGGGGCTGACCGTCAAGGACGGCACGGCCTGGGTCGACCGCTTCGCCGCCGAGCAGGTCTGGTACCTGGACCTGTCAGAGCCTCCCGACCTGGCCCCGATCTGCGAGACCATCCAGGCGACCCTCAGGGTCACCCCCTCGTTGGCGGATCGCCTGCCCCTCTGAGCGGAACCGGCTGGCGCCAGCTGCCGCCCAGGCGTGCCCGGGCGAGCTCCGCCAGGGTCAGGGGCGAGCCCTCGAGCTTCCAGTCGGGGACCAGGGCCGCCACCCCCGCCAGGAGGTGGGGACGATCCAGGATCGCCGGGTGGGGCAGTCGGAGCTTTGGGCTGGAGCAGGTCAACCCCTCCACCAGGAGCACATCCACGTCCAGGGTCCGAGGGCCCTTGCTCACCAGCCGCCGCCGGCCCGCAGCCAGCTCCGCTCGCTGCGCCAGCTCCAGCCACCCCCACCCGTCCCGAGGTCCCCTGACGAGCAGGAGTTGGTTGAGGTAGTCGGGCTGAGGGGGAGCCCCGCGGGGGATGGTGTTCCAGCGCGGCGTGGCCAGCAGCAGCGTTGAGGGCCCGGCGAGGAGAATCTCCAGGCCCAGGTCCAACCAGCGCTGCCGCACGGGAAGGTTGCTCCCCAGCCCCAGCACGGCCAGGGTGTTTGCGGGACCCGCCGGCTCAGCCATTGGCAGGGCCCGCCGCCAGCGCGCGCAGCCGGTCCACCACCGCGAGGGTGTCGCGGGCTGCCAGGACGTCGTGGACGCGCACCAGGTGGGCGCCCCGGGTGGCCGCCCAGGCCAGGGTCGCGGTGGTGCCGTGGAGCCGGCCTGACACCTCCCGGTTGCGCAACAGATACCCGACCATCGACTTTCGTGAGGTGCCGACCAGGACCGGCCGGCCGAGCAGGCTCAGCTGCTCCAGGTGGGAGAGCAGGCGCACGCTCTGGTCGGGGGTCTTGCCGAAGCCGAACCCGGGGTCGAGGATGACCTGGGAACTCTGGACTCCTGCGGCAGTCGCCAGACGAAGGCTCTGCGCGAGGACCTGCATCACCTCACCCACCAGGTCGCGGTAGGTGGGGCTGTCCTGGTTGTGCATCAGGATCAGGGCGGCTTTGTGGCGGGCCGCCACCTCGGCCATCTGGGGGTCGCGCCGCAGCCCCCAGATGTCGTTGACGCCGACCGCGCCCGCCCGCAGCGCCTGCTCGGCCACCGCCGCCTTCCAGGTGTCCACGAAGACGGGCACCTTGAGCTCCGCCGCAATCCGCTGGATCGCCGGGACCACCCTCTCGATCTCCTCCTCGGCCGGGACCTGGGCGTGCCCGGGACGGCTGCTCTCCCCCCCGACATCGATCGCGTCAGCTCCCTCTGCGACCATCGCGGCGGCCCGCTCCAGGGCCAGCTGGACCGAGCCGCTGACGCCGTCTCCACTGAACGAGTCGGGGGTGGTGTTGACGATGCCGAGGATCAGGGTGCGCGGACCGAAGCGCCACCTCCTGTCGCCGACCATCAGGGACCCGGGAGGGCCCGCCAGCGCGGCTGCCGCGGCCTCCAGCTCGGGCCCCCCGAGCCGGTGCGTGAGCGCGGCACCCAGCTCGCCCAGGCCACGCAACGGTCCCAGGACGCTGACGTCCCGGGCCCCGGCCTGGCAGCTGAGGCCCAGCCTCCTCGCCTCCTCCTCCCACTCGGAGGCCCCCACCTCCGCCAC
Organism: bacterium; assembly: GCA_021809895.1. Taxonomy (GTDB): domain Bacteria; phylum Chloroflexota; class Dormibacteria; order Aeolococcales; family Bog-877; genus AG-12. Next base: position 24,552 of record JAJZJU010000022.1, read on the forward strand.
CACCTCGACCTTCGCCCAGGGTCCGTCCGCGGCCACGCCGCGGGACAGCAGCCGCAGGGGAAATGAGGTGGCGGGGTCGAGGCTCACCACCAGAGTCTGCCGCACGGTCTGCCGGGAGCGCACCTCTGAGCATAGAATCTCCCTCGCATGGCTGAGCGAGATTAGGCCCATGCTGAACGTAGCCATCCTGGGCCATAGTCACGACGGCAAGACGACCCTTGCAGAGGCGCTGCTGTTCGCAGCCGGCGCGGTCCCTCGGCTGGGTTCGACCGACCAGGGAACGGCCGCCCTGGACTACGAGCCGGAGGAGCAGCACCGGCACATCTCGGTCCAGCTCGGAGTGGCGACACTCGACTTTCAGGGCCGCTCCCTGACCCTTCTCGACTGCCCCGGCTTCCAGGACTTCCAGAGCGAGGTGGTGGCGGCTCTGGCGGTGGCGGACGCGGCCCTGGTGGTGGTCAGCGCCACCGCCGCGGGTCAGCTTGCGGTGGGCACCGAGGCGGCGTGGAGGTCGCTGGCGGAGCGGCAGCTGCCCAGGATCGTGGTCCTTGGCAAACTGGACAAGGAGCACGCCGACTACCAGGGGACCATGTCGACCCTGAGGGAGCGGCTCAGCCCGCGCCCGATCCCGCTGCAGCTACCAATCGGTCAGGAGCACGAGTTCCGGGGCGCGGTCGACCTCTTGTCCGGACGGGCCCTGATCTTCGATGAGCGCGGCGGACACCGCGAGGAGGACCCGCCACCTGAGCTGGCGGCGGAGCTGGAGGCGGCCCGGCAGGAGCTGGTGGAGGCGGTCTGCGAATCGGACGACGCCCTCTTGGAGCGCTACCTCGAGGGTGAGCAACCGAGCCCGGAGGAGCTGCAGTCGGCGCTGCTGCAGGCCACCGCGGAGGCCCGGATCACCCCGGTGTTGGTCGCCGCCCCGGCCCGGGCCCTGGGCGCCGGGCGGATCCTGGAGGCGCTCTGCTCCTGCCTGCCCCACCGCGAGGCCCAACCGGACCAGGAGCCGGCGCGACTTCTTGTGTTCAAGACGGTGGCGGATCCCTTCGGCAAGGTGTCCTACTTCAAGGTGATGGCTGGATCTGTGCGCGGGGACCTCCATCTGGTCAATGCCACCAACGGGCACGAGGAGAAGATTCCACGGCCCCTGCGGCCCCGGGGCAAGGGTCAGGAGCCGGTGGCGGAGCTGTCAGCGGGTGCGATCGGAGCCGCCACCAAGCTGGTCCACACCGCAACAGGGGACACCCTGGGTCCCAAGGGGTGCGTGCCGGAGCCTCCCCTGGAGTTCCCCCCGACCTCGTACACGATGGCGATACGGCCCAAGAGCAAGGGCGACGAGGACAAGATCCACGCCGGGCTCAACCACCTGCTGGAGGAAGATCCCACCCTGCGGGTGGAGCAGGAGCCGGCCACCAAGGAGACCCTGCTGCATGGCCTGGGCGACGTGCATCTGGAGGTCACCCTGGAGAAACTGCGCCGCAAGTACCAGGTGGAGGCGGTCCTGGCCACCCCCCAGGTCCCCTATCAGGAGTCGGTGCGCGGCAGCGCTCGCCAGCAGCACCGCTACAAGAAGCAGTCCGGAGGCGCCGGGCTCTTCGGCGACTGCACCATCGAGCTGGAACCCCTGCCCCGGGGCGAGGGCTTCGTGTTCGAGGACAAGATCTTCGGAGGGGCCATCCCCCAGCAGTTCCGGCCCTCCGTGGAGAAGGGGGTCAGGCAGACCCTGGAGCAGGGGGTGCTGGCCGGCTTCCCCCTGGTGGACGTCAGGGTCAGGTTGGTGGACGGGTCCACCCACCCGGTGGACGGCAAGGACATCGCCTTCCAGCTCGCCGGCGCCATGGCGATGCGGGAGGCGGTCGAGAAAGCCGGCGCCTACCTCCTGGAGCCGGTGATGGACGTGGAGGTGACCGTGCCCGAGGCCCAGATGGGCGACGTCATCGGCCATCTCAACGCCAAGAGAGGAAGGATCGGGGGGATGATCCCGGCCCAGGAGGGCTTCGAACGAGTCTCCGCCCAGGTCCCCCTGGCAGAGATGTACCACTTCCCGATCGAGCTGCGGGCGATGACCCAGGGCAGGGGCGGTTACACCATGAGCTTCAGCCATTACGAGGAGGTGCCGGCCCAGGTCGCCCAACCGATCATCGAGGCCCACCGGGCAGCCCTGCACCAGAAGGACGCGGCCTCCTGAGCGAGAAGCGCTATAATTGCACGTGCAATCAAATTTGAAGGTCTCGAAGGTGAGACCCGACAGCCCAGGAGCCAACGAATGCCGGCCATAAGCGCGACCAATCCCCTGACCCTTCCCCGCATCCCGGAGCCGGACTCGGCCGCCGAAGATCGCCAGGTGATCTCGGTCACCACCGCCCCCTCCGGGCTGGAGGGCGAGGGCTTCCCGGTGCGGCGGGCCTTCGCCGGGGTGCCCCAGGCTCTGCTCGACCCCTTCGTCCACATGGACCAGATGGGCGAGGTGGAGTACCAGCCGGGCGAGCCCAAGGGGACCCCCTGGCACCCTCACCGTGGCTTCGAGACGGTGACCTACATGATCGACGGCACCTTCCAGCACCAGGACAGCAACGGAGGAGGCGGCCTGATCAGCGACGGGGACACCCAGTGGATGACGGCGGGCGCCGGCATCCTGCACATCGAGACCCCGCCGGAGCGCCTGGTGGCCTCGGGCGGGCTCTTCCACGGCATCCAGCTGTGGGTCAACCTGCCCAGCGCTCTCAAGTGGAGCCCCCCTCGCTACCAGGACATTCGCGGCGGCCAGGTGGCGCTGCTGACTTCGTCCGACGGGGCCAGCCTGCTGCGGGTCATAGCCGGGGAACTGGGCGGCAACCAGGGACCCGGCATCACCCACACCCCCATCGCCATGGTCCACCTCACCGTCCAGCCGGGTTCGCTGGTGCGCATCCCCTGGAGGGAGGACTTCAACGCGCTCGCCTACGTGCTCGCGGGAGAGGGGGTCGCCGGGTCCACCGCTCCGGTCCGCAGCGGCCAGCTGGCGGTCTTCGGCCCCGGACGTTCGATCTCCCTGGCGGCCAGCAACGAGCAGGAGGGACGCCATCCGGCGCTGGAGGTGCTGGTTCTCGGGGGCCGGCCGATCCGCGAGCCGGTCGCCTGGTACGGGCCCTTCGTGATGAACACCGAGGAGGAGCTCCGCCAGGCCTTCGCCGACTACCGCGCCGGCAGGCTGGGACAGATCCCCGCCGCCCACCTCGATCTGGGCACGCCGATCCCCGGCTGACGGCTCAGCGGCTGCCGCCCGACACCGCCGGGATGATGTGCAGCCGAGAGCCCTCGGGAAGGGGCGTCGACATCCCCGCCAGGTCGGAGATGTCGACGCCTTCCAGGTAGAGCCGGACGTGCTGGCGGATCCGCCCCCGTTCGTCTCGCAGGCGCCGCTCCAGTAGCGGCCATTCCCGGCCCAGCTGGTCCAGCGCCTCTGCGACGCTCCCGGCCTCGACGGGGATCCGGCCGAGGCCGCCTGCGGATTGACGCAGGACGGCCGGCAGCACAACCGTCGCGGTCAAGCGAGCACCGCAGCCCGCAGGCTGAGGACATCGGGCAGGTGCTCGGCCACCAGCTCCCAGCTCTCCCCGTCGTCGCGGGTCGCGAACACCTCCCCGTTGCGGGTCCCGAAGTAGACCCCGGCGGGGTCGCCGAAGTCGGTGCACATCCCGTCCCGGAGCACGGCGGAGTGGTACCCACTGGCAGGGAGGCCGTTGCCCAGCGGCTGCCAGCTCTGACCCCCGTCTCTGGTCCGGTAGATCCGGCAGGCTCGCTCCGGGGGCATGCGCTCGGAGTCGGCCTGCAGCGGGAACACGAAGGCGGTGTCGGGGTCGTGGGGATGCACCAGGACCGGAAAGCCGAAGGTGGAGGGGAGCCCGGACTCGATCGCGCGCCAGCTCCCCCCGTAATCGTCGGAGCGGTACACGCCGAAGTGGTTCTGCGCCAGCACGGTCTCCGGGCGCGCGGGGTGCTGGGAGAGCTTGTGGACGCACTGACCGAATTCCGGGAAGCGTTGCTCCTCGGGCATCCAGTAGGACTGGATGCCGCGGTTGGCCGCTTCCCAGCTCTGGCCCGCGTCGCGGGTCCGGTAGACCCCGCCCGCCGAGAGCGCTACCAGCATCCTCTTGGGGTCGCTCGGATGGGGCAGGACGGTGTGGAGGCAGGCGCCTCCGTTGCCCGGCGCCCAGTCGGCGCGGTGGGGATGCTCGAAGAGTCCCCTCACCAGCTCGAAGGTGATCCCCCCGTCCTGGGATCGGAACAGGGCGTGCGGCTCGACCCCGGCGTAGACCACCCCCGGCTCGGCCTCGGACCCCGGCTGGATCTGCCACACCCGGATCAGGGCGGTCTCGGTGTCCTCCGGAAAGGCGATCGGCGCGGTGTCCTGCTCCGCCCAGCTCTCCCCCAGGTCGTCGGAGTGCAGCACCGAGGGTCCCCAGTGCTCGCTGGTGGCTCCGGCGAACAGGCGGGGCCGGTCCCCACGGCTGTCGATCCCCACCCCGTACACCTCGCTCATCATCAGCTGCAGCGGCCGCAACCGCCAGTCCGAGCGCGCCCCGTCGGAGCGCGCGACCACCACTCCCTTGCGGGTTCCTATGAGCAAGACCACCTCGGACATCTGATCTCTCCTTCACGGCCGTTGGATATTCCATTTAGGAACAGCCCGCAATGAATATCATGCCTTGGATGGCAAGTCAAGCCCCCACATCGGTGACCGGCTACGCCCTTCTGGGCCTGCTCTCACTGAGAGGCGAAATGAGTGGCTACGCGCTCAAGAAGCTGGCCGACCGCACCCTCAGGTTCTTCTGGGTGGCGCCGGCCATGAGCCACGTCTACTCAGAGCTCGGCCGGCTCGCCAGGGCCGGTCTGGTGCAGCAGTCGGTGACCAGGCGCGGCAGCCGCAGCCTGCGCCGCTACAGCCTCTCAGCCAAGGGGGAGCTGGCCCTGCGGCGCTGGCTGGCTGACGGCGAGGTCGAGTTCCCCGTGCTCAAGCACGAGGTGGCGTTGCGGCTCTTTCTGGGGCACGTGACCGGCCCCGAGCGGCCCCGCCATCTGCTGGATCGCTACCAGGCCCAGCTGCGCAAGCGCTCCGAGGATCTGGCCGAGATCCGGCGCAGCCTGGGGGACGACCCCCGCTTCCTCTACGCCGCCATGGTTGCCGAATGGGGGATCCGCTATTACCAGGAGGAGCAGGCCGCGGTGACCCACATCTCGAAGCGGCTGGGCACTTGAAGCCGGCGGAATAGGGTGGGGCCGGGCGGCACCCGTTCCCATCGGGACCTGCCCCCGCGTCGGCAGGAGCCGGTCCCGGCGGACTCAGCCGGGAATGAAGCTGAGCAGGACCTGGCGGCGGTTGTTGTCGCGATTGGTGTCGACCAGCACCAGCGACTGCCAGGTTCCAAGCAGCGGCCGTCCCTCCCGCACCGGGACCGACACCTGCGCTCCCAGAACCGCCGGCAGGAGATGGTCGGCGCCGTGGCCGACGGCGCCGTGGCGGTGGCGATAGCGATCCTCGTGCGGCAGGTTGGCCTCCAGCCAGACCTCCAGGTCGCGGTCAGATCCGGCTCCCATCTCGATCAGGACCAGAGCCGCGGTGGCGTGGGGGCAGAAGGCGTGCGCCAAGCCGTCGCCCCTGCCCGAGCAGAAGGCCATCAACTCGGCGGTGAGGTCGGTCAGGGTGTGGCGGGTTGTGAGCAGTTGAGCGCGCGGTTGGCCAGTATCGGCCAAGGGGCAGGTGGGCGCAGCATGAGGTTACTGGTGAGGACGAGGACAGCTCTTGCTCCGGGGAGACCGATCTAGTTCGCGGCATGCCATCGGTGGTGATCAGCTTCCCGGAGCGCCTCTATGGGCAGCGCTCAGCCCAGACGCCACAAACTCGTGTTCCGGGGGGACTGAAGCAGTGTGAGTGACCAGGTCACGGCGGAGGCACGGATCGCGGACCCAGGGACCTTCCCGCTGCTCTGGGCTTTGGGGGAGGAGTGGTCCACCGCCATGCGTGAGGTTTACCGGCGGGTGGTGATCCGGGGCGAGCCGTGGTT
>JAJZJU010000123.1 GCA_021809895.1 bacterium
GGTACCGGGTGTGAGGACCAGTCCAAGCCCCGAAGGCGCAAGGGCAGCCACACCAGTGGCGCAAGACCCGAAACGGCGACGGCAACCTTGGCAGCGTCCAGGTCGGGAAAGACCGCTCGTCCCGACCTGGTGTTACTTATGGGCACTCAGCAGGAACGGTCGGCCACTGGGGTCCCGTCCCCGGCCAGCATGTGGTCCCAGAGGAAAAAGCCGTCCCATCCGGCCGCCTCGGCCCGGGCGGCGAGCTCAGCCACCAGGTGGGGATTTGAGAGCTCAAAGAAAGGAGGCACGAACAAGCCGAACTTCACGTGGTAATCATGACCACTCGTCGAGCAGCACGCCATCCCCTGCTGGCACCCATTGGAGGATCCGCTTGGAAGTGCCGAACCTAGAATCGAGGTAGATGGAGTCCTCCCACGCCCACGAGCCAAGACCATCCCTGCGGCTGGCGACCTACAACATCCTGGCGGGAGGGGGCGACCGCTGGCCCGCCATCGAGGAGGTGGTGGGGGCTCTCAACCCCGATGTGATCGCGCTCCAGGAGATCGAGGACCCGGAGCCGATGATGCAGATGGCCCAGCACCTGGGCTATCAGCCCTTCTTCGGTGCGGCGCCTCGATTTCGTCACCAGGGCCTGTTGTCGCGGATTCCGGTCGCCGCCTGGCGGAACCACCAGCATCCCGAGGCCTGGCCCCGGAACTCCATCGAGGTCGAATTGGACCTGGGGCCCCTTGCCCGGATCCCCCGGCTCAGCGTTCACACCGTGCACCTGACCGCGGCCTTCCAGAGGCGGGGCCGTTCCGAGCCCGACCGTCTGCGCGAGCTGGGCGCGATCCGCCACCACGCCGAGCGCGCTCCCCGGGTCCCGCACGTGATCATGGGTGACTTCAACTCAATGGCCCCCGGCGATGGGATTCATGCCACCGATTTTTTGGGCCTGCTGTCCGAGTGGCGCAGGAGCGGCATCCTCGACGAGGTCGGCGCCCTGGGGTCGGTGCCCGCCAGCGTCAGGGCCATGCGCTGGTGGCGTGACCCTGAGGTGAGTTCAAGCGAGGTGTCGGAGGTGGCCAGGGCCGGCATCCCCCGCTTGCCGTGGCTGGTCCATCCCCTGATCGAGATGGTGCCGCGGGGCGAGGGCACCGACGCTCTGGTCGCGGCCCTGATGCCGCGGGCTGCGGTTCGCAGCATGACCGCCGCCGGCTACGTCGACTGCCTGCGCGTCACCGATCCCGGCTCGGAGAGTTTCACCTGCCCGACCTACCTGCCGGCGGTGCGCATCGACTACATCTTCGCCACCGCCGACCTGGCCAAGCTGCTGGCCGGTTGCAGGGTCGGGGCTCAGGAAGATGGGCTGGTCGAGGTTGCCAAGCGGGCCAGCGACCACTTTCCGGTGCTGGCAGACTTCGACCTGAGGCCCGCTTGATCACCTGCCGTCTGTCCTGAGCGGTCGGCGGGCGCCCCGGAGCAGCGAGCCGGACCCGAGTTGGCGGTGTCCACGTGGCCGGCGGAACGGTCAGAACCGCAGCCGACCGAGCTCGACTCCATCCATATACTCCGGGCTGTGCCCGCCACTGAACAGAACCAGAACATCCCCGCGGCCGAGTACGCCATCCTGGGCGGGTCCGGCACCGGCACCCAGGGATCGCCCGAGGGAGATCCCCGGGTCCGCGTGCTGATCCGGGAGCGGATATTTCCGACCCCCTTTGGGGACACCCCGCCCATCACCAACTTCGAAATCACCGACGAGGCGGAGGTTGTGCGTTCGGTCCTGTTCGTGAGGCCCCACGAGGGTCAGCCGGAAACCGGACGGGAGAGCCAGAGCCTGGCCCTGTTCTGGCTCCTGCAAAGGGCCGGAGTCTGGCGGATCGTGGCCGAGTCAGGCACCGCCAGCATCACCCAGCACTTCCATCCCCGCGACCTGATCATCCCCCACGACTTCATCGACTTCACCCACCAGTGCGGTGGGCAGCTGGTCCCTGGGGCTATGGTCTCGATGCGCGACCCGTTCTGTCCCGACATCAGGGAGGCGCTCTGGCAGCGTTCCCGTCGCTTTGCGGCCGAGAAGGCGACCAGGGTCTTCAACCGGGCTGTCCACGCCACCGTGGAGGGGCCACGATTCGAGACCGCGGCTGAGGTGGCGGCCCTGGCCCGGCTGGGCGGGGACATCATCGGCCAGACGGTCACCCCCGCGGTGTACCTGGCCCGCGAGATTGGAGCGTGCTTTGCGACCGTGGAGATGGTGCTCAACTATGCGGAGGGGGTGCGCCCGGAGTGGGACTTCGAGCTCCTCCAGGCCATCGTCCAGGAAGGCGCCGAAGAGCTGGGCGGCGTGGCTCTGGATGCCCTGGTGGCGCTGCCGGCCCAACCGGCATGCTCCTGCGCTGCTCTGCGCGACCCGGTGGAGCGCGGTGAGGCCAGGGCCGCGGCCCAGCTGTGAACGACCAGCCACTCACAGAGGGCACCAAGGCTGGACGCGTCCTGCCAACCGCTGGTCATCCTGAGCCGGAGGCGGTGCGCTCGATGTTCTCGTCGATCGCCCACCGCTACGACCTCCTGAACCTGGTCCTGAGCCTGGGTGAGGACCGGCGCTGGCGGCGTCGAGCGGCCCAGCTGACCAGGGCCCGTCGGGGCGACCATGCCCTCGATGTCTGCTGCGGTACGGGAGCCCTCTCGGCATTGCTCAAGCGCCGGGTCGGGGCCGAAGGCTCAGTGTCGGGCGTGGACCTCACCGACGCCATGGTCCAGTCCGCCATCACCAAGGTCCCCGGGGTCCACTTCCAAGTTGGGGACGCCTGCCAACTGCCCTTCGCGGATGCCTCGTTCGACGCGGCCACGATGGCGTTCGGCCTGCGCAACATCGACCGCCACGACCTCGCCCTTGGCGAGATGCACCGGGTGCTGCGCCCGGGAGGCCGGGCCGTGATCCTCGAGTTCAGCACCGTGGTCGGGCCGCTCGGTCCCTGGTATCGCCTCTACAACCGCTGGGTCATTCCCCGCATCGCCAGGGCTCTGCTGGGGCGAGCCGGTGCCTATCAGTACCTCACCGAATCGATAGCCGCCTTCCCACCGCCGCTGGTGGTGTCCCGCTGGATGCGCTCGGCCGGCTTCGATCGGGTGCGCTACCAGCGCATGTCACTGGGGATAGTGGCGATCCACGTGGGGGTCAAGCCGCGCGGCTGAGGCGGTGCCGGCCCTGAGCCCGCCGCTACCGTCTCCCCCGTGGCTGAGATGGCGGCTGATTCCCGTCTGGGGTACAGTTGCAGGCAGGCGTTGGGGAGCGCGCGACCGAGGCGGTGTTGGGAGGCAGCAACCGGATGATTCGCACGCTGGTCCTTGCCGGCAAGCACAATGTGCCAGCCCTCGACCCCTGGCTGGAGTACCTGGGCAGGACCGGTGAGGTGGCGGTGGAGCTGGTCACCGAAACCGAGCCGCTTACCAAACTCGATGATTTCGACGTGGTGGTGGCTCATGCCCCCAGTGGGCATCTTTCCCCAACCGAGGAAGCCGGACTCTGCAACTTTGTCACAGCCGGTGGCGGGTTTGTGGGCCTGCACTGCACCAGTGAGCGCTGGGCCCCGGGCCGCCAGTACCGGGAAATGATGGGGGGCGGGCCCGATGGCCACCTGCCCAGAATGGAGCTGGTGGCGGATGTGCGCTCGTTCAGCCACGACATCACCCGCAGGGTCCCGGAGAATCTGAGGCTCCAGGACTCGTGCTTTGGCCAGGCCGAACTGGCCGCGGACGCCGAGGTTCTGCTCTCCACGACCTGGCGGTCGCGGGAGGTCCCGGTGGCCTACGCGCGCTCCCACGGCGCGGGGCGGGTCTTCTACTGCGGGCTCGGGGAGACGGTGGACACCTACTCCTCAGATGTGATGCAGGGCCTGCTCTACCGCGCTGTGCGCCATGTGGCGGGCCGCGATGAGCGGCGCGCGATCGGAGTCGGACTGCTGGGCTTCGGAGCCATCGGGCGCGAGCACACCCGGGCCATCTCCAGGGTGCCTGGGCTGGAGCTCACCGCCGTGTGCGACCGCAGTTCGGAGCGCTTGGCGGCTGCTCTGGCCGATGGCGCCGAGCCCGCCCTTCTGTCGGATGTGGAACTGCTGCTGGGGCACTCGGACGTCGACCTGGTGGTGGTCTCGACCCCGCCCAACACTCACGCGGAGCTCGCCCAGCGCGCTCTGGAGGCCGGCAAGCACGTGGTTGTGGAGAAGCCCTTCTGCCTGAGCGCCGACGAGGCCGACCGCCTGGTGGCGACCGCCGAGCGGGTGGGGCGGGTGTTGACCGTCTATCAGAACCGCCGCTGGGACCAGGATTTCCTGGCTCTTATGGGGCTGGTCAGATCCGGCCAGCTGGGGGAGGTCTTTCGGGTCGAGGCCTTTGTGGGGGGGTTCGACCATCCCTGTCACTTCTGGCACTCCGACAGGGAGGTCAGCGGCGGCGTCATCTACGACTGGGGTGCGCACTACCTCGACTGGATCCTGCAACTTCTGCCCGGCACCGTGGTGCGGGTCGACGCCTCGAGCCAGAACCGGGTCTGGCACGACGTCACCAACGACGATCAGTTCGAGATCAGGCTCCGGTTCGAAAACGGGGCCGAGGCCTCCTTCCTGCACTCGGACATCGCGGCTGCCCGCAAGCCCAAGTGGTATGTGTTGGGGACCAAGGGCGCTGCGGTCGGTCACTGGCGGGACGCGGTTCTCTCCAGCCTTGGTCCCAACGGACTCCTGGAACAGCATTTGCCGGTCTCCGACCTGCCCTGCGACCTGCACGTGCTACGGCCGGCCGGGCAGGGGCTGAGCCACGACGAGAAGCTGGCCCTGCCTCCGGTCCCGGAGGCCGCCTTCTATCGCAACCTCGCGGGCCACCTGCTGGCACGTGAGCCTCTGGAGGTGACCCCCGAGTTCGCTCGTCGCAACATCCAGGTGATGGAGACTGCGCTTCGGGCAGCCGAGTCAGGCATGGCACAGACAGTCCGGATCTGAGCTTGGCGGCTATGCGTTGGGGGGTGCTGGGAGCGGCCCGGATCGCCCGCCAGGCCGTTGTCCCCGCCATCCAGGCTGCCGGTGGCGTGGTGGAGGTGCTGGGTTCGAGGTCGCCGCAGCGAGGTCGCGAGATGGCCCGGGCCCTGGGTGTTGAGGAGGTGGTGGAGGGGTACCAGGGGGTGCTGGAGCGAGACCTTGACTGCATCTACATCCCGCTGCCGAACTCTGAGCACCGCCGCTGGGCGCTGGCCGCGCTGGGACTGGGGCGCCACGTTCTTTGCGAGAAACCGCTGGCCCTCGATGAGGCAGAGGCACTGGAGATGGTGGCCGCCGCGTCCTCCTCCGGTTGCCTTCTGGGGGAGGCTGTCATGTATCGGTACCATCCCCGCTGGGCCCTGGTGCGGTCCCTGCTCGCGGGTGGTGAGATCGGAGAGATCCGGCAGATCTCCGGCAACTTCTCCTTCCGTCTGGTGGGCCAACACGACTACCGCTGGGACCCGGCGCTGGGGGGAGGGGCGCTCTACGACGTCGGCTCGTACCTGGTCAACGCGGCCCGCTGGATAGCTGGTCGAGAACCGGTGGAGGTGAAGTCGGTCGCCATTGGGCGCGCCGGCGTTGATCAGGCGGCGGCTGTGGCCCTTCGGTTTGGGCGCACCGCCAGCGAGCCTCCCTGTCTGGCCTCGCTCTCGTGTGGCTTCGATTCGGCCGAGTCGGAGTGGATGTATATCGAGGGCACGAGCGGCGGGCTCTGGCTGGAGCGCCCCTTCACCGCCTGGCACGACCGGGCGATCCCCGTCATCCTGCGCCCCGCCTCCGGCCAGATCGAGGAGATACCGGTCTTGGCGGCGGACCCCTACCTGGAGATGGTGCGGTCCTTTCACGCGGCGATCGCGACCGGGCAACCGCTGCTCACCTCGGCAGGCGAC
>JAJZJU010000124.1 GCA_021809895.1 bacterium
GCTCGTTTCAACGAGACGATCGTGGGCCAACTACTGCAGGGTGCGCTCCGAGGACTGCGTCAGCACGGGGTTGCCGAGGAGGACATCGAGGTGGTTTGGGTTCCGGGCGCCTTTGAGATCCCGGTGGCGGCGGCCGAGCGCATCCATGGGGGCGGGGTGGACTGCCTGATCGCCCTGGGGGCCGTGGTCCGCGGCGAGACGCCTCACTTCGAGTATGTCGCCTCGGCCGTCGCCTCCGGCATCGCCGAACTGGGGGTCAGGCATCGGGTCGCGACCGGGTTCGGGGTGCTCACCGTCGAAACCGTCGATCAGGCCGAGGCGCGGGCCGGGGGCAAGCTGGGGAACAAGGGCTGGGAGGCTGCGGTGGCGGCCCTTGAGCTGAACTCCGTCCTGCGGCAGCTGCGGGCCTGAATCAGGCGGTCTTGGTGGTGGTGCGAAGGCAGCGGGTACAGACCCGCATCTTCTGGGCCACGCCGCCCCCCTTGGGAGCTATGTGGGCCGTCACCAGGTTGGGCATGAAACGCCGCTTGGTGTGGACCTTAGAGTGGCTGACATTGTTGCCCGCCACCGGGCCCTTGCCGCAGATCTCGCACCGCTTGGCCATGGCAACCTCGTTTCAGTGATCATGGAAGCACCGGCCCCAGCGCGGGTCGGGCGTATCATTCCGGCCGCAGTTTACCAGTCGGAAGCGACCGCGCCGGCGGCGTAACTCGACTTCGCCTAGACCAGCCAAGGAGAGATCGTCCACTTGCCCACCAATAGCTCGCTTCTCAGGACCCATCCGCTGGGGTCTGTCGAGCTCTCGCCCAGGGTGGTCTCCACCCTGGCGGCGCGGCTGGCCTCCGACTGCGAAGGGGTGGCTGGGATGTCCGGTCGAGGGCTTCGGGATGGCATCGCCGAGCTCCTCAATCGGGAGAACTTCGAGCGCGGCATCGACCTTCGGATAGAGGACGCCGGGGTCCGTTTGGAGCTTTTCGTGATAGTCGAGCACGGGGTCCGCGTCCTCGATGTCGCCCACACCCTGATGGGTGCGGTGGCTGCGGGACTGGAGCGGCACCTGGGCGTGCGGGTGTTGGAGGTGAATGTGAACGTCCAGGGGATCCGGGCTCGCGAGGGGGACGGCCTTGGCCACTAGCAGGGTGTTGTCGTCGCTCCCCAACGCGGTTTCGGGGGCCGGCCTGCGCTACGGGCTCGAGCGTGCGGTGGGCCGCTTGCTGGAGCAGCGCGACCGCATAAATGACCTCAACGTCTTCCCGGTGCCGGACGGGGACACCGGCACCAACATGCACCTGACCCTGGAGGCGGCGCTGGCCGAGACTGCCCAGCTGCCGCCCCAGGCATCGGTCGCGGCAGTCGCGCAGGCCGCCGCCCACGGATCCCTGATGGGTGCCCGCGGCAACTCCGGCGTGATCCTCTCCCAGGTCCTGCGCGGAGTGTCGGCCGGCTGCCAGGCAGCCGAGGAGATGGGCCCGGAGATGCTGGCCCATGCCCTCGAGCAGGGGTCGACGGTAGCCTACGCGGCGGTCAAGCGGCCGGTTGAGGGCACCATCTTGTCGGTGGTCCGTGACGCCGCCCAGGCCGCCGTCCGGTCGGCCGCCAAGGGACAGACCATCGCCGAGGTGCTGCAGGCGGCGGTGGCGGAGGCTTGGGATTCGGTCGAGCGCAGCCGTGAGCAGCTGGAGACCCTGCGCGAGGCAGGGGTGGTGGATGCCGGAGGCTTCGGCCTGGCGGTGATCCTCTCGGCCCTGTCCGAAGCGCTGGGCATTGGCCAGTCCGCCTGGCCGGACGCGCTGGCGCTGGTCTCCTCCCCATCAGCCGGTGAGATGGCCGACGGGCCGGCTGGCGTGATGGCGTTCACGGCGCCGCACTCGGGCTTCGGCTACTGCACCGAGTTCAGCCTGGTCGGAGCCGAGCTCCAACCGCTTGAGGTCAGGGCCAGATTGGGCAGTGAGGCCGAGGACGACTCCGCGCTGGTGGTCGGAGATCCCGGGCTCCTGCATATTCACATCCACACCCATGAGCCCTGGCAGGTGCTCACCCGAGCCGCCGACCTGGGCCGGATCGAGAGGCTCAAGGTGGAGGACATGACCAGCCAGCACCAGGAGGCTCGTCGGCGCCATGGCCGAGGAGGTCGAGAGGCCCGGCTGGCCCTGGGGGTGGTGGTGGTGGCCCCCGGATTCGGATTCCACCAATTGCTGCTGGGCCTGGGGGCAGCGGCGGTGGTGGAGGGTGGCCAGGGCATGAACCCCACCACCGCGGACCTGCTCAGGGGCATTGACGAGGCCCAGGCCGACCAGATAATCCTGCTGCCCAACAATCCCAACCTGGTGCTGGGAGCAGAGCAGGCGGCGCGGGTCAGTCGTCGGGAGGTGGCGGTGGTCCCCACCCGCAACCTGCCCCAGGGTGTTGCGGCCCTCCTGGCCTTCGATCCAGAGGCGAGTCTGGACGTCAACCGCCAGCGCATGCAGCGGGAGATGGCCCAGGTCCGCTCGATCGAGGTCACCACCGCGATCAAGGACAGTTCTTACGAGAAGGGCGAGATCGCTCGCGGTGACACGATCGCCTTGTTGGACGGGCAGCTGGTGGCGGCTGGAAGTGACCTCGCGGAGGTCGTGCTCGCCGCTCTGGACCGTCTCTCGGATGCCCGGGTTGAGGTGATCACCTTGTACCGCGGGGCTCGCGTGCAGGTGGCCGAGGCGGAGAAGCTGGAGCAGCGGATCCGAGCCCGGTTTCCCGAGTGGGAGGTGGAGCGGCATGACGGGGGCCAGGACCTCTATCCGTACATCATCTCGGCGGAGTAGCTGATGAACGTGAGAGTGGTGACCGACAGCACCTGCGACCTGCCGGCGGCGGTGCGCCAGAGCGCCGGGATCGTCACGGTGCCTCTGCGCCTCCACTTCGAAGACCAGGTCTTCAGAGACCGGGTGGACATGAACGACCGCGAGTTCCTGAGCCGCCTGGTGGCAGCCAAGGTTCCCCCAAGCACCTCCCAACCGCCACCAGGCGACTTTGAGGCGGTGTACCGGCAGCTGTTCGAGGAAGGCGCGGACGAGATCGTCTCAGTCCACATCGCGGCGGCGCTCAGCGGCACGGTGAGCTCCGCCACCATCGCCGCCCAGGCAGTCGATCCGAACAGGATCCACGTGGTGGACAGCCGCACCGTCAGCCTGGGCACCGGCTTTCTGGTGCTGGAGGCGGTGGAGCGAGCTGCACAGGGCGATTCCGCGCAGGAGATCGTGGCCCGCCTGGCCACCATGCCGGACCGGGTTGGCATCATCTGCCTGCTTGACACGGTGCGATACCTCCTCCTGGGAGGCAGGATCGGCAAGGTCCGAGCCATGCTGGGCACGGCCCTGGCGATCAAGCCACTGATCGGGCTGGGGCCAGACGGATCGGTCGTCCCCCTGGGCAGGGTCCGCAGCCGTGCCAGCGGGGTGAGGCGCCTGGCGGAGCTGCTGGCCGAGCATCGCCCCCTGGAACGGTGTGGGGTGATCTACGTAGGAGATCCTGAGGAGGGCTTGAGCCTCGCCGACGAGACCCGCCGGACCTATCCCGAGATGGAGGTGATCGCGGACCACTGCAGCCCCGTGCTCAGCACTCACACCGGTCCCAACACCATCGCCTACTGCTACCTTGAGGCTCAGCCCTGAGGACCCCGGCGCCAGCGCCGGGACGATGACAGGTCTAGTTAGAGCCGCTCCCGAAGTCACCAGCCTTGACACTCCCCTGGCGGCGCTGCCCCGAATCTCTCAGGAGCGGCTTCAGGGGCTGCGCCGATTGGGGCTGCGCACCCTGGGAGACCTCCTCCACCACTTTCCGCGGCGGCACGAGGACCAGCGGGCGCGGCTGCCGGTGACCCAGTTGCTGCCCGGCTCGACCTCGACCGTCGAGGTGACGGTTCTCAGCCTGCGGGGCCGGCACGCTCGCCATCGGCGGATGGAGCTGCTGGAGGGCGAGGTGGGGGACGCCACCGGCCGGGCGGAGGTGATCTGGTTCAACCAGCCCCACCTCCGCCGAATCCTTCATGAGGGGGACCGCGTCACCCTGCACGGCCCGGTGGTGGCGGGCAGCCATGGGCTACCCAAATTGAAGAACCCAGAGGTGGAGCGCGAGCGCCGCTCGGTGCAGCAGTCGAAGGTGGGGGTGCTGGTGCCAACCTACCCGGAGACCGCGCACGTCACCTCGCGATGGCTGCGGGCGGTGATCGCGGAGCACCTCGACCTGGCGGCTTCAGCCGCCGAGACCCTGCCCCCAGAGGTCCGCGAGGGGGAGGGGCTGCTTGCGCTGGGGCAGGCGCTGCGCCAGATGCACTTTCCCGAGGACCAGGCCGCGCTGGATCAGGCGCATGAGCGTTTCGGGTTTGAGGAGCTCTTCTTTCCGCAGCTGGCGGCCCTGCTCTCGCGGCGGCAGCGCTTGGCGCGAACCGGGACCCGCACCCCCTACGACTTCCAGATCGCGCGCGAGTTCGTGGCCTCTCTGCCCTTTCGCCTGACCGAGGCCCAGCGCCGCGCTGCCCACGAGATCCTGATCGACCTCGACCGACCCTCTCCGATGAACCGGCTGCTGCAGGGGGATGTGGGGTCAGGCAAAACTGTGGTGGCCGCCATGGCCGCCCGCATGGCGATAGCGGCCGGCCACCAGGTGGTGCTGATGGCGCCGACCGAGATTCTGGCCCGCCAGCACCATGAGACGCTTCGGGACCTGCTGAGCCCCTTTGAAATCTGGCCAAGGCTGCTGGTGGGCAGCACCAGGGCGGCACAGCGGCGGGAGATCCTGGCCGGCCTTGCCGCCGGTGCCGACAAGCTGGTGGTGGGAACTCACGCCCTCATCGAGGACGAGGTCTCGCTGCCCCAGCTGGGCCTTTGCATTGTCGATGAGCAGCATCGCTTCGGAGTCGCTCAGCGCCTCCGCCTGCGCGACAAGGCCCCCGCCAATCCCGACTTCCTGGCGATGACGGCCACCCCGATACCCCGCTCGCTCAGCCTGACCCTCTACGGCGACCTGGACGTGAGCCAGATCCGGGAGATGCCGCCCGGCCGGCGCCCGGTCGCGACCCGCCTGGTGGAACCCAGAGATCGGGAGGACGCCTACGCCTTCATCCGCCAGGAGGTTGAGATGGGTCGCCAGGGATTCATCATCTGCCCCCTGATCGAGGATGCTCCCGGTCAGGAGGTGCGTTCGGCCACGGCCGAATATGATCGTCTCAGCCAGGATGTGCTGCCCGACCTGCGGTTGGTGCTCCTCCATGGCCGGCTGCCCGCCAAGGAGAAGTCGGAGCGGATGGCCGCCTTCGCCGCGGGCGACTTCGACCTGCTGGTGGCGACCAGCGTGATAGAGGTCGGGGTCGATGTCCCCAACGCGACAGTGATCGGGATCGAAGGGGCGGACCGTTTCGGACTGGCGCAGCTCCACCAGTTCCGAGGCAGGGTCGGCCGTGGGGCCCACCAGTCGCACTGCCTGCTGTTCACCGAGGACGACGACCCTTCTGGAAGGGCGCGCCTGCGCGCCCTCATCGAGCACCAGGATGGGTTCGAGCTGGCCGAGATCGACCTACGGCTGCGCGGCTCTGGGGATCCCTACGGGCTGCGCCAGCACGGTTTTCCAGAGATGAGGGTGGGTGATCTTCTCGATGACGGTCTTAGGGAGCGCGCTAGGGCGGCGGCGGAGCGGGTCTTGGCGAGGGATCCAGGCCTGAAGGATCCCACCCTGCGCAACGGCATCAGAGGCTACCAGGTGGTTTTCGAGTTCGACT
>JAJZJU010000125.1 GCA_021809895.1 bacterium
GGCTGGGTCCCACTCCCGGATCTCGAGTGTCAGCGGAGCTGACCCGCGAGATGCGGGAGGCTGCAGCCCGCGGGTCAGCAGAGCCGGGCCGTAGAGGAAGCTGAGCCCGGGATCCGGCGGCTCCACCTCACCGCGGGATACCGGGTCCTGGGGTCGGCGGGCGAGTCCGGCTGGGTCCCACTCCCGGATCTCGAGTGTCAGCTCTGCTGACCCGCGAGATACGGGAGGCTGCAGCTCGCGGGTCAGCAGAGCCGGGCCGTAGAGGAAGCTGAGCCCGGGATCCGGCGGCCCACCGGGCCGCGGGATACCGGGTCCTGGGGTCGGCGGGCGAGTGCAACTCGCCCGCGGACCCCAGGAGGTTGCGGCGGGTGGGGCTCCGCTACTTCCCCTTCTTGGGCTTGGGCTTGCCGGCGTCGGAGCGCTGCTTTCGCCAGGTACCGTCCTGCGTCCTGGCCGTGGGCTGCGTGCCGACGTGGGGAATGCCCTTGCCCGCCCGGCGCCTGAGCCAATCTCGGAGCTATGCTCGACCGCGAATGAGCGAGCCAACTCTGACGGTTGACCAGTACCGAGCGGCGGTCGAAGCCGCGGTGCGGGCGGCTATCTCTGATGGCCGGGAACGTGGGCGAGAGGAACTCCGCCCCATTTGGTTCCAGCCGACCCCGGCTCCCGACCGCAAGTCTGTCCCAAACGCCTTGCGGGTCGAGGTATTCCGACGGGATACCTTCACCTGCTGCTACTGCCTCTCCAAGGTCATCCCGGAGCCGATCCTGCGGCTTCTCGGCCGCATTTACCCGGACGAGTTCCCCCACCATCCCAACTGGAAGGCGGGCTGCATGCACCGAGCCATTCCCCTCCTCTGCGCGGAAGTGGACCACGTAAGGCCGGTGGCGAGAGGTGGTTCCAACGAGATCTCGAACCTCCGCACCGCCTGCGCTCCCTGCAACACTAGGAAAGCTGACTTCCTGCTGGAGGAGATTGGCATGACGGACCACACAGATGAGATCTCCTCGGGCTGGGATGGCCTCACCGGCTCTTACCGACAGCTATGGGAGTCGCAGCGCGACGAGTCCGGGAAGCTGCTCGATGAGGCGTATCAGGTGCTGTGGGTGAAGCTGCTGAGCCCAGCCGCGCAGTAGATGGCATCGACTGTCGTGGTCGCCGGTCGGCAAAGGGACCAGCGCGCGGCACGGCGGGCCAGGGTGGGGGTAGGGCGCGGAGAGGCGCCGGCCCCAACGTGTTCGTCGCCGCGGGAGGACTACTTGCAGCGGGTCACCCCACCATCGCTGGCTGGAGCGGGTCTCCGGTTTGGACGGCAGCAGCCGGGAGGTGCCCAGTGCCCAGCTGCTGCGCGGGATGGATGCCTTGACAGAGGCGCAGCCCCAGGGGGGGAGGCCGTGTGCTGGCGGCTGATGGACCTGGTGCGCTGTGCCCCGCCCTGGTGTTCGTCGACCTGAGCACCATCTACGCCGAGGGCGTCACCCCGGACCGTTATCCGCTGGCCTACTTCCTGTTCTCGGGCAACCGCGCCGAGAAGATGGCGATGCTGGAGATGTTGCAGCAGTTACGCCGCCGCTTCGGGCGCAAGCACTGCGTGGTGGCGGGCGACCGGGGCCTCGACTCCGCCCCCGTCGTGCAGGCGCTCGACAAGCGGGCTACGACTACATCCTGGCGCTGCGGCGCGGTAGTCGAAGACGGCCACGGCTGCGCTTGAGCAGGAAGACCGCTCGGGCTGGACCGAGGTGGACAAGCACCTGTGGGTGCAGGAGGTGGAGGTGCCGGATGCCCCCCGAGTGGTGCTGGCCTTCAACCCCCAGAAGCAGCTGGAGGACCAGCGCTGGCGGGAACGCAAGCTGGAGCAGGGCTGGGCCGCCATGGAGGGGTTGCTCGACCGTTGGCAGCAGGGACGGATCATCCCCGACCAGGTGGCGATCCGCGATGCCACCTGGTCTCTGGTGCAGATCGACGCCCACCGCTTCTTCCACGTCCAGGTGCGGGGTGAGGTGCTCGGCGTGGAAGAGAACCAAGAGTATCTGGAGCGCGAGGCGCGACTTGACGGAGTGTTCATTCTGCAGAGCAACGCTGCGGACCTTGACCCGCAGGCGATCGTGACCGCCTACAAGCAAGTGCTCTGGGTGGAGGGTGCCGTCCGCACCGTGAAGAGCTTCTTGCGGGTGCGGCCGGTGTACCAATTCAGACGCTCCCGGCATGAGTGTGGGTGGATTTGGGGAAACACGGGTCCGTTCTCAGGGAAGAACCGGTCCATGAGAATCAAGGGACAGTTCGTAGTAGTAGGTATGGGGTGAGGGTTCGGGGAGGTCTTGTCAAGTCCTGTGTAAATTCCTTCCAGGAAGGCGAGTCAGGTGGTCAAGCGGCAGAGCCCTCCATGGTGGTGGTGGGAGTTCGTCGCAGGCGTCCGTCGTCGAAGCGTTCCCCCTCCAGTAGAAGCGCCAGCTGGTTGTGGCCGTTGATGGGACGCCAATTGGTGCTGAGCCGCATCACCAGTTTGAAGACCAGGTAGAGGGCGTTCTCCCGGGAGCGCTGCCGCTTGGTGGCATTGGTTCGCACCCGGACGCCAGCAAAGATCGACTCCACCGGGTTGGAAGTGCGCAGGTGGGTCCAGTGCTCCTCGGGGAAGTCATAGAAGGTGACGAAGTCTTCCCAATCTCTCTCCAGGCAGTCAGCCGCATCTCCGTGACCGGTGGCCCGGAGCTTGGTGCAGTACCCAGCCCTCTGGCGGTTGCATTCGGCCAGGGTGGGAGCTTGGTAGATCTCCCGGACTGCAGCCTTGGCTTCCGCGTGGAGCCGCTTGGGGAGCTTGTCGGCTATGTTCAAACTCCGGTGATTCCAACAGCGCTGGTGCCGAGTCTCCGGGTAGACCTCGCTCAGCGCCGCCCAGAACCCCAGGGCCCCGTCGGCGACCGCCAACAGCGGTGCCTCGGTCAAGCCCCTGGCCTTCAGGTCTCGTAGGACCTCTGCCCATGAGGAGGCGCTCTCTCGGTACCCCTGCTGCATCGCCAGCAGCTCCTTGTTGCCGTCCTCTCTGACCCCCAGCACCACCAGCACGGCGGTGTTCTCGCGTTCCAGTCCCGCCTTCAGATAGACCCCATCCGCGAACAGGTACACGTACCGCTCCCTAATCGGCCGGCCTCGCCACAGCCGGAACTCGTCGGCCCACTCCTCCTTCAGCCGCACGATGCTGCTGGGAGATAGCGCTGCCGTCTCCCCGACCAGAGCCCGGAAGATCGGCTCAAAGTCGCCTGTGGCCAGGCCTTCCAAATACAACCTGACCAGTAGCCTGGCCTGGGTCCGAGACCTGCGCTCCCATTTGCCCAGCAGGCCGACTGGAATGGCTCCATCCCTTCAGGGATGTCCCTCACCCGAGGCTGGCGGACCGTCACCGCCCCCATCCCCACCCCGATGCTTCGCTCTGGCAGATACCCATTGCGGTACCCCCGGAACTCTTCCCCTCGCTGGTACCGAACCCGACCCAGGAAGTTGTCCACCTCCGCCCGTAGCGCGGCTTCGAGCATGTGCTGAGCCCCTTCACGGACGGTCTGCTCCAGAAGGTCATCTGGCGCCGGCACCGGTGCGGTCGGCGGTAGAACCTGATAGCTTCTCTTCATAACGGCGTGGCCTCCAGGATCGACCCGCGGCGCGAGCCGATTGGTTGGTTACAACACCTGGAAGGCTACGCCGTCTTCATGCCCGCCAGCCGGGCTCTCCACGGCAATTTCCACAAGAGTTCAAATTACCTCGGGTTCGGGAGAGGGGGTGGATAACCATCCCCATTGGGGACAACTCCGCTGCTGGGAGTTGATGTGTGCCCGGCCAACGGCTGGGCATTCCGGTTCCAGGGGAGCGCCTTGGAAGCAGCGCCGTCTGCACAGCGCTATAGGCGCAGGCGTACGGCGCGGCACACCCGGCTGCGGCATGACCGACCAAGAGCGGCAGCGCCGCAGGTTTAAGCAGAGGAGAGGATGCTGACCCCAGGTGGTCGTTCGTGGGGCAGGACATGGTCGATGGGCCCGATGGTGAGCATGATCAGGGCGAGGGCCGACTTGGCGGAGTGAAAGCCATAGGCCCTCTTCATGATGAGCCGTACCCGTCCATTCAACGCTTCATGCCGGGCATTGTTGATTCCCAGGTGAACGGCGGCAAGGATCCCCGCCCGGTGCTTGGCGATGGTCCGGGACAGCGTGATGAATGGCTTCAGCCCACTGCGGGAAGCCTTGGAGCAGAAGCGGTCGAGGAGGGCGGCGACCTCGTCTTCGCTCAGGTCGCCGGCAAATATTTCGCGGAGCGCCTCTTTGAGTGCATAAGCGCGCCAAACATCCCCTCCGCGGCGGCGAATCTTACGCAGCGTGACTGCCTGTTTGTCAGTCAGATCTACAGGATTCTTGAGCAGGCACCAACGTGCTCCTTTGAAGCGCTTGGCCAGGGTTGGATCGGGCAGCAGGCGCATCTCCTGCCAGGCCTGCCGACGCACCGTGTCGAGCGCCTTGGTGGCGAGTTGCACCACGTGGAAAGGGTCGTAGCAGATGATCGCCTGAGGTGCATGCCCCTGCGCTCGCACCGACTTGGCGTAGGCGGGCCCCAGGTCCATCGACACTGCCTCGATGGCAGCTGAGCGCTCGTTGCCAAGTTCAGTGAAAAACTGGTCCAGGGTCTTGGAGTCTCGGCCCTCTGCTCCCCACACCATTTTGCCGCGCTGATGGTCACTGACCAGAGTGATGTACTGCTGTCCCTTCTTCCACGCCACTTCGTCCACGCCCACCACGAAGAGGTTATCCAGCCGCTTGGGATCGAGCTTGTCGTCCATGACCCTAGCGATGATCCGTCCCACCGAGTCCCAGTCGATCCGCACCAGGCGGACGATGGCGGTCTTGTCCATAGCGGTGGCCAGCCAGCCCACCAGGTCTTCAAAGTCGCGGGTGAAGTCGGAGCCCGCCCGGGCGAAAGGGACCGCCTCGGTGCGTACCCCGTGGGTGGGACATTGCAGGCGCAGCAGCCCAGCTCTCACCTCCAGCCGCCAGATCCCCAGGTCCAGGTGGCGCCAACTGGAGGCCACCGGGCGGGTGTCGTAGCGGGCAGTTGTGGTGTAGGCGCACGCGGGGCAGCGCAGGCGACCGCTCCGCAAGGCTACGGTGACCGTCACCTGGCGGGACCCGAAGTCAACTTGCCGAACGGTGACCCCGGGCAGGGCCAAAAGGTGTTTGAATGCAGTGGTGACACGCACGGGGGTTTGACCTCCTCAAGAGCGTTGGTTGTTCTTCCTCAAGGGTAGGGACTCCGTGCGTGTCACCATCTCCACTTCGGTGGTGAGCAGCCCGCCACCGCCCGGCCACGCCATTCACCCGCTGAACAGCCCGCCCCGCTCCTAAAGCACCGGCTAAAGACCGCCACGAGGCTGCACCATCTGGCCACGCCCCAGTCACCTCCCCCGTAGGTCTAGGAGGTCAGCCAAAGGTCGGATTATGGCCACCCAGCCGGCCACGAGAAATGGCTACGCCTCTTCCCCCTGGCCCAGCCAGCCAAGATCCCACCCCCATTGGCCGCAATCCGGCCAACATTCCCCTCTCGGCACCCACACCTATGCCTCAAGAGCCCCTTTTCGGCGCTCACTGCGTCTCCTGCCCGCTGGTAGGCCAGTGCACCCGATCCCCTTCTGGCCGCACTATCAAGATCGGTCCCTACGAAGAGATGCTGACCACAGCACGCACCCGACAAGC
>JAJZJU010000126.1 GCA_021809895.1 bacterium
AGCGGGCCCCGCCAAACCGATGTGATTCGTCGGGCAATGGAGGTGGCAGTTGACGGGGAGAACCCGTTCACCTGTGTCCAGGCGACCTGGAACATCCTGGAACAATCCGTAGGCGCCGCTCTCTTGGACGCTCATCGTGCGGGCTGGCGCGTGCTGGTCAAGGAGGCGATGGCAAATGGCCGTCTAGTGGCTCGGGGCGATCGTCGCCTCCGACCGCTGGACGAATTGGCGAGCAAGCTGGGCCTGCCCTGGGACCAGCTTGCGCTTGCGGCCGCCCTCGGCCAGCCCTTCGCCGATGTGGTCCTGTCAGGAGCTGTGACTCTGGACCAGTTGGAGAGCAACATGCAAGCGACCGAGGTTGTGCTCTCGCCGGATGAGCTTGCTTCGCTCCAGCGTCTCGCGCTACCGGCTGCCCAGTACTGGGAGGAGCGGCGCCACCTTCCCTGGAATTGAGCGTGAGTGTCAGTTGACGGTCACAGCTGGGTAGGACCGCAACGAATCAGGAATTGCGGTAGGGCGGCCGGCGATCTTAAGCGCTTCCCAGTTCGAATTGAGGCGGACGGCCGTCTTCTCCTGGTGGCGCCGGCCCTTGCCAGCGGACGCCTGGGACCCGAAGATCACGAGATACCGGTCACCGGCCCGGGCCGTGAATTGCAGCGTGGCGCCGCGATGGCGGTAGCTCACCGGGCCACCCCCGGGATCGGCCGCCCGCTCCGGGACATACCTACCCATGGGAGCGATCTGGACCTTGGTGGTGAGGGCGCTGATCACTGTGGCCAGGGTCAACCGACCCCGCCGGGAATAGCGGTACACCGCCAGGGCACGAGATCGCGCCAGCGTGGAGGCGGTGACAC
This sequence comes from bacterium, assembly GCA_021809895.1. Lineage (GTDB taxonomy): Bacteria > Chloroflexota > Dormibacteria > Aeolococcales > Bog-877 > AG-12. The sequence continues at coordinate 855 of JAJZJU010000126.1, forward strand.
GGCCGCCGATCTCATAGGTCCATCTGCCTCGGCCTGCGAGCCTGGCCTCACCGCCCCGCCCTCGCTGCTGCCCCAGTGACAGCACCGAACCCAGGGCCCGGGCCAGGGATTGGGTGATGGGGCTGCCCCCCGACCACTTGGTCGCGTAGTAAAGGGCTGGGATTCCGAAGACCGCACTCTGCACCGTGTGCGCCACCGCCTGAGAGCTGTTGAGATGCCAACCGTCGCCGTCGATGAGTCGATTGGGATCCACCGCGCTGACGATGGCGGCACGATAGCTCCAGGTCGAAGCCTTGGCGGCGTCGTAGAGGCGCAGGGTGTCCTCGGTGCCACCGAACTGAGGGGCCACGGCGCTGGCGTCGATGAGGGCACTAGGGTCAGCCTTCCAGGCGGAGCCAGAGAGCAGCCGCATATAACGCAGTAACAGTGCCGCGCCGATCCCGAGTTGTGGCCGGCTGATCGTCTCCTGGCTGGGGGGCGGTACCAGGAACCCCCAGTCGAGCTTGAGGCCGTTTGCGCCCAGGTCTCCCGGACCAGTTCCCAGCAGCTGGTTCATCTGGTTCCCGATGAGGGCGGGAAACGAGGTGGCGGTCGGGTCGAACAGGGTGCGCCTCCCAGTCGCGATCTCTCGCTTCCAAAGTGGCCACCAGAGCACCACCTTGAGGCCTTCGGAATGAAGCTGCTGGATCAGCTGGCGCATCCCGGCCATTCCTCCGAAGCGAGCGCTCGGAGTGGCGAAGCCCAGGCGTGCCTGCCACTGGGCATCCAGGATAACCGTGAAGTGCTTGACCCCAAAGCGTTCCCTCCAAGCCGTGACGAACCGCTCGACCCAGGCGACGGTGTACTTGGGAGAGGTTCTTGCCGCACCCATCACAAGTTGCTGTCCCCAGGTGTCGACCATCGGCCACGACCACCACTGCGGCGGATGGCTGGCTCCGGGGGGGATAGGTGCCTCTCCCATCTGCTGCAGCGCAAGATGGTAGGAGAGAAGGGTCATGGCTGACGTCTGCCCGAACGTGAAGACGAGTGAGGGGATGCCCAGCCAGGGTCTGGTGGCAGCCACTCCGGGAACTCCCGCCGGGGGTGCAACCCTGCCCCCGGCACCCTGGTCCTGGATGGAAGCCAGCATCGCCAATGGGTAGTTGAGGTAGATGCCTCCTTTCCGAGTCAGTGCCATCAGGGTGGCGTCGGGAACCTGAACCAAGCCGATCCCGCTCCAACGCGGACCGGCTTTGAACGAGAGCTCAAAGGGAGGTGGTGCAAACGGCGCAGTGTGGAACGGATGGTGGACCCCGAGAAAGGTGGTCGGGGTGGGCTCAAGCGCGGGGGACACAGGATCCGGGCTGACGGCATGGCTGAGGAACGAGAGGGGCAGCCCTCGAACGCCGTTGTCAAGAAGAATCGGTGGCGCGAAGTGGTCGTTGCCGAGGACGGCCTCGAAGCTGACCGTGAAGTAGCGAGGATGAGCCTGGACCCGGGCACGCTCCAGCGGCGCGCCCCGGCTGGTGAAGGTGTAGAGGTCCAGCCTAGCCCCGGCGCTGGTGGCGACGAAGTGCGCCCCCAACGGGATTCTGGACCGGCCGATGAGTGCGGTGAGAGGGAAAGAGTACGAGGACCCGGCACCGGAGACCGAGACGATCGCTGTTCTGCGGTCGAGCGCTAGGTTGTACGAGCTCTCACGGATGCTGATGGGAGCGCCACCGCTGGTGGGCCAGGTCCAGACTCCTTTCGCCAGTGGTCCGGCGGGGCTCGAGTACTGGTGACTGAGGTCCGGTTCGTGACCACCGGCGGAGGCCCAGAACTCGCCTCCGACGGCAACCACTGCCAGCAGCGCGATCGCCAGCGTCAACCGTGCCCACCGGACCAACTCAGCCAGTCCTGCCCGGGGTGACGACTCCCTCAGCCTGGACAGCTCCACCTCACAACTACTGCAATGGCGTCCGGTAATCGGTGTCGGCGCAGAGAGACCAAGGGGGCCCAGAGGTCATGTGGTCGACAAGCGGCGCCGGCCAGGTCCTGGACCCAATCACAGTGCTGGTCATGGGAGCGCCGGATCTGGGCGGCGGACCGCCCACAGGATGACCGACTTGTCGTGCCAATGCTCGCTCCGATCAGGGCCGCCCCGCGGGACAGTCTCCAGGCGCTCGATGGTCAGCGAAGGGGGAACAGCCGTCAGCAGTCGCTCCTCTGTGTAGAGCAGCTCCTCCTGCGGAGGGCCGTCGTGGCCAAGGGCATCGAGGTGGTGTCCCACCACAAAGAGATGGCCATCCGGGCGCAGCGCCCGGGCAGCCTTGGCGAGGATCTCGGGCAGGAGCTCAGGACCGGGGTGGATGTTGGCGACGACCACAAGGTCGAAGGACGCGTCCTCAGCTTGGTATTCCATCAGGTCGGCTGCCACCAGGCAGAGGGTGACCCCGGCCTGCCCTGCCCGCGCCTGCGCCTGCTGGAGGCCGACTGACGAGCTGTCCACCCCGGTTACCTGGAAGCCCTGCCGGGCCAGCCAGATCGCATTCCTGCCGGGCCCACAACCGAGGTCGAGGGCACCTCCCGGCGGAAGACCCTGGACCAGTTCGATGAGAAACGGGTCGGGGTCTTGGGACCACTCATGTTCGGAGAAGCGGCGATCCCAGGCTTCGCCGCCAGTGCTCATCTGACTGTTTCCAAGTTCGAAGTCTCCTCGGCCAACGGCTGGCGGTCTCGCCCCCCACACAACTTCCCTGCGGAGGCTTGCCAGATGCCTGCACAACGTGACAGCACTCGAAAAGGTTTGCGGATCGGAGATACCCAGGTTGGCGGACTCCGTGGGCCCACCCGTTGCCAGATCCAGGCTCGGCAGTCGTCTGTCTCGCCGGCAGCGGGAGCCTGAGTCCAGTTCCCACTTTCAACTTGGGGCGACACGCCTGTAACCTCTCGATCACCGCGCCTCAAGCGCAGCGCGGGCTCCAGGCGGTCACGGAGGCGATCTTGAGACTCAAGCTGGGGCGCCTTGTCTTGGGACGTCCTCTCCGATCCAGCGAGGGGACCAAGGAAGAGATCAACCCGGTGGAGGGTCTCTCCGCCCTGTCCCTGGACGCCCTGACTTCGGTCGCCTACGGGCCCCAGGCTCTATTGGTGGCTCTGGGGGCGGGCGGCCTGGCCGCTCTGAGGCTTGCCCCTTGGATAAGCCTGGCGATCGTGGGCCTGCTCTGCCTTCTGGTGGCGTCCTATCTGCAGGTGATAGTCGCCTACCCGGGTGGAGGCGGAGCCTACGCGGTGGCCCGCGCCAACCTGGGCCGCTGGCTGTCGCTGCTGGCCGGCGCAGCCCTGATCGTGGATTACACGCTCACGGTCGCGGTGTCGATCGCTGCCGGGGTGGGATCCCTGACCTCCGCATTCACCAGCCTTCTGCCCTTCACGGTCCCGATCTGCCTTGCCATCCTCGCGGTGATCACCGTTCTCAACCTGCGAGGGCTGGCAGAGGGCGCGCGGGCCTTCCTGCTGCCCACACTCGGGTTCATCGCGGCAGTCCTGGCCGTGATCGCGGTGGGCTTGATCCACCCCTTCGCCCCCCACATGCGCCAGTTCGGAGCCGCCCAGGTGGCCACCCACGAGATGCAGGCAGTTGGCGTCCTGCTGATCCTGCAGGCCTTCTCAGCCGGCTGCAGCGCTCTTACCGGGGTCGAGGCGATCGCCAACGGCGTTCCCCTCTTCCGCAAGCCCAGGGTCAGGACAGCGCGCCAGACTGAGCTGCTCTTGGGCGTGCTCCTGGGAGCCATGCTTCTGGGCCTGGCGGTCCTGGTGCAGAAGTTCCACGTCGAGCCACGGGCCGGCAACGCGGTCCTGAACCAGATCGTCGCCTACTCGATCGGTCGAGGGTGGCTCTTCGATGGGATCTCTGTCCTGGTGACCGTGGCGCTGGCACTGGCTGCCAACACCAGCTTCGGAGGGCTTCCCGTCCTGGGGAGTCTGCTGGCTGCTGACAACCGCCTTCCTCACGCGTTCGCCATCCGCGGCGACAGATTGGTCTTCACGTATGGGATCTCGGCCCTGGCGGCGCTGGCCGCCATCCTGCTGGTGGCGACGGGAGGCAACACCAACTCATTGATCCCGCTCTTCGCGATCGGGGTGTTCACCGGATTCACCCTTGCCCAGGCAGGGATGGTTCGCCATTGGCTCAACGGCCGCGAGAGCGGCTGGCGGTGGCGGGCGGCGCTCAACGCCGTCGGTGCCACGGCCAGCGGCGTCTCCACTCTGATCTTCGTGTTGACCAAGTTCCGCGAGGGGGCATGGGTCGTGGTGATCGCCATCCCGCTGTTGATCCTGCTGTTCGTACGCGTCCACAGGTACTACGTCCGGGTCGGGAAGGAGCTCCGCCTGGGTGGCCGTCCGGGCAAGCCGAAACAGGGCCGATCCATCGTGGTGGTCCCCTTCACCGAGGTATCAAAGCTGACCCGTGAGGCTCTCTCCCAAGCTCTCTCCATGGGGGATGAGGTGCATGCCGTAACGGTGGTGTTCGCGGAGGACGAAGAGCGCAAGAGGGCGGTGGAACAGGAGTGGGCTCGATGGAATCCGGGAGTCGAGCTGGTGGTGCTCCGCTCTCAGTACCATTCGGTAGCCCGACCGTTGCTCCGATACATCAACAGCCTCAAACCCTCGGCTGCGAGAAGGGTGGTCCTGCTCATTCCCGTGATTGTGCCCCGGCGTTTCTGGCATGGCGCCCTCCACAATCACCTGGATCTGGTGCTCTCGGCTGCTCTCAGACGGCACCGCCACGTGATCGTCGCTCGGCTCAACCTGCCCCTGCATGAC
>JAJZJU010000127.1 GCA_021809895.1 bacterium
TCCGGCACCATCCTGGTGGAGGAGACCGCTCCTCAAGCCGGCAAGGTCGCGCTCTACGCTCGGGTCTCGTCGCATGACCAGCGCTCGGACCTGGAGCGGCAGTTGGGCCGGCTGGTCGAGTGGGCTGCGAACCACGACCTGGCGGTCGACCTGACGGTTGCCGAGGTAGGTTCGGGGATGAATGGCGCCCGGCCCAAGCTGCGCCGACTGCTGGCCGACGGCCGGGTCGGCACTATCGTGGTGGAGCATCGGGACCGGCTGGCCCGGCTGGGCTCGGAGTACATAGAGGCGGCCCTGCTGGGAGCCGGCCGACGGCTGGTGGTGGTCGACCCCAGCGAGGTGGAGGACGACCTGGTCCCGGACATGACCCAGGTGCTCATCAGCCTGTGCGCCCGGCTGTACGGGCGGCGTTCCGCCCATACCAGAGCCCACCGGGCGCTGCGCTGTGCGGAGCAGCCGGTGGAAGCTTCCTGATGGCCACGGTCCACCAAGCTTTGCGCTTCGCCCTCGATCCCAACTTAGGGCAGCGGCGCGACCTGGCCCGCCACGCCGGGGCATCCCGATACGCCTACAACTGGGGGCTGGCGCGCCTCAAGGCCGCCATCGACGCGCGCCAGGCGGGCGAGACCGGCAGCGCGCTGCCCTCGGCGATCGGCCAGCACAAAGAGTGGAACAGCTGGAAGAAGGGGACGGATGGAGTTCCCTGGTGGCCAGAGGTCAGCAAGTGTGTCCCTCAGGAGGCGTTGCGGGACCTGGAGCGGGGGATGCGGGCGTTCTGGGATAGCCGGACTGGGAAGCGGCCCGGCCCCAAGATCCACTTCCCGCGTTTCAAGAAGAAGGGCCGGTCCCGGGACAGCTTCCGGCTCACCGGAGCGATCCACCTGCACCCCCGGGCGGTGACGCTGCCCCGGATCGGCACGGTCAGCCTCTTGGAGGACGCCGCCCGGTGGGTGGAGCGGATCGAGGCGGGTTCGGTGCGGGTCACCTCGGCCACCGTGAGCCGGGAGGCGGATCGTTGGTTCGTGGCCCTGGCGGTCGAGGCGGAGCGGCCCATCCTGGCTCACCCAGAAGCCGGGGACACGATCGGGGTGGACCTGGGCGTGCTCGCGCTGGCCACTCTCTCGGATGGGACGGTCATCCCCGGGCCGAAGGCGCTGCGCCGGGGGCTGCTCAGGCTCCGCCGCCTCTCTCGGGCTCACGCCCGCAAGCGCCGCGGCTCGCACAATCGGGCCCGGGCCGCCCGCCGGCTGGCTCGCCACCACGCCAAGGTGGCCGCCGTCCGCCGCGACCATCTCCACAAACTCACCACCCGCCTGGCCAAGACCCACGGCCGAATCGTGGTGGAGGATCTCAATGTCAAGGGGATGCTGGGCAACCGCCGGCTGGCCCGAGCGCTCTCGGATGCCGGGTTTTATGAGTTCCGCCGCCAGCTGACCTACAAGTGCCGGTGGTACGGCTGCGAATTGGTGGTGGCCGACCGCTGGTACCCCAGCTCCAAGACCTGCTCTGGGTGCGGGGCAGTCAACCAGGAGCTGTCGCTCTCAGAGCGGACCTACCGCTGCCAGAGCTGTGGGGTGGTCCTGGATCGCGACCTCAACGCCGCGATCAACCTCGCCGGGTGGGCCCACCCGGCCGTCACCGCCAGTGCGGCGGAGACGTTAACTGCCTGTGGAGCCGACCGTAAGACCGGGCCTGGTCCGGCTGGTGGCTGGGAAGCAGGAACCGGGATCGTCCCGGAGCCCACCGGCCCGACCGGTGGTCCTCACCCCCGTGACCCATTTGTCACGATTTGAGGAACGGCTCAGCCCACCTCGCGCATCACCTGCTGCACATCGTGCACACGCTCGAGGCGCTCCAACAGACGACTCAACTCGGTCAGGCTGGTGACCTCGACCACCGTGGAGATCACTGCCGTGTGATCGCCCACCACCTCCACCGCCGCCCCGCTGAGGTTGACCTTGGTCTCGGCTATGGCGGTGGCGACGTCTCGCAGCAGCCCCGTCCTATCCCTTCCCTCGATGCGCAGGCGCACCGGGTAGACCTGGCGGCTGTCCGCGTCCCACTCCACCTGGACGATCCGTCGGGGATCCCCGGCGTGGCGGATGTTGACGCAATCGTCGCGGTGTACGGTGACCCCACGTCCCCGGGTGACATAGCCCCTGATCGGCTCGCCGGGCACCGGCTTGCAGCACCTGGCGATGTTGGTGAGCAGGTCCCCCAACCCCGCCACCCTGACACCACCGCTGGGGGTGGGGCGCGACACCAGAGGGATGGCGGCACCGCTTCCGCCCCTGGGAGTCGGCTCCTCCTCTCCCGCCGCCCAGCGCAGGACCACGGTGCGGGCGGCGATCTCGCCATATCCGATGGCGGCGAAGAAGTCCACCACATCCGGCAGCCGGAACTCGCGGGCCAACTCCTGCAGGCGCGGGACGGGTATCGACGTCAGCTGAAGGCCGCGCATGCGGCGCAGCTCCCGGTCCAGCAGCTCCTTGCCGCGAGCCACGTTCTCCTCGCGACGCTCCCTTTTGAACCATTGCCGGATCTTCTCGCGGGCGCTGCTGGTCCTGGCGAAGTTCAACCAGTCGCGGCTGGGGCCGTGGCGCTCCGACTTGGTGGTAAGGATCTCGACGATGTCTCCGTTCTGAAGCCGGTAGTCGAGCGGCACCATGCGGGAATTCGCCTTGGCCCCCAGGCAGCGGTGGCCCACGTCGGTGTGGATGCGGTAGGCGAAGTCGATGGCGGTCGCCCCCGACGGCAGAGACAGCACATCCCCTCTGGGAGTGAACACGAAGACCTCATCCTGGAAGACGTCGAGGCGCACGTGCTCCACGAATCGCTCCGCGTCCAGCAACTCCTTCTGCCACTCCAAAAGTGAGCGGAGCCAGCCGAAGCCCTGGTCGAGGCGGTGGTCGGCCCTCGTCCCCTCCTTGTAGTGCCAGTGGGCGGCGATCCCCTCCTCGGCGGTGCGGTGCATGTCCCAGGTGCGGATCTGGATCTCCACCGGCTCCCCTCCCTCCCCCACCACGGTGGTGTGGAGGGATTGATAGCCGTTGCCCTTGGGCATCGCAACGTAGTCCTTGAAGCGACCCGGGATGGGCTTCCAGAGCGAGTGGGCAACGCCCAGGGAGCCGTAGCACCCCTTGATGTCATCGCAGATGACCCGCAGCGCGACCAGGTCGTAGATCTCGTCGATGCTGCGTCCCGCCTGCTGCATCTTGCGATAGACACTGGTGATGTTCTTGGGTCGGCCGGCCACCTCCGCATTTATCCCGGCCTCCGCCAGCGCCGCCTCGAGGTGGAGCTGGGCCTGCTGCAGCGATGTCTCCCGCTGCTGGCGCTGGGAGAGGATCTCCTGTCGGACGCGCTCGTAATTGGCCGGGTCCAGCACCGAAAAGGCAAGGTCCTCCAGTTCCGCCTTCATCTGCCACATCCCCAGCCGGTGGGCCAGCGGGGCATAGATGTCCGCCGTCTCCTGAGCGATGCGACGCTGGCGGTCCTCGGCCAGATAGGAGATGGTGCGCATGTTGTGCAGGCGGTCGGCCAGCTTGATCAGCACCACCCGCAGGTCCTCGGCCATGGCGATCAGCATCTTGCGGATGTTCTCGGCCTGTACCTGCGCTTGAGAGTGCAGCTTTATCCGCCCCAGCTTGGTGACCCCTGCCACCAGCTTCTCGACAGTCTCGCCGAACTCGGCCCTGATCTCCTCCGACGAGACCGTGGTGTCCTCCACCACGTCGTGCAGCAGAGCCGCCGCCAGGGCATCCTGGTCCAGACGCATCTCGGCCAGCAGGGCCGCCACCGCCAGGGGGTGGATGATGTACGGCTCCCCCGAGAGCCGCAGCTGCCCCTGATGAGCGCGGTCCGCCATCTCGTAGGCGCGCTCGATGGTCCGGACCTCCTCCTCGCCCAGGTAGGCGAGCCCGGGGAGCAGCTCAGAGATCTGGGTCACCAATTCAGCAATTCTACTGGCACGACCGGAATCACGAATTCAGAGGGGATCTGGGCGGCGGTCTCTCCGCCCGGGCCAGGGACCGGGCCTCAGCGCCCCGCCACCGCCACCAGGGCAGTCCCCAGGAAGTAGAGGAACAGGTAGGCGATGGAGAAGAGAAACAGCCGCTTGGCCCAGACTGTCCCCAGCTGCTCAGCCAGCACCCGTGCGCTGAGAGCCATGAAGGGCAGCCCCAGCCCCAGGGCGACCAGAAGCTGCAGCGGTCCCAGCCAGATGGCCGGCAGGCAGCTGGCCGCGGTCATGATGACGGCGTAGGCCGCGATCCCGGTCTTGGTCCGGCGCACCCCCACCACCACCGGCCGCATCGGGACCGAGACCGCCTGGTAGTCGCGTCGCAGGATCAGGGAGAGTGACCAGAAGTGCGGGGGCGTCCACAGGAATACCAGCAGGAAGAGCAGCAGGCCGACCGCACCCACCCCGTGGGTCACCGCCGCCCAGCCCACCAGCGGGGGCACTGCCCCAGCCGCCCCGCCGATGACGATGTTCTCCTTGGTGGTGCGCTTCAGCCAGAAGGTGTAGACAAGGACGTAGAAGCCGCCGCCAGCCAGTGACAGAGCCGCCGCCAGCGGGTTCACCAAAGTCCAGAAGGTGGCGAAGGCGAGCGCTGTCAGGACCAGCCCGAACGCGACCGCAGCCCCCGGTGCGATCCTCCCCGCGGGCACCGGCCGGTTGCGGGTCCGGCCCATCACCGCGTCGATGTCGCGATCGAACCAGCAGTTGATCGCCGAGGCCCCTCCCGAGGCCATGGCGCCGCCGGCCAGAGCAGCGGCGGTGAGGCCCCATCCCGGGAAGCCCCTGGCGGCCGTGACCATGGCCAGGAACTCGGTCACCAAAAGCAGGCTCATGACCCCGGGCTTGGTCAGGCTGGCGTAGTCGGCCAGGGTTCTCCCCAGTGAGCGCGCGGCCCCGGGCTGGGCCCGCAGCCACCCTGGGGCTCTGATGGTCGGTTGGTCCGAAGCCTCCGCCGCGACCTCGTCGATCATCGACTCCGCGATTGGGGTGGCCCTCCTTGTGGCACTCGCTTAGAAGCTCGCCCCGTGCCCTGCAAATGCCGGCCAGCTCGAGTCGATGATATCGCCGTCGTCAGCCAGACGGTCCAGGACAGGAGAAGCCCGCCAGGGCCCCGGAACGCGCTGGCCCCCGGAAGAGGCGTCGGCCGGGACCACCCATTGGACCGGCTGGGCCGACGACGACGAGCGCTGAGGTGCAACGGGCACGGCATCCCTCGGACAAATACCGCTGCTGGTGCGCCAGCTGTTCCATTCCCAGGGTCTCTGCACACGCATGTAAAGACGGTTGAACCACATTCACTCCGCCGCTCAGCGCGCGCGGGCGGGCCGCGGTCGGCGGGCATTGTGGGAGAGGTGCCGGAGACGGCGACGCGCTGCCGCGGTCAGCCGGCGGCTTTCCTGGGAGCGCGAGGGTAACCCTCGGCATCCCCCTCCATCGGTCCAGTGACCGATTCTCGCGGCCCTCCCTCCCTACGCCGGCAGGGCCCTCCCTGTCAGCCGGATGAGGTTCGATTCCATCCCCAGAACGGGTCCCGCGGCCAAGAGGGCGTCACCTCCAGGGCCGGTGAGCATGAACTGGCCGCAACCGGAATAGCTGAGCACGGCGCCGG
>JAJZJU010000023.1 GCA_021809895.1 bacterium
GGCTCTCGCACCTGCCCTTGGCTCACCTTGCCGCCCGACTGATGGGGCAACCCGTCACCCAAGTGGCTCCCATGCCCCTGCGCCGCTACGGGGGCGACAACCCAGCCTCACATGCTTGGGTGAACAGACTCCCGTCTTGGCCGACATTGGCCAACTTGGGAAGTAACGGTCTTCCGGTCTCCATTCCACGCTCCAGCCGGCTGGATGCGGGCCGACCGAGGCCGCGGGCTGGGCCACCGGCCGTTCCCGGGGCCCGGTTGGGAAAACTTGCGAGGGCAAGCTATTGACGAACGCGCTCATGACCCATTAGGTTGCTTGCTGGTGCAAGCAATCGCTTTCAGATAGGGGGTGTCCATGACCATCGTCTCGCTACCCGCGTCGGCCTTTCCGCCAATCGCCCTGGGCTTCTTCGGGCTCGCCACCGGCTACCTGATCTACGGTCCCCAGGAGCTGTTCGGTTCTCCCAAGAGAGACCCCCAGGTCAACCTCGCCACCGGGGTCTGGGGAATCTGGATGCCTGGATTCCTGCAGTTCTTGACCGGCACCTATCTGTTCGCCGGGCTGGTCTGGTTCCACACCTTCACCGCTGGACCTCTCTACATGGCGGCGCTCGCCTTTACCTCCTACGGCGTCCACTGGTTCGCCATCGGCTACAACCGCTCTAAGGGTGCGGATCCCCGGCCCAACGGCTACATGGCCATCTCGTTCTCATTCATATCGTTATTGGGGCTGATCGTCTTCTATCACGTCGGCGACTGGCCGGTCGGGACCCTCTTCCTGGGCCTGCTGCTGGTCTACATCGCGGACATCTTCGCCACCTTCAAGATCGGTGGTGACATCGGGGAGCGGGCGCTGGGCTTCTTCCACATCATCACCGGGGCGTGGCTGATCTACCTCATGTACGCGGCCACCCTCAACTTCGCGCTGGGGTTCCACCTGGCCCTCTGAGCCGGATCGGGGTCACCCCTCGGGAGGGTCGCGACGGTTGCGCCGCGACCCTCCCGGCCGGTGCTGGCACTTCGGCCTTCGGGGCGGGCGCAAGGCGGCGCCACCGTAAGTTCCCGCGACCGCAGTCCACACTGACCGTATAGTCGGCTCCGATGTCCCCTGTCCAGCCGAGCGTCGCCACTTGAGAGCTGCCCCGCGCCGCGTTCCGCGGCTGCGCTCTGGGATGAGGGTCGGCGTGGTGGCGCCCAGCGGCTCGTTCGTAGAGCCATCGAGGATCGAGCGCGGGATCTCGACTCTGGCCGGCCTCGGCCTCGCGGTGGAGCTGGCACCACATGCGACCTCGGCCTACGGGCACCTGGCCGGCACCGATGAGGAGCGGGCGGAGGATCTGCTCGGCATGCTCGAGCGCCCTGATATCGATGCCGTCATATGCCTCAAGGGCGGGGCAGGGGCGATGCGCACCGCGCTGGCTCTGGACCAGGGCCGTCTGGCTGCCCTGGCCGACCTACCGCCCAAGGCCTTCGTCGGCTTCTCCGACATCACCGTCATCCACTCGGTGCTGCAGGAGAGTCTGGGCTGGGTCACGTTCTACGGGCCGATGCTCACGTCTTTGGCCCGACCCAGCGAGTACTCGCTGGAGGGTTGGCGGCGGGCCCTGATGAGCGATGCCCCGTTTGCGGTGGATCCGGATCCCGACGACCCTTACGTGGGGACCCTGGTCGGTGGGGTGGTGGAGGCCAGGCTGGCCGGGGGCTGCCTAACCCTTCTCTCCCAGCTGGTGGGGACTCCGTGGGCGCCTGATCTCTCGGGAAGCATCCTCTGCTTTGAGGACGTCGACGAGGAGCCCTATTCCGTGGAGCGCGACCTGGCCCATCTTTTGGCGTCCGGCCAGCTGGCGGGGTGCCGTGGGATTGTCATCGGCCAGCACACCAATTGCGGTCCTCGCAGCCCCGGTCCCAGCCTGGCTCTGGAGCAGGTCTTCGCCGACCTGCTCTGCCCGCTTGGGATTCCCACCATCTACAACCTTCCTATCGGGCACGGCCGCCACCTGGCCACGCTTCCCTGGGGGGTCAGGGCGCGCCTGGACGCCGACCAAGGAGCGCTCCTGGTTCTGGAGAGCGGTGTCACCTCCGACTGAGGAGCCCCAGCCTCTTCGCCCCGACATCGCCGTCGCAGCAACTGCCGCCGCCCATCGTTATGGGACCCCCTGCTACCTGACCGACCTGCGGGAGCTGGACCGCTGCGCGAGGGAGGTGCGGTCCGCCTTCCCCGAGCCATGGCTCGTCCACTACTCACTGAAGGCAAACCCCCTTCCCGCGGTGGTCGCGCGGCTGGCGGGTGCCGGACTGGGAGCCAACGTGGTCTCCAGGGGAGAGTGGGACGCGGCTGCTCGCGCCGGCCTGCCCAACTCCGAAGTCACCCTGGAGGGGATCGGCAAGCGGGATGCCGACCTCGAAGCTGCGGTGGCGGCGGCTCGCGCCGGCTTACCCCTTCGCTGGCTCACGCTGGAGTCGCAAGAGGAGGCAAGGGTGCTACTGGGGTTGGCCGTAGAGCGCGGGCTCGCCCCCGGCCGGTCGCTCGACCTCCTGCTGCGGCTCAATCCGGGCGTGGACCCCGACACTCACGCGGGCCTCAGGGTGGGCACCAGCGATAGCAAGTTCGGCATGGCTGAGCCGCAGCTGCGCCATCTGGCGGAGGAGATCGGCCAAGCCGGCACCGGGGTCCGGCTCCGCGGTGTGCATGTCCACGTCGGCTCCCAGCTGCGAGGAGCGGCCGCCTGGGCGGTGGCCGCGGAGCGTGCCTGCCGGTTGGTGGCGGAGCTGGCTGGGCGAGACCCGGAGATGGACACGGTCGACCTGGGAGGTGGCTTCCCCGCCGCATCCCAGGCGGGTCCTGCGCCCCGGCGATTCCGGGAGGAGCTGGAGGCGGCTCTGGATTCGAGGGGCACCCCACTGCCCGCCCGGGTCTCGGTCGAGCCGGGCAGGTACCTGGTCGCCACCAGTGGTTGGCTGGTGGCCAGGGTGCTGCATGTGCGGACCAGGCCCGACGGCGCCCAGGTGGTCATCGACGCCAGCTTCGCGGAGCTGGTGCGCCCGGCCCTGTACGGGGCCCGCCACCCGGTGATCGCGGTCACAGCCCCCGCCCGGTCGGCGTCGACGAGTCTGCCCACCCGGGTGGAGGGCTCGCTCTGTGAGAGCACAGACAGTTTTGGGGTGCACCGCCTCCCGCCAATGCGCCGCGGCGATCTGGTGGTGCTGCAGGAGACCGGCGCCTACGCGTCCTCGATGTTCTCCTCCTACAACGGCAGGGTCCAGCCTCCGGAGGTGCTCCTGCACCCCGATGGAGAGGTCGAGCTCGCCCGGGAGGGCCGCCCGTTCGTCCCCTGATGGGGGAGCGGCGCCGACCACCGGTGGGAAGTGGGGGGACCGGGCCCGCCTCGGCGGCCTCCGGGAGCGGCTAACCTTGCCTTGACTGACCGTCAGCCCGCTCAGGTTCGCCGCTTTAGGGAGGCAGGCATGGCCGATTCCAGACGACCGGTCGGGCTCGGGCTCGGGGGTCACGGCGAGGTGGCCGCGGCTGTGGGCTACGCCCAGCAGGCGGCCGCCGCCGGGCTGGACTCGGTCTTCTTCCACGAGACCTACTTCGAGCGCGACGCCATAACCTACGCTGCCGCGGTTGCCCGCGATGTGGCCGAGATCCGCATCGGCCTCGGTGCCCTCAACCCCAACACCCGCCATCCGGTGCTCACCGCTATGACCCTGAGCGCCCTCGACGACATGGCCCCGGGCAGGATGACCCTGGCTCTGGGCACAGCGCTCCCTCTCAGGCTGGGCCAGCTGCGCATTCCCTACCAGCCGGAGGCGGCCATCGAGAAGGTGGAGCGGGCGATGGATGACCTGACCCACCTCTGGCGCGGTGACCGGCTGCCGGCTCCGGACGGGCTGCCCGAGATCGAGCCGATGTTTCCCCCGCTGCATCCCGTGCAGCTCTGGGTGGCGGGGTATCGCAGAGCCTTCCACGAGCTGGCGGGGAGGCGGGCCGACGGCTTCCTGGCCCGTCCGGCGGAGTCGATAGCGGCCCTCCGGGTCGGGGTGAGCCGGATCGAGGCCGCCAGGCGGGCCGCAGGTCGGCCCGAGGGGGCGGTGGAGGTGGCGGGCTACCTGCTGGCGCTGGCTGACAGGAGCCGCCGCCTGGCCCTGGATCGCGCCAAGCGGGAGCCGTTCGTCATCTACATGCTCTCGGTGCAATCCGACCAGGCCCTCACCAGGGCCGGCTTCGATCCCGCTGTCCGCCAGCAAATTGGGGCCGCCTGGCGCAGCGAGGACTACCACCGGGCGGCCCAGCTCATCCCCGACGACCTGGTCGACGCCTTTCTCCTGTGCGGCACTCCCGAGGAGATCGCCGCGGGCTGTGAGCGCTACCGCCTGGCCGGCATGACGCTGCCGATCCTCCAACCGATCCTCCAGGAGGATGAGCAGGTGGAGGCGCTCCTGCGGGCGGCGGTGATCTACTCCTCCGCCCAGACCGCCGCGTCGGTCGATCGTGCCAGCTCCGAGCCGGGATTGGGCGACTCAGACCGGGTGGGGCTCGGTCGCCGTGCCCGGGGCTGGTTGGAGATAGCCCGTCCCTTCAGCCTCACCGCGGCGGCGACCCCGGTGGCGGCGGCGGGTGGGCTGGCGCTGGCCCATCATGCCATGAACTGGCCGCTGTTCCTGCTCGCCTTCGCGGGCGGGATCCTGCTCCAGGTGGGCACCAACGTGGTCAACGAGATCTACGATGTCCGCAAGGGGGTCGATTCGATCACATCTCCCAGGGCGAGCCAGGCTCTGGTGACGGGCCGGGTCAAGGAACGAGCCGCCTTCTGGCTGGCGGGCACCGCCTTCGGGCTGGCGACCGCCATCGGCGTCTACCTGATCACGGTTCGCGGCTGGGATCTGTTGATCCTGGGCTTGGTGGGATTGCTGGGCGGCTGGGGCTACACCGCCCCTCCTCTGCAATACAAGTACCGGGCGGCGGGCCTGCCCCTGGTCTTCCTGCTGATGGGCCCGCTTATGGTGCTGGGCGGGTACTTCACCGTCACCGGCCGGTGGTCGCTGACGGCGGCGGTTGTGAGCATCCCCATCGGCCTGCTGGTGACCGCCATCCTGCACGGCAACGAGTGGCGCGACATCGGCGAGGATGCCCGGGCGGGCATCAGCACCGTCTCGATCCGGGCCGGCCGGCGCACCGCCCACGCCCTCTACGTGTTCCTGGTGGTGGGGGCCTACATGGCGCTGGCCCTGGGGGTGGCGTTCGCGGCCATCCCGCCCCTCAGCCTCTTCGCGATACTGTCGCTGCCCCTCTTCGTCAGGGCTCTTCGAGCCTCCGAGCTCGGGGCGGCGGGACAGCAGCGAGCGATCGCCATGATCGACCTGGAGACCGCGCAGCTACACATGGCCTTCGGCGCCCTGATGGTGCTGGGGCTGGCCGTGACCGCCCTTTGGAGGCCGGGAGGATGACCAGATGGTGAGGCGAGCAGCGGACCCGGGAAAGCAGGCGCTATGGGCCGCGGGTGGCACGGCCGCCGCCTACGTCGCCTTCTGGGCCACCTTTCGCGGCCCCAAGCACAGCTTCTGGCAGCGCATGACGAAGACCGGGCTGGTGCTGGGCGCAGCCGCAATCTGCGGCGACCGATCTCTCAGAGGGGAACGGCCTCGGGCTTCGCACCTGCTGTCCGGCGCCGCCATCGCGACCGGCCTGTACGGGGTCTTCACCGCCGGGGATCGGATCGCGCGGCGGGTGATGCCCCAGGGGCCGAGGGACATCGGCGACATCTACTCGCTGCGCCGCCTGCGCCCGACTTCCGAGCTGGCTTTGCGTCTGGGCCTGATCGTGGCGCCCGCCGAGGAGCTCTTCTGGCGCGGCCTGCTGCAGCGGACGCTGGCACGCCGGCTGGGGAGATGGCGAGGCGCCGCGTCTGCCACCGCTCTCTACGGGGGGGCCCACCTGTGCACCGGCAACGCCACCCTCATCGGCGCTGCCAGCATGGCTGGGGCAGCCTGGTCTGGTCTGGCGGCGCTGGAGGTCCCCATGCCGGCCCTGGTCCTGAGCCACATGATCTGGGACATCTGGATCTTCCTGGTCCAGCCGACCGAGAAGCCCGGCTGACTTTCCGGCTCAGCCCGTCTGGCCGTCGGCTCTGGCGAGCTCCAGGTAGGCGTTGCGCTCGGCCTCCTTCAACTCGCCGGCGGTGGCGACTCTCACCCTGAGGTAGAGGTCTCCGCTCTTGCCGCCGTCGCGGAGCGCCGGAATGCCCTTCCCGGCCACGCGCAGCATTCGTCCGGCGGGACAGCCGGGTGGAATGGTGACCTCGAGCATGCCGGTCGGAGCCAGGGCCTGCAGCCTTCCGCCGAGGGCGGCTCGATAGTCACGCACGGGCAGCACCATGTGCACGTCCCGTCCCTTCACCTCTACGCCCGGCTCCAGATGGAGCTTCACCCTGAGATACAGATCTCCCCTGGGGCCCTGGTTGGCGCCGACCGCGCCCTCTCCCGAGACCCGGATCCTGGAGCCCTCGGTTACCCCTTTGGGGATTGTCACCCGCAGACTGCGCTGGCGCGACTGCCGACCCGCGCCACTGCAGGCTGGGCAGGTCTTCAACTCGACCTTGACCGCGGTCCCCCCACCAGAGCCAGGCTCGGACACTCGTCCGGTTCCGTGGCAGGTGGGACAGGCCTCGGAGGTGGAGACCTGGAGGTTCCGGTCGCCGCCGGCCACAGCCTCGGCCAGGGTCACCTCGACCGTGTACTCGCTGTCCTGGCCGCGCCTGGGGGCCTGCTGCTCGCGCCGCAACCGTTCCAGCTCCAGATCGACCAGGGGGTCAGGCTCGTTGCCGCGGCCCCCGAAGAAGGTCTCGAAGAAGTCGCTGAAGCCGGAGAAGTGGGCTCCCTGGGAGGAGGAGGAGCGGGCGGCCTGGGGCGGGCGGGGCGGCCGGCTCGCCTGGGCGCGTTCCATCTGCTCCCAGTCGGCCCCCAACTGGTCGTATTTGGCCTTCTTCTCAGGGTCCTTGAGCACCTCGTAGGCCTCGTTGACGCGCTTGAAGCGCTCGGTGGCCTTGGGGTCCTTGTTGACGTCGGGGTGAAGTTCCCGGGCCAGCTTGCGGTAGCGAGCCCGGATCTCCTTCTCCGAGGCGGTGCGGGGGACCCCCATGGTGGTGTAGTAGTCACGGAACTCCACACCCCCAAGGTACCGCCTCCAGGCCATCTCGAAACGGGCTCAGGAGCTGTCGGTCATCTCCAACTGGGCGCGCAGGCTGGTGGCCAGAGCCCGCAGCGGTGGCAGGAGCTCGCCCTCGGGGTCCACCAGAGGCCCCTCCATGATCACCCTGGCCACCTCCTGCCCGGGGCCGGCGCTTGGCCGCACCACCAGCCCGACCTGCCCGGGTGGCGGCCCGTCGAGAGAGAGGTCCCCGGTGCGCTGGAATCCACCTGCAGAGTCGATCACCCCGCAGCCGGTTGCAGGCAGGGGGGCTGGGGAGGGGGGTGCGCGCCGGTACAGGATCAGCTGGGACCAGTGGCAGGTGAGTGCCCCCGGCCCACCCCGGGCGAGCCCGAAGCAGCTGAGGTGGAGGTCGAGCAGGGAGGCCTGGCCCGTGTCGCGGGCGGAGAGGCTCCACAGCGGAACGCTGGCCACCAAACGGGGGTTCACCTCGATGCACCAGCAGGTGCCGTCGGGCTCGACCACGAGGTCCACCCCGAACACTCCCCGGTGGCCCTGGTCTCGAACCCAGCATCCCAGGCGATGAGCGGTCTCCTCGACCGCGGAACGGTGGGGAACCAAGGACCCAAAGTCGTTGCCGCAGGATCCCATCGGGTGGGGGGTGAGGGTGGGGATGCCGGTCAGCTGCAGGCAGGCTGGTCCCATCTCCAGGAAGTCATGGTGGGCGACCCCGGAGACGGTGACGGGGGTGCCGCTCACCAGCCGGGATATCCGGCACGGGTGGCCCAGGTGACGGAGATTGATCTCCATCAAATCGGCCGGCGTCTCCACCCGGTGGGTGCTGGCACCCGAGAAGCCATGGGCCAGTTGAAACACCAGGGGCAGGCCCAGTCGCCCCGCAGCCTCCGCCAGCTCGCGTCCTGCCCTCCCCGCCACGAAGTCGGGAACCGGCAGTCCGGCGTCGGCGGCCGCCCGGCTGAAGTGAGCCTTGTTCTCCAGACGGCGGGCCAGCGCAGCCGGGCTGTTGGCCAGGGGAACTCCGAGCTCCTGGGCCAGCCGCTCGACCATCACTGATGACTTCCAGACGACCACGCCGGAGGCCCGCTCTCGGATCAGGCTGCGAGCTTGCTCGGCAGCCAGCAGGCGCTGGCTGGAGCGCTCCTCGCCCGGCAGCTCCAGGATCGTCCCTGTCGGGGCTGTGAGCCGGCAGCTGTCGGCGCACACGACCAGCCAGTGGCTGGCCATCGCCGCGACCGCCTCCGGGCCCACGAACGCCACCTGGGGCTCAGCTCCCATGCGGCTGCCTGCGGAAGCCCGCCTGGGTCAGGACAGTGTCGAGTTCGGCCGGGTTCTCCGCCACCGGTACCACCCTGGAGATGGCGGGATGGGGGGAGGGGTCCAGCTGGTTCTCGGCTCCGGTCAGCAGCACGCCCACCGCGCCCCGAGGACCTTCGGTCTGCGCCCACCTTCGGGCGGCGGCCAGTGCCGCCAGTCCCTCCCAGGAAGTTCCAGGCCGAAGTGAGGCCGCCTGCTCGCGCACGGCCTCCATCTCCTCTCGCGACACCCGCCAGCCTCGCCCACCGCTCTGCCTCATCGCCCGTCGCACCGCCGGAGCCAACCGGCTGCGGCGCGTGCCCAGGTCGCCGACGCCGCTCGGCAGGTGCTCCTCGGCGTCGCGGTACCAGGGCCGGGTCATCTCTCCTCCCGGCCACCCCTCCACCACGTGCAGCTGCGGCTGGGGCTCACCCATCAGCTGGAACCCCCGGTGGATGCCGAGCGCGGTGGCTCCGCTGTTGGCGAAGGTGAAGACCGCCAGCCACGGGCCCGACTCCGCCAGCTCAGCGGCGATCCCGCGATACGCGGCTGGTCCCAGCGGGTTCGTGGAGGCCCGCAGGTCAACCAGGCCCCATCTGGTGGAGGCGTGGTGCAGCAGCACCACCGGCTGAGAGCTGGCGACGACGGTGACGGGCTGCTCCAGGATCGCCTCCAGCTTGACCCGCGGAGTGAGTGGGGAGATGAGGCACAGGACCTTTATCCCGGCCTCGCGGGCGTAGGCGGCGGCCGCCACCGCGGCGTTCCCGGACGACGAGATCACGGCCTGGTCCTGACCACGGGCTAGCAGGTCGGAGACCAGCAGCCCCAGGCTGCGGGCCTTGTGGGATCCGGTGGGGGAGAGGTCCTCCCGTTTCAGTCTCAGCCCTGGGACCCCGAGGGCGGCAGCCAGCTCCGGGGCCTCCTGCAGGGGGGTGTCCCCCTCATCAAGGGTCACTCGACAGCTGGCCGGTACACTCGCCTGGAAGAGGTGCCAGTGCGTCCACTGGCCGCGTGGCCGCGGGCTGGGGGCGCCGCTCATTTCAGGAGGAAGACGATGTCCCAGCCAGCAATCCAAGACCAGGAGTGTCCTGACTGCGGGGCCCAGCTGGACCTGTCCCAGGCCGAGGCGGTGGGGGATCTGGTCGACTGCCCCAATTGCGGGGCGGCCTTCGAACTGGTGGCGCTCGCTCCCTTCACCCTGGCGCCCTTCGTCGACGAGGAGAAGTAGAGAGCCGGCGCACCAGTTTGCGGTAGCCACCCTCCTGGTAGTGGGCGGAGAAGAAGCCTGGGCAGGCGGGCGAGAGCAGGACGGCATCGCCGGATCTGGCCAGGTGGCGGGCGCCCGCCACGGCCTCCTCCAGAGTGGCGACCGCATGAATCAGGTCCCCAAGGGACCGCTGGGCCGCGGCCTCGGCGATGCGGCTCGACCCCGTGCCGGGCAGCAGCATCACCTGCTTTACCGGCCCACCCAGCTGCTCAGCCAGGTCGTCGAAGGAGATCCCCTTGTCCTGGCCACCGCAGATCAGGATCACCGGGTGCCCCACTGTGCGGATCGCGGCCAGGGTCGATTGCGGGGTGGTGCTGGAGAGATCGTCGTAGTAGTCGACGCCCTCCTCCTGCCAGATCAGCTGGATGCGGTGGGCCAGGGTGCCGAACCTGCCGATCCCTTCTCCCACCGCCACCTGACGGCCGGCGGTGCGCTCCTCCAGGGCGGAGCAGAGTGCGATCGCCGCCAGGGCGTTGGCCAGGTTGTGCTCTCCCTTCAGCCGCAGTGAGGACGCCTCGAGGACAGCGGTGTCCCGACCCCGCCGCCGCTCGAAGAGCCAGCCCCCGTCCAGGAAGGCCCCGTCCCAGCCCTCGAGGGCAGCTCGTGACGTCGAAAAGCGCAGCTCCGCAACCCCCTCTCGCAGGGGCCCGCTCTCAAGGCTGACCGGGTCTTGGGCATTCCTGACCGCCACCCGGCACCCGTCCAGGTCGAAGATCCGACGCTTGCAGGCGACGTACCCCGCCATCCCCCCATGCTCCTCCAGGTGGTTGGGGGTGATGTTGGTGATGGCCGCGATCGAAGGTGCGGAGGTCGCCTGCAGCAGCTGTCGATTGGAGATCTCCAGCACCAGGCAGCTCTCGCCGGCCTCGTCGCCGGCCACCGCCTCCAGCGCCTGCTGGTTGTGGCGGTCGTTGCCGCCCAGCCAGACCGCGGGGAATACCTCCGCCCGGCGCAGCGCAGCCGCCACCAGCGCGGAGGTGGTGGACTTGCCGTGGCTTCCGGTGACGCCGATCACGGGTCCGCGGGCCAGGTCCAGGTAGGCTTGGATCAGAGAGTAGAACGGCCTGCCCTGCGCTCGCAGCTGGTGCAGGACCGCGTTGGCAGGGTGCAGGAACCAGGCTTGGCTGGCGATGATCAGCTCCGACTCCGCGATCCCCTGCAGGTAGCGCTCGCCCAGGTTCACCTGGAAGAGGCCTGTCAGCAATCGATCTAGATGAGCCCGGCGCTCCACCTCGGCAGAGCCGGCGTGGGCGAGGCGGTGAGCCGCGCTCAGTGCCGCCAGGTCAGGTTGCTGGTCGTGTCCCACGACCCTGGTGAAGCCGGCCGCCAGCAGGTAGTTGGCGATCTCGCCTCCCTCGACCCCGGCTATCCCCACCACATCAACCCGCGAGTCGCGCAGCCCTGAGAGCGCAGGTGGCAGGCGCAGCTCGCCGGCGGGGGGATCGGGCCGGCAGGAGGCGATCACCCGCCAAGGTTACCGAGCGCGGGCCTGCTCTCCCGGGATGCGGCGGATGGTGAGGATCCGATACCGCTCCAGGAAGTCGTCCAGAGGCTCACGGCGGACCACACCCAGCTCGCTGCAGGCATGGACCACCTCCTGGGGGCCGAGCGCCAGGGCCACGTGGCTGGTCCGGCGCGGGCCCCTGCTCACGGCCGCCACCACGTCCCCCCGGACCATGTCCCGGCGCGGCACCCGAGCCCCCAGCAGCCGCTGCTGGCGGCTGTTCTTGGGCAGCAACAAGCCCGCCTTGAGGAATGACCGCCAGACCAGTCCCGAGCAGTCAAATCCACCCCCGCCGGTCCCGCCCCAGAGATAGGGCTCTCCCAGGTGATCCAGGGCGGTGCCGAGCACCAGCTCCACATCCCAGCCCCCATCGGGGCGGCCGCCGGCCGACCCCTCGGCGCAGGAGATTCCCGAGGAGATGGGATCAAGTGTGAAGTCAGCCTCGCGGTCCACCCAGCCGAGGGCGTCGCCGGGGGCGCGCACCAGCAGCCCGGCCGTCCGAAAGGCGACCACCTCGGCCGCGGGGTCGCCGGGGAGAAGCTGAGTGGACCGCTCGGGCTCCGCCTTGCCGCCACCCGAACGGGGTCTCCGCCAGATGTCGAGCGTCACCGTGCCAGGTCGCAGTCTGAGCCGCGCACGCCTTTGCGCAAGCACAAGGATTCTGGCTCGTGCCCCCGGCCAGACCCCGGTCAGGAGCTCCACCAGCTGGTCCCTCTGGGTCGGGGTGGCGGTGTAGCCCATCAGCCCGAAGGGGAGCACCTCAACTCCAACCATCGGCTGACCGTAGCGCTCTCCAGCCTCTCGGGCCAGCTTGGCCACCGCCTCCTCCACCCCTGGCGGAGCCGTTCCCGCGCCGGCGGTCACCGGCCCAGGACCTGTCGCCAGCCGGTCCACGGGCGCCGCGGTTCCCGTTCGGAGGGGTGGAGGGCCAGCTGCCGCCCATCGGTGGTGAGCAGTTGCGGGATGAGCGGGCTGGTCGCCCGGCCGTAAAGGCGCCTGCCGATGTGGCGCAGCTGATCGGGATCGGCGCCCTCCCGGACCGCCGCCACCAAGATGCCGCGGTCGGGTGCCAGCAGCAGCGCCCTGCCCCCACCTCTGGCGGCCACCGCCTCCAGGAATTCGGGGACCAGGAGCAGGCTGCTGGAGAAGAGGACATCCTCGGTGAAGAGCCAGCGACCGTGAGGGGGCTCCGCCCGGAGCCGCTCACGCCAGCTATCCAGCCGCACCCTGGTGTTCTGGTCAGCGCTGGCCAGGAGTTGCTCCTCTCCCAGCCCCGAGCGTCCCGCCTCCAGGGAGGAAACGCCCCGCATGATCTCTCCGGGCAGAGCCTCGGCTATGAATGCCAGCAGGCCCCCCGGCAGGGCTCTGGTCAGCAGCTCGCCAGCCCGCGGGTAGCGGCGGATCACCTTCTCTGTGCGCACGCACCAGACCAGGGTGGTGGGGTCGGGGGCCGCCTCGCCGGCCCCTTCCTCGGCGGCCGCCAGCCTGGGGGCGGCCGAGGCCACGAAGCGCGAGATCTCATTCGGCACAGTCGCCCCCGGACGCCCCACGGCCTGGTGCACGGTGGTTAGCGAGAAGCTGACCGTGTGGCGATCCCGGCTGCCGGTGACGGCGAAGCCGTCCGGGACGGCCCGGAACTCCCAAGCGGGGTAGCGCGAGCGTAGCTGCACCAGGATGCGCTCCTGGAACTGCCGCCGAGCCGGGTCCAGGCCGGTCTCGGCCACGGTCATCCGCCCTGCTGGCGGGAGCTCACGTAGTCCAGGAGGACGTAGTCGCCCAGCCGTTCCGGGCTGACGAAGAAGGCCCGCCCGCGGTTGAGCCTGGTGATCTGCTTCACGAACTGGACCAGGTAGTTGTTGCTCTCCAACATGAAGGTGTTGATAACGATCCGCTCTTTGGTGCAGCGCTGGACCTCGAGCAAGGTCTTCTCGAAGGTCTCCGGCAGCGGGGGGTACCGGAACACCGCTTGCGATCCCTCCATGTGGGCGGTGGGCTCGCCGTCGGAGACGATGATGATCTGGCGGTTGCCGCCCCGATGGCGTCCGAGCAGGTGCTGGGCCAGCATCAGGCCGTGCTGCATGTTGGTGCCGTAGACGTACTCACTGTAGGAGAGTTGGGCCAGCTCCCCGGCGGCTATCTCGCGAGCGTAGTCGGAGAAGCCGACCACGTACAGGCTGTCCCTGGGGAACTGAGTTCGAATCAATGATTCCAGCGCCAAGGCCATCTTCTTGGCGGCGTAGAAGTAACCGCGCAGGGGCATGCTCCGGCTCATGTCCAGCATCAGGACGGTGCTGGACTGCACCGTCCTGTCCGACCTCACAATCTCGAAGTCCCGCTCCTCCAGCCGCAGCGGCGGGCTGCCGCCCTGGCGCCGAATCGCGTTCATCACGGTCTGCTGCACGTCGAGGTGGAAGGGGTCGCCGAACTCATAGGTCTTGGTGTCGTCGCCGGGGTCGCCGCCACCTCCCGACCGGCCCAGGCTGTGATTGCCGAGCCTGTCTCCACCCAGGCGCTTGAAGACGTCGCCAAGGGCTTTCTGGCCGATGCGGCGGACCCCATAGGGGGTGAGCTCCAACCCCTGCTCGCCCCTCTGCAGCTGGCCACTCTCCTCCATCTTGCGCACCAGTGCCTGCACCTGGGCGACACTCTGGGCGGCTCCTGGGCCGAGCACTTCCGCCATCTGCTGGCGAACCTGCTCAGGCAGCGGTTCGCCTCGGTAGGCCTGGCGCAGGCCGCGCTCCACATCCTCCAACCGGCGCAGCTCTCCCATCATCTCCAGGGCTTCGGGAAAGTCCAGGTCGTCAGTCCCGGAGAAGGGATAGGCCGAGCTGGGCGCTCCCTGGGGCGCCATTCGGGAGAGCAGCCTGGCGAGTTGATCCAGCTGCGCCTGCAACTCCGGGTCGGCCATGGCGGCAGAGAACAGCTCCTGCATCTGCCGGCGCGACTCGGGTGAGAGCGACCGCATCAGGGAATCCATCTCCGCCATCCGCTGCTGCAGCTGTTCCAGGAGCTCCTCCAGGGTGTTGGGGTGCTCCGGAAACAGGTCCCCCCACCTGTCCATGAACCGCTCGAACTGGGGATCCTCGCCACCCAGCCGACGCTCCAGCATCTGGTTCAGCTCCTGGACCATCTGCCGCATCTGAGCCACCTGCTCCGGACCCATCTGCCTCAGTCCCTCGCTCAAGTGCTGGAAATGGGCCTCGGCGAACTGGCGCCGCAGCTCCTCCACCAACTCGCGAAAGTCCTGCCCCGCCTGCTGGTCCAGAAACTCGTAGTCGTTCAGGGCTGAGATCGCGGAGGCGGGCTCGGAGGGGAGCTCGTCCAGCTGCCGGAAGCGGCTCTCGATCATCTTCTGCCTGAGCCCGGTCGTCTCCTCACCGCCAGCCTGCCCCAGCCGCTCCTGCAGTGTCGCCCGCTCCCTGGTCAGGATCCGGTCCAGCCTCTCCTCAAATCCTTGGAAAAGGTTCTCCAGACTGTGGCGCTCAAGGCGCTGCTGCCGCTGTCGGCGCAGCTCGGCCAGCATGCGATCCAGCCCGGGCAGTCGGTTGCCCTGCTCGTCCTTGAAGCCCTGGCTCAGCAGGCGCCGGAGCGCAGATTCAAAGTCCCACCCATGGAAGACGTCCTCGGCCAGCCGCGCGAAGACCTCGTCCATGTCTGGCGAGCCGCCCTCCTGGCTGCCGTCCCAGCGGCTGTAGCGCTGCAGCGCAGGCGCCAACAGGACGCCTCAGGTGCTGTAGACGGTGGCCCCGTCGACCACTGTCTTGTTGAGCCGCTTGGAGATGTGCAGCCCTTCCAGCACCAGCTCCAACGCGGCGGCCACCGTGGCCGGCCGGCTGGCCTCGTCCAGGTCCGCCAGGATCCGCTTGGTCTCCGGTACCTCCTCGGCGATGGCGAGGTAACGGTCGGCCGGCAGCATCTCCCCGGTCTCGCAGCTGAGCCCTTGCTCGAAGCGGGCGACCAGGGGTGCGAACTCCTGGACTGAGAAGTGGCGGCGGAAGACATTTCCCACCGCGGTCCTCACCAACTTCTGCAGGATCACCTGGTCCTCACCATCCTCCCAGCTCTCCAGCTCCAGCTTGCCGGAGGTGGACGCCGCCATCGCGCCCAGGTCGCTGAGGCGCGGCACCGCTTCAGGCTCCTGCAGCAGGATCGCCCGCCTGATGGCGTTGGCGCAGAGACTCTCGTAGTTGGCGATCGAGAGGCGCACCGACACCCCGGAGCGCTGGTTGACCTGCGCCGCCCGCCGCGCCTGCTGGGAGATTTCGGCGACCAGCTCCCGCATGTAGGCGGGCACGTGCAGCGGGACCCCCAGCCCTTCGAAGGAGGAGGCCTCCTGGTCGATGATCGCTGCCTCCTGCTCCCCGGACCTCGGGTAGTGGGTGCGGATCTGAGCCCCGAAGCGGTCCTTGAGGGGGGTGATGATGCGTCCCCGGTTGGTGTAGTCCTCGGGGTTGGCGGTCGCCACCACCACCAGGTCGAGGTCCAGTCGCACCTTGAAGCCGCGGATCTGGACGTCCCGCTCCTCCATGATGTTGAGCAGGCCCACCTGGATGCGCTCGGCCAGGTCAGGCAGCTCGTTGAGTGCGAAGATCCCGCGATTGGCCCGGGGCAGCAGACCGTAGTGGATGGTCAGCTCGTCGGCCAGATATCGCCCTTCCGCCACCCGGATCGGGTCGACCTCGCCGATGAGGTCGGCGATGGAGGTGTCGGGCGTGGCCAACTTCTCCGCGAACCGCCGCTCCCTGGAGACCCACTCGACAGGAGTCTGGTCCCCGCGTTCGGCCACCAGATCCCGCCCGAAGCGGCTGATGGGGGAGTAGGGATGGTCGTTGACCTCGCTGCCTGTGATCACCGGGATCTGGTCGTCCAGGAGGCTGGTGAGAGCCCGGATCAACCTCGACTTGGCCTGGCCGCGCTCACCCAGGAAGATGATGTCCTGACCCGCCAGAAGAGCGTTCTCCAGCTGCGGGATCACGGTCTCCTGGTATCCGATAAGGCCGACGAAGAGAGGCCTGCCGGCGCGCAGCGCGGCCACCAGGTTTTCACGCAGCTCCTCCCGGACCGTCCGCATCCGGTACTCGCTGCCCCGAAGTTCGCCTAGAGTACCGGGGAGCGTCAAGTTGTGAGGTCCACCTTGCGTTGGCTGGCGCGGGCCGCTCCTCTCACTATAGCCCCGGCCGGACAGTGCCAGGCTCGCGGTGGCGGTGGTGCCGCCGAAACCGCCACGGCGGCAGCCGTCGGCGCTGGCCCGGCACTCGATGCTCCAAGCTATCTCCTGTGAGCGTCCCGACCCGCGCGTCCCACCCGGCTTCCCGCGTTGGCGAGGAGCGACTCCGGGCCACCCAACAGTCTCCCTTCACGGTGAGGCTGGGCTGGGGAGAGCTCGGCGCCAGGGCGCTGGTGCCGACCTCGGACGTGGTGGTGGTGGTCGACGTGATCACATTCACCACCTCTGTGGCGGTCGCCACCGAGCGGCGCTGCGCCGTCCATCCTCACCCCTGGGACGACTCGGGCGCCGCTGAGTTGGCGGCCACCTTGGGAGTTGAGCTGGGGGTGTCCCGCTCGCGGGTCGATGCCGAGCATCCCTACTCGCTGTCGCCGGAGACGCTGAGCCGGCTCCCCCTGGGCTCAGCCATAGTGCTGCCCTCGCCCAACGGCTCCGCCATCTCGGCCGCTGCGGTGGAGGGGGGAGCCTTGGTGGTGGCGGGCAGCCTCCGCAACGCCGCCTCGGTGGCACGATTCGCGCGGTCGGCGGGAAGATCCATCGCCGTGATCGCGGCGGGCGAGAGGTGGTCCGACGCAAGCCTGGACCCGGCGCTGGAGGACCTTCTCGGCGCCGGCGCCATCATCGACGGGTTGAGGCGCAGACGGAGGTCGCCCGAGGCTCAGGCCGCCGCCGCCGCCTACCTTCAGGCGCGACGGCAGGGTATCCGTCGCACGGTGCTGGATACGGTGTCAGCCCGCGAGCTCAGCAGCCGCGGATACCAGGGCGAGCTGGAGTGGACCTGTGCGCTCAACTGCTCCACGGTGGTGCCGGTGCTGCGCGACGGAGCCTTTCGGGCGCTTTAGGCGATCTCAGCCGCTGACGGCTTGGTGGCGCCCTATGAAGGCCAGCATCCGCTTCCAGGCGTCAGCGCAGGCCGCCTCGTGCTCCTTGAAGGTTCGGTCGAAGAAGCTGTGGGGGGCCCCTTCGTAGGTGTGCTGCTCGAACTCCACGCCTCTGGCGGCGAGATCGTCGGCGAACTTGGCGTAAGCCTCGGCGGGGGTGAAGTCGGCCCCGGCGATGAGGATCAGGAGCGGGCTTGCCAGGCGCTCGAGGAACGGCTCGGTACGCTGGGGCTGGCCGTAGAAGCCGATGCAGCCTGCCAGCCCGTGCCCGGCGGCGGCCTGGTTCCAGGAGTTGCTTCCGCCGAAGCAGAAGCCGACGGTGAAGACGTGCTGGCAGCCGCCGCCGGCCTTCGAGCGCAGCCACTCGACCGCGGCGCCGGTGTCCGCCGCGATCTGCTCCGGTGTGGTCTTCTCCACGTGGGGGCGGAACTCGAAGCTGTCATCGCGGGGCACCGAGCCGGCGGTCCTTCCGAAGTAGTCGATGGCGACCGCGTTGATCCCCGCCTCCGCAAAGCGCAGCGCCAGCTCCTCGTAGAAGTGGTGCAGCCCGCGCACATCGGGAAGGATGACGATGCCCGCGGCACTGGGCATGTCCGCTCTGGCGGCGTAGGCCGAAAAGCGCGTTTGGTCGGCGGATGTCAGCATCAGCGGCTGACCTTCAGGCGCCCCGCCGCGGATGGGGGGCAGGGGTGGCAGGGCGTCATCCGAGTAGCACATTGGCCAATTGTGTCACTGTTGCGAGGGGGGCGGTACGGTCCGCCCGCGAAGTCAACCGATGCCTCCAGGAGGGACCCCTGTGACCAAGATCGACTACCAAGAGGTCATGGGTGACCTTGCCCAACCCGTGAAGGAGTTGCGTGACGCGATCCCCGAGGTCTGGTCGGCGTACGCCACCATGCATCGTGCCGTCATCGGGGAGGGGGCCCTCGACGCTCGCCACAAGGAGCTGATCGCTCTGGCGATCGCCATCGTCAAACGTTGCGACGGCTGCATAGCCGCCCACGCCCGGGGCGCGGCCCGGCGCGGTGCTACGCCCGCGGAGGTGGCGGAGATGATAGGTGTGACCCTCCTGCTGGACGGGGGCCCCGCCACCGTCTACGGCCCCAGGGCATGGGAGGCATATCACCAGTTCGTGGCGGCGATGCCGCCGGCGAGCCCACCCGCCGGTTGAGTGACGATCGTCGTCCCACCGCGCGGCGCCGGAGTTTGGTGACTGTCCCAGAGCCCCCTCACGGCCGTGGCTCCTGGCCACCGCCGTGAGGGGCGAGCTGCCCGGGCGGGGCGCCAGGGCGGATCATTGACGGCATCCTTGGGCGCGCGCTCCCGACCGACGATCCGACGCCCAGTTTCCGTCAGGAGGTGCCGATGTCATCAGACAGTCAACTGCGGCTAGAGCCGCTCCCTGTGCCCCGGACCTTTGATCTCGAGGTTGTCTCGGTCGAGGACTGGACCGCCACCCTGCGGCGCATCGTGCTGCGGGCGCCGGAGCTGCGCGACCTGGACTATCGGGTTGGTCAGGACCTCATGCTCAAGCTGGACTCGGGCCGCGGCTTGGTCAACCGCCGCTACACCATTCGGCGGGTGGACCTGCCCCGTGGTGAGGTTGAGATCGATGTGGTCCGCCACGGGTCGGGCCCCGGAGCCAGGTGGGCGGACGCGACCAGACCAGGGGAGCGGCTCCTGGACGTGGTCGCTCCTCGAGGCAAGATCACCGTCGACCCGGGGGCGGCCTGGCACCTCTTCATCGGTGACGAGACCGCCATCCCGGCGATGTTCCACATGGCCGAGTCACTTCCTGACCCGCGGACGGTGCGGGTGCTGCTGGAGGTCGGCGACGCGCTTGACGCTCCTCCTCCTCCTCCCGGCCTGGCTGGCACCGTCCACTTCGTGAACCGCTCCGGCGGTCCGCCCGGAGCGGACGGCCCTCTGCTGGCCGCCGCCGCCGATGCCGACCTGCCCGCCAGCCGTGGACGTGCCTACATCGCGGGGGAGGCCAGGACGGTCCTGGCGGTGCGCGACCTGCTTCAGAGGCGCGGGCTCACCCGAGACCAGATGGCGGTAAAGGCCTACTGGCGCAGGGACCAGCCGAACCTCGACCGCGGGGAGCCCGACCCAGCCGAGTAGCCGCGGTCACCGGCCGTGGCCCGCCTACCATGGCGTGGGTGCGCCCAGTCCTTCTGCTGCAGCCTGGCACGCCCGACATCCGCTCGCCGGCGCGCTTTCTGGCGTGGCTGGCACGCCGTCAGCGGCGCCAGCTGGCGGTGGGTGGGATCTACGGGACGATCTGGATGGGCACCCAGGCCGCCATTCCGCTGGTCGTGGGGGCCGCCATCGAGGCGATCATCCATGCCGACCGGGGGGCGATCATCGGCTGGGCGTTCGCCATCCTCGGTCTCGGGGTGGTCCAGGCCGGAAGCGGCGCCCTGCGCCACCGGGAGGCGGTCACCAACCGTCTGCTGGCCTCCTCCTGCGTGCAGCGCCTGGTGGCGCGCCAGGCGTCACACCTCGGCGGGGATCTCAGCCGCCACGTGGCCGCCGGGGAGGTGGCCGGGATCGGATCCAGCGATGTCAGCAACATCGCCAATGTCCTGGACATGTTGCCCCGTCTCATCGGCGCGGTGGCGGCGGTGCTGGCGGTCGCGGTGGTGCTGCTCCTGGAGTCGCTGCCGCTGGGTTTGGTGGTCGTGATTGGAGTTCCCCTCGCCGCTCTCTGCCTGGGGCCTCTGCTGCGCCCTCTGGAGAGACGGCAGCGGGCCCAGCGTGATGAGGTCGGGGCGGCCTCCTCGATAACCGCCGACACGGTGGTGGGCCTGCGGGTGCTGCGTGGGCTGGGTGGTGAGCGCGTGTTCTCCAGACGCTTCGCCGCGGCCTCCCAGCGGATCCGCCAGGCGGCGGTGCGCACCGCCAGGCTGGAGGCGACGGTGGCTGCTCTCCAGCTGTTCCTGCCCGGGATCCTGCTGGTCGCCATCACCGGAATCGGGGCGCGCCTGGTGCTCGCGGGAGAGGTCACACCCGGAACCCTGGTCACCGCCTACGGCGAAGCGGCCTTCCTGCTCATCCCCGTCGAGGCCCTGATCGAGTTCGCCTATTACCTCACCAGCGCGCTGGTCGCCTCCAGCCGCGTGGTTGGCCTGCTCGCTCGCGAGCGCGATCTCGCCTTTCCGGAGGGGGTGTCCGGGCCGGCCGCTGGCTCGGGGCGGCTGGTGGACCGCACCAGCGGCCTGGAGGTCGAGCCGGGCCAGATGGTGGCGGTGGTGGCCCCCGACCAGCGCTCCGCCACCGAACTGGCGGAGCGCCTGGGCAGATACGTCGAGTCCCAGTCCAGCGACCCGGTCACCCTGGGAGGCATGGCACTACCTCAGCTGCCGCTGGCGGAGTTGCGCCGGCGCATCTTGGTGCTTCCCAAGGAGGCGGTCCTGCTGGCAGGCCCTCTGTCGGACTTCCTGTCGCCTCCGACGGGGGGAGCGAGCCGGGTGCCGCTGGGCGATGCGCTGGATGCCGCCGGAGCGAAGGAGATCGTGGATGGCTTGCCCGAGGGGCTGAGCACCGAGCTGCCCGAGCGCGGGAGCAACCTCTCCGGCGGTCAGCGGCAACGCCTGCTGTTGACGGCGGCCCTTCGAGCCAACCCAGAGGTGCTGGTCCTGGATGAGCCGACCAGTGCGGTCGACGCCCACACCGAGGCCGCGATCGCTGGCCGTCTGAAGCAGGTCAGGAGGGGCAGGATCACGGTGGTTCTGACCTCGAGCCCACTGCTGCTGGAGCAGGCCGAAGAGGTGTTCGTGATCGACGGCACGCTGGTCGCCCGCGGCCGGCATCACGACCTGCTCCGTGACAACGCCGCCTATCGCGGCCTGGTCACGCGCGGCCTCGAACGTCTCGAGTCGGAGGCGGACCAGGGGTGAGCCAGGCCGCCCCCGCCCCGATCAGCGGCCAGCTGCCGGTGGCCGACTCGGCCTCGGTCAGGAGGACCGCCATGCGCCTGATCCTGGAGGAGCGGCGCTGGCTCGTCGTGCTGGTCACCGTCCAGGGGGCGGCGACCGCGGCTGGGCTGGTGGGACCTGTCATTCTCGGGGACCTGGTCAATCAGCTGGCCGCCCACCGTGCGACCGGGCAGGAGATAGGACAGGCGGTGGCCGTGTTCGCGGTCGCGCTCTGCCTCCAGGCGGTGCTGACCCGAATCGCCCGCAGCCGGGCGGCGGTGCTGGGGGAAAGGATCCTAGCGAAGTTGCGGGAGGGCCTGATCGACGGCGTGCTGGGGCTGCCCCTGGAGGTGGTGGAGAGGGCTGGCACCGGCGACCTGCTCACCCGTTCCACGACCGATGTCGAGCTGCTGACGACCGCGGTGCAGCGGGCGGTGCCCGACATGGGTATCGCCACTGTCACCGCCACCCTGACCGTGATCGCCCTGGTCGTCACCGCGCCCCCGATGGCGGTGGTGCTGGTGCCTGCCATTCCCCCGCTCTACCTGGTCAATCGCTGGTATCTCCGCCGTGCCTCCAGCGCCTACCTCAACCGGCAGGCCGCGGTGGCACGGGTCAACTCCAGAATCCAGGAGTCGATGACCGCAGGCCGCACCATCGAGGCCCTCAACCTCGGGGAGCGCCGGCTCGGTCAGATCGAGGAGGAAATCCAGCGTTCCCTGAGGGCCGACTGGGCGACCTTCCGCCTTCGCGTCGTGCTGTTTCCGACCACAGAGGCCTGCTACATCCTGCCCCTGTTCACGGCGGTGCTGGCGGGGGGGCTGTTCCACGTCGCTGGGGTTCTGAGCCTGGGGGCGGTCACCACCGCGGCCCTCTACGCGCAGCAGCTGGTGGGTCCGGTCGACATCCTGTTGAGCTGGCTGGCCGCCCTCCAGATAGGGGGTGCCTCGATGGCCCGGATCCTTGGCGTCGGCGAGGTGCCGCAGCCGGAGCTGACGACATCCCGGCCCCTCTCCCAGCAGCTCACCGCGGAGCGGGTTCACTTCGCCTACAGAGAGGGCCGGGATGTGTTGCGGGGGCTCGATCTCAGCCCCGACCAGGGCCGGCGCCTGGCGGTCATCGGTCCCAGCGGGGCCGGCAAGAGCACTCTGGCGCTGCTGCTTGCCGGAGTGTTTGCACCGTCCTCGGGGCGGGTCCAGGTGGGCGGAGTGGATGTCTCCAGGATTCCCACCGAGAGGTTGCGCACCGAGGTGGCGCTGGTGACACAGGAGCAGCATGTCTTCGCGGCGTCCCTCAGGGACAACCTGCTGATCAGTGACGCCGCCGCCGCCGACCTCCGGCTGTGGGAGGTCCTCGACGAGGTGGACCTGGGGGAGTGGGCGAGGGCGCTGCCCATGGGACTGGCCACCCAGCTCGGCTCCGGGGGAGTGGCGATCGGTCCCGCCCAGTCACAGCAGCTGGCGCTGGCCCGGCTACTGCTCGCGGACCCCCACACCCTAATCCTCGATGAGGCGACCTCGATGCTCGATCCCGGCGCGGCCCGCCATTTGGAGCGATCCCTGGCCCGAGTGCTACGCGGACGGACCGTGGTCACGATCGCGCACCGTCTGGAGGGCGCCCGCGACGCCGACCTTGTGGCGGTGGTTGACTCGGGTCGGGTGACGGAGCTCGGAACTCACCAGCAGCTGCTCGCGGCCCAGTCCGGTTACGCGTCCCTGTGGCGCGCCTGGGCCAGCGACTCTGAACCTGGCGTTGACGCGTGAGTGTCCGACAGCCAAGGAGATACGAGCTGCCGGTGGTCGGCCCGGATCAGTCGCGACCACCGGTTTGCCCCGGCGTCCGGGCGGCAGTCGGTGTCCGCTGTGGGTCTTTTTCGCAAGCCGCCTCGGGTCGCCGGTACCGCAGCACGTAGTCCGGGGCCGGTATCCCGGGCCGCAGATCAGGAGCTGCCACCGGCCGTTGGGGGACGAGCGAGGTGGGTATCACACCCGCCCAGTGGGGAAGCTCCAGGTCGACCAGGGCATCAGCTGGAGGTCCCTGGCGCAGCTTGCACGAGGCCTCCTCGATGTTCAGGCGAAGCACCCGGGTGGCTCGCAGCTCCTTGAGCGTGGGATGCCGGGAGTCCTCCCACCGACCGGGGATCACATGGTCCACCAGGGCCCGGAAGGCGGTCATCTTTTCAGTGGTGTCGGTCACATCGTGGGGAGCGCCCACCAGCATCACGGAGCGGTAATTCATGGAGTGGTGGAAGACTGAGCGGGCCAGCACCACCCCGTCCAGCAGAGTCACTGTGATGCAGATCTCCTGGCCTGCGGACGCGCCGCGAAGCATTCGGGATGCTGGTGATCCGTGGATGTATAGGAGGTCACCTGCGCGCGCATACATGGTCGGCACCACCCAGGGCACTCCCTCATCCACGAAGCCCATGTGGCAGATGAGGCCTTCATCGAGGATGGCATCGATCATCGAACGCCGGTAGTCCGCTCGTTCGGGGTGACGGCGCACCTTGGTGCGCGGGCTGGAGGAGTTGCTCACCTGGGGGATCGTAAGGGGTGCCCCGGTGTGCCGGCTGCCGCAGTCGGAGGCGGGCTGACTTTGCGGTGGCTCGGGCCCCCTATCCGCTACGCTGGAAAGATGGACCTGGGCCGCTACGGGATCTGGACCTCGGCGCTCGATCGCCAGCCGGCCGAGGTTGCGCGGAGTGAGGCCCGCCGCCTCGAGAGCCTGGGCTACACCACGCTGTGGGTGGGCGAGAGCTTCCGACGGGAGGCGCTGGCCAACTCCTCATTGCTGCTGGCTGCCACCACCCGCCTGCAGATCGCCACGGGCATCGCCAGCATCTGGGCCCGCGACGCTCAGGCGATGAGGGCAGGGCAGCTCACCCTGGCCGAGGCGTACCCGGACAGGTTCCTGCTGGGACTCGGGGTGAGCCACGTACCTCTGGTCAACCCGCGTGGGCACTCCTACAACCGTCCCTATTCGGCCATGCGCGACTATCTGGCCGCCATGTCCGAAGCCCAATACGACGCGCCTCGACCGGTCTCGGAGCCGCTCACCGTCCTCGCGGCTCTGGGCCCGCGCATGTTGGAACTGGCCGCCCAACGCGCCGATGGGGCGCATCCCTACTTCGTCCCCACTGCCCACACCACCCAGGCGCGAGCCATCCTTGGGCCCGGCAAGCTGCTCTGCCCCGAGCAGGCGGTGGTATTGGACGACGACCAAGAGCGGGCGCGATCGGTGGCGCGACGCCATACCGGCTCGTACCTTCGCCTTCCCAACTACCGTCACAACCTCCAGCGCCTGGGGTTTTCGGAAGAGGAGATGGGCAACGGTGGCAGTGACCGGCTGGTGGACGCGGTCGTTGCATGCGGGAACGTCAAAAAGGTGGCGGAAAGGATCAGAGAGCACGTCCGGTGCGGGGCCGACCATGTGGCGATCCAGGTCCTCCGCGAGGACCCCGGGGAGGTGCCGGTCGCGCAATGGGAAGAACTGGCTGGGGAGCTTCAAGAGAGGACCTGAACCGACGCCGGTGGGTGCCTGATGTGGTCGCCCAGTTCCCCGCAGCAGGCACCGGGCCCCAGCCGATGGAGTCTGCGTCAGGGGCCCAGCACGACGTTTGTGAGGGGCGGCAAGAGATCCGGGTTGACTCTCGGGCTGGCTCTGCGGACCACAGCCGCGCCCGCTCTGATTGAGTGACCTCCTGCCGGCACCAAGAGGTGGCATTTTCTGCGTCGACCGCTGAGCAGACGACCACGCGGTCCGCGTCGCGGCGCGCCGGGGCGAAGACGACCCGCACCGAGCCATCGGTGACCTGCTGCACCCACCGGTTGCCAATCTTGAAGTAGCACGCCCGTCCAACCGGGGCCGAGTCAGGGCACGGGCACGGAGATGAACTCGAGGTCGGTGGTGCTCGCCTAACTCGCTCCGCTGCCAGTTCTGCCCCAACCGGCTCTGGCGAGAGATATACTGCCCCGAGCGCCATGCGCACCGGGCCAATTCGTCCTCTCCACGTCGTCGCCCTGGCCCTGGGGGTCGGTCTTTTGGCCGCGCTCCTACCCGGGACGGTTCTGGCGTCGAAACACGCGCCCACCACCAAGATCCCGCAGCGAGCCCCCAGGCCCTATGTGGTCGCGATCGACCCCGGGCACGGTGGCTACGACCCTGGTGCGATCTCGCCCTACAACGGCCTGGAGGAGAAGAATGTCACCCTGAGCGTGGGGCTGGACCTGCGTCGGTTGCTGCAGGCTCAGGGGGTACGGGTGGTCATGAGTCGCACCCGGGATGTTTTCGTCAGCATCCCTCAGGCCGAGGCGGTGGCCGAGAAAAACCGAGCCAACGTCTTCGTCAGCCTCTGGGTCAACGACTGGACCACCCAGACCCTGGAGGGAGTGACCGTCTTCACCCCTCACTCATGGGACACCAGCTTCGCCGACGCGGTCGATTCCGCGATGGGCAAGACCATCGCCTCCTTCGGCATGGGCAACCGCGGGGTGCAGCCCCTGCCGCGCCTATGGGTGCATGCGACCATGCCCACCCTGACCATCGAGTCAGGCTTCATGAGCAACGCCAAGGACTCGGCCCTGCTGGCGCAGCCGGGTTTCCGTCAGGCGCTGGCGCAGGGAATAGCCAATGGCATTCTCGCCTATGCGCCCCAGATTCCCAAGCTTCATGCTGAGGAGCTGGCCTATCAGGTCGCCCGCGCCAAGTCGTTGGCCGCAGGGCGCGCGGCGGCCTCGCAGTCGCACTTTCGCAGCACTGTCGTATCTTGGATCATGGTCGCGATCCTGACGACGGTTCTGCTCTTCTTGGCGCTGTACCGGGACACCCTGGGCCGCAGCCTGCGATTCGTCTATCACGGATTCATGGCCCGTGCTCCCAGAGCTGCCCGCGCGGGATTCTTCGGCTTCCAGCGGGCGGTGACGCCACGAGAGCGGAAACCCCGACATACCAACCGCAGCCGGCCCACCACCCGCAGCCGGCCCACCGCCTCGCGTGGAAGGACGCCGGCTATGACGGCGAGCACGAGATCAGCGCGGGGGAAAAGACCAGCACGAAACGATTGGCGGCTGGAGGGACCGGCGACGAGACCGCAGCGGGTGTCCGAGATGGTCCACCCTGACGAGCGCCACCGAATGCTCCGCGGTCACCGCTCCATCTACGACGATCTGTCGCTCTGACTTCGATCGCTGGAAACCGGTGCTCGCGACCTGGGCTCCGGCCCGGAGCTGGTGATCCTGCCGACTACTGTTTCTCCATCTCGGCCGCCAAGCCACGGTAGAGGTCGTCATGCGCCTCAGAGAAGGTCGGGAATGGGTGCACCACATCGAGCAGGTCCACCAGCGGGATCTCGCAGCGTATTGCCATCGACAGCTCGGAGATCCGCTCGTCCGCGCCCGGTCCCATCGCCCAGGCCCCGACCAGCACCCCTCGCTTCGCATCGGCGAGCGCCGTGACCTGGCCGGAGGCGCCCCCGTCGACGAGCGCCCGAGAGGTGTCGCCGAAGGTGGCTGAGGCCAAGACCACTTGCATTCCCTGCTCCCTGGCCGCCGCTGCGGTGAGACCCACACAGGCCACCGGGGGATCGGTGTAGACGACTCGGGGAATTGCCCGATAATCTGCCCGGGTTGCCCTGCCGCGCAGGTTCCTGGCCACGATCCAGCCCTGGTAATTGGCGGTGTGAGTGAAGGGGGCGACGCCGGTCACGTCACCGGCTGCCCACACATGGCCCAGGCCGCGGACCCGACAGTGCTGGTCGACCGCTATCGCCGCCGACCCGGGGTCGAGTCCCAGCCACTCCAGACCGATCTCGTCCAGGTTGGCGCGGCGCCCCGTCGCCAGCAGCACTCGATCACAAGATATGGTGGCGCCCCCTTCCAGTTCGATCGACGCTCCATGGTCATCGGGCACCGCTCGTAGCACCTTACTTCCCAGGATCACCTTCACACCCACCCTATCCATCTCCCGACCGAGTGCGGCACCGAGGTCAGGTTCCTCTGAGGGGAGCAGTCTCGGCTCGGCCTCGACCATGGTCACCAAGGAGCCGAAGCTGGCATACACCTGGCTCAGCTCGCACCCAATCGGGCCGCCGCCCAAGATGACCAGCCGCGCTGGCAGTTCGGACGATGCCAGCGCCTGGTCACTGGTCCAGGTCGGCAGTCCAGCCAATCCGTGGATCGGTGGAACCACCGGCCTGGAGCCAGTTGCGATTACGAGCTGGCGGAAAACTAAGTGAGTCTCTGAGCCACCGTCGTCAGTGACCGTGACGGTCCGCTCACCGCTTAGGCGACCGCGGCCTCGGTAGAGTTCAGCTCCCATCTTCAGCAGATCGGCAGCGTGCTGGGAATCGTCGCGGCCGTCGCAGATCCGATCACGCCGGGCTGCGGCCACCAGGTAGGCCTCGCGCCCGTCTCCTGAAGTGTGGATTGAGCTGGTTGCCCCGAGGTCTCGCAGCGTCTCGATCAATCTCCGCAGGTGGGCTGACCGCAGCATGGCCTTGGAGGGAATGCAGGCCACGAAGGGGCACTCCCCTCCGACCCAGGCGGACTCGACGACCGCAACCGAGCCCCCATCCAGGCCCGCCACGACCATCTCGGCCGCGGAGCCGCCCCCCAGCACAACCACATCGAATTGCTTCACCCGCGGTCCTCCTCCTATCCAGGGGCTGCCTCTGCTGATCGCCAAGACACGGCGCTGTCGTTGGTCTAACACCTCCCAGCACCGGTAGCCGACCGGATCGGGCCCGGATGAGGCGGCCATGGCCCGGTGCCTCAGCAGTTCGCCTGATGGGTGGATGGACGCAACCCATGGCCATCTCGTCAGCGTCCATATCGGCATTGCAGCTGCCCACCGGGTGGGAGCCGTCCAGGCAGTCCTGAGAATACCTCCGTCCGGGCCGCGATGGAGATGCCCCGGCACCGACACCGAGCCGCGCCAGCGACGTTAGACGGTAGCGACCTCGGTTAGTTCGCATCCGCGGTCGCTTCGAACGCTGAGGAGGCCCAGATGGGAAAACAGCAAGCGCACTGGACCACGGGATCGCCTATGCCCTGGGGGGTGGCCCTACTCCTGGCCGGGGTCTCCACGCCTGTCGGTCCAACCGCGATTTCGATCTGATCCCTGAGCTGGATGGGTCGGGTTATCGGGAACTCCAGGAGGGGGACGCCTGGGCTGACCCGGGGCGGGGACGGCGTTTGCGTGGCAGCTCCACCACGCGTCCTCCCGTCTCACTACCAGGACGGCTCTGAGGCACCCCTTCTCAAGCTTGTCGAGGCCAGGCAGGGAAAGAGCAAGCCGACTCGAAGGAACCGTTCCTACTGAATGCCCATAAGTGACACCCGATCGGGACGAGCGGTCCTTCCCGACCTGGACGCTGCCAAGGTTGCCGTCGCCGTTTCGGGTCTTGCGCCACTGGCGTGGCTGCCCTTACGC
>JAJZJU010000024.1 GCA_021809895.1 bacterium
CAGCCCACTCGACCAGCCGGCCCAACTGCCGCTCCAGGTCCGAGCGCTGGTCATGCGACGAGACCCGAGCGTAGAGCGCGACCTTGCCGGCTTGAGGAGCGGTCTCCTCCACCAGGATGGTGCCGGACGGCAGACGGCGAGCGGGGACCGGCAGGTTGCCAGCCTCAAACCACCGATGGGCGGTGCGGGGGTGAATGTGCTGCTGGCGCGCCCAGTCATTGATCTTCACCTCCACAGCCTACTGCCCGATGCATCCGTG
This sequence comes from bacterium, assembly GCA_021809895.1. Taxonomy (GTDB): domain Bacteria; phylum Chloroflexota; class Dormibacteria; order Aeolococcales; family Bog-877; genus AG-12. The sequence continues at coordinate 260 of JAJZJU010000024.1, forward strand.
TGTCCACATCTGTCATGGTATCAGTGAACAGCTCACGAGCCCTCCGGGCCGGGACCTTAAACTGCCCTGGAAGTGGCTGGGATCTCACGACCGCGCGGCACCGACGACCTGCTCCCGGAGCGGCTCCAGGCGATGGAGCACGCGCGCCAGCTGGGGACCGCGATCGCCGCCAGCTACGGCTACCGTCCGCTCGAGACCCCCATCTTCGAAGCCACCGAGCTGTTCGTTCGCGGAGTGGGTGACACCACGGATGTGGTGACCCGGGAGATGTACACCTTCGAGGACAGGGCGGGGCGGTCTCTCACCCTGCGCCCCGAGGGGACGGCCCCGGTGGTGAGGGCCTTTTGGGAGTCAGACCTCCGCCAGGCGCCGCTGCCGGCCCGGCTCAGCTACTGGGGGCCGATGTTTCGCTACGATCGCCCTGGCCGGGGCCGATACCGGCAATTCCACCAGTTCGGGGTGGAGGTCTTGGGGGAGTCCGAGCCGGAGCTGGACGCCGAGGTGATCGCGGTCGCCTGGCGCTGGCTCTTAGAGCTGGGACTGGGCGGGACCAGCCTGCAGCTGAACAGCATCGGCGACGCCACCTGCCGTCCCCAGTTTCGGGAGGCGTTGCTGGACCACTTCGGTCCCCACCTTGCCCAGCTTCCGGACCTCGACCGGGAGCGCCTGCGGCGCAACCCCCTGCGCATCCTCGACAGCAAGGACCCCGATGTTGCCGGCCTCCTGGAGGCAGCCCCCAAGACCACCGATTTTCTGTGTGACGGCTGTCACGAGGCCTTCCTGCGGGTGCAGGAAGCGCTCGTCGCATACGGGATCCACTTCCAATTGAACCCGCTGCTGGTGAGGGGCCTCGACTACTACCAGCGCACGGCCTTCGAGGTCTGGCACGAGGATCTCCACGGAGCGCAGAACTCTCTCTTCGGAGGTGGACGCTACGACGGCCTCTCCGAGGAGCTGGGCTACCCCCACTGCCCCGGGGTGGGATTCGCTGCCGGCCTGGAGCGTGTCACCATGCTCGCGCCCCCGCCGGGGCCAGCTCCACTCCCTCTGGTCTGGGCCCTGGCCGCCCAGCCGGAGGCGGCTGCCACCGTCATTCGGCTCTCCGAGCAGCTCCGCGGAGCCGGCTTGGCGGCAGTGGTCGACGCCGGGCGGCGGAGCCTCAAGGCCAAGATGCGCAGCGCCGAGCGGGGTGGGGCCAGCCTGGTCTGTATCGTCGGAGCAGAGGAGCTGAGCCAGGGGCTGGTCACAATCCGGCTGCTTGGTGACGGCTCCCAGGTATCCGAGCCGCTCCGCACGGCTGTGGACCGTGCCCGGGCTCTGCTCTTCCAGTCGTCATGAAGCAAGGAGGCGCCGCTTGAAAGGCAGGAGGATGTGCGGGACGGTGACCGCCGGCGACGAGGGTCAGCGCCTGACGGTGGCCGGTTGGGTCAACCACCGCCGCGATCACGGGGGTCTGACATTCATAGACCTCCGCGACCACACCGGGGTGGTGCAGCTGGTCTTCAATCCCGCGACGTCGCCCGCCGCCCACGAGATTGCGGAACGCTGTCGCCTGGAGTGGGTGTTGAAGGTGGACGGTCTGGTCGGACGACGCCCGCCGGGCAGCGAGAACCCCAACCTGCCGACGGGGGAGGTGGAGCTCACCGTGGAGGGCTGCGAGGTGCTCGGCCAGGCCGAGGCGATGCCCATGGGAGTCTCCGACGAGCTCGCCGCCGACGAGAGGGTGCGCCTGCAGTACCGCTACCTTGATCTGCGCCGGCCGCGGATGCAGCGCAACCTCAGAGCCCGTCACCGCTTCATCAAGTCGCTCCGCGACGTCGCCGACGAGCTAGGCTTCATCGAGATCGAGACTCCCACCATGATCCCAAGCACTCCCGAGGGGGCGCGTGACTTCATCGTGCCGAGCCGGATGTGGCCCGGACACGTCTGGGCCCTGCCCCAGTCTCCGCAGATCTACAAGCAGCTCTGCATGGTGGGTGGCCTGGACCGTTACTTCCAGATCGCCCGATGCTGGCGCGACGAGGACCTCAGGGCGGATCGGCAGTTCGAGTTCACCCAACTGGACCTCGAAATGTCGTTCGTTGAGGAGGACGAAGTCTTTTTGGTGCTGGAGGAGATGATCTCCAGGGCTTTCGCCACTGCCTTCGACATCCCCGTCTCCACCCCCTGGCCGCGCCTTCCGTTCAGCGAAGCGATGCGGCGCTTCGGGTCGGACAAGCCGGACACGCGCTTCGGGCACGAGCTGGAGGACGTATCCGACATCTTTCGGGCCTCTTCATTCAGGGTTTTCCGGGGCGCGCTGGACCAGGGTGGATCGGTGCAGGCGCTCCGCGTTCAAGCAGGGGCGGAGCTCACCCGCGGGGAGCTGGAGGGGGAGTGGTTGCAGGTGGCCCGGACCTATGGCGCTGTCGGGTTGGCCTACATGTGGCGGCGGTCCGGCGTCTACGAGGGAGCCATCGCCAAGTTCCTCTCAGAGGAAGAGCAGGAAGCTTTGACTGCCCGGCTGGGCCTGCAGGACGGCGACTGCGTCTGCTTCACCGCCGGCCGCACCCAGGTGGCCCAAACCTCGTTGGGGGCGGTGAGATTGCACGCCGCCCGCCGCTTTGGGTGGATCCCACCTAAACGGTTCGACTTCCTGTGGGTCACCGAGTTCCCCCTCTTCGAGGCCGACCCGGCCACCGGCCGGATCGGGTCGGTGCACCACCCCTTCACCCAACCCCATCCGGACGACTGGGATCTGGTGCGCACCGAGCCCACGGCGGTCCGGTCACGCTCCTACGACATCGTCTGCAACGGGGTGGAGCTCGGCAGCGGCTCCTTGAGGATTACCAACCCTGCCCAGCAGGCCCTGATCTTCGAGGCTCTGGGCCTGAGTGCCGAGGAGGCACAGCGCAAGTTTGGGTTCCTCATGAGCGCCTTCCGCTACGGGCCCCCTCCACACGGAGGGTTTGCAGCCGGCGTGGACAGGATGGTGATGCTGGGCGTTGGGGAGAGCACGATTCGAGAGGTCATAGCCTTCCCCAAGACCCAGAGCGGGGCCGACCCGATGACGGGATCACCAACCCCGGTCGCTCCCGAGCAGTTGGCCGAGGTCGGCCTCCGGTTGGCAAAGGTCCTTGAGCGAGGCGGGACAGACCACGACGGCCGCGAGGGGTGATACCTTGACCGGGGGCCCGGGGCCCCGCCGTTTGCCAGCAGCCGACCCTAGTGACGTATTTTTCGGGAGCGCCAACAGAGTTGGTGGCCCACGAGCCTCCCAGAGAGGATGTGGAAAGCCGCGTGCGGCGCACCCACCTGGTTTTTCAGGGATCGGAGCCGGGCCGGCGGGTGCCCCCGGGGCCAACTCGGGAGTTTGAAGTGAGTGTGTCAGGGGCAAGTACTGCAGTGATGAGTTCCCGCACGGCTGCCCAGACCGAGCTGCGCATTCCCGCCGACCCCAGCTACATAGTGGTCGCCAAGCGGACCGCCTCCGCGATGGCCAGCGTGGCCGGGCTGGGGGTGGAGGCCCTCGACGAGCTCAACATCGCGATTGCCGAGGCCTGTGAGCACACCATCAGCTCGGCCCTGGCGGCCGGCTTCGCGGACGCCAAGGTGAGGATCGGGTTCTCTGTCCAGGAGGATGCCCTCCGGGTCGACGTCAGGCTGCTCACCGGCAAGGCCGAGCCTCAGGAGCGGCTCAGCGCGCCTATTGCAGCCAGCCCCCTGGCCGAGCGGGAGGCGTTGGACATGGCGATCCAGATGTTGCGCTGCTTCGCCGACGACGTGGACTTCCGGGCGGTGGGGAGCGGGCTCATGCACGTCCGTCTGGCCAAGTACCGCTGGCGGTGACCGAGGCGGGGTTCCGGCCCTCCCCGAGCTCCCCAAGGTTCGACCGCGATCTTCAGCACCGGCTGTTCGCTGATTACCAGGGCAGTCGCGACCCTGCCATTCGCGAGCAGCTGGTGGAACAGTACGCGGCCCTGGTGCGCTCTTTGGCGAGGCGCTTCGCGGGCCGTGGGGAGCCCTTGGAGGATCTCGAACAGGTGGGCTTCCTGGGCCTGATCGCCGCCATCGACCGCTTCGAGCCTGAGCTCGGCCTGGAGTTCACCACCTTCGCCACCCCCACGATCCTGGGGGAGATCAAGCGGTACTTCCGAGACAAGAGCTGGGCGGTGCGGGTGCCGCGCCGCCTCCAGGAGACCTACACCAAGGTGGTGAGGGCCCAGGAGGAGCTCGGCCAGCAGCTGGGACGCAGCCCCAGCGTCGCCGAGATCGCTCAGCGGCTGGAGCTTGAGCCTGAGGAGGTGCTGCAAGCCCTGGAGGCGGGGCCGGCCCATCGGGCCGTGTCTCTGGACGGCCCGGCCCCGGGGGGTGACGAGGCCGGAGAGATCGGAGATCGGCTCGGGCAGGAGGACGAGAACCTGAGCCGAATCGAGCTGCGCCAGCTCCTGGGCGCGGCCCTGCAGCACCTGACCCCCCGGGAGCAGGAGATCATGCTGCTCCGCTTTGTCGAGGAGCTTCCCCAGACTGAGGTGGCCAGACGGTTGGGCATCAGCCAGATGCACGTGAGCCGCCTGCAGCGAGCTGCTCTCGAGCAGTTGAAGAAGGAGATGCCGGAGTAATCGAAGGTCGCCCACGAGACGGCTGTTAGAATCCGGCGGAGCTTGTAGGAGCTGTTACGACTTGCTTAGTGATCAGATTCGCGCGCAATTTCTCGAGTTCTTCCAGGAGCGCGGACATCTGCTGGTGGCCAGTGCGCCCCTCGTGCCCCGCGACGATCCCAGCCTGCTCCTGGTCTCCGCCGGGATGGTCCCCTTCAAGCCCTACTTCCTGGGCCTCCGGGAGCCTCCGGGGGAGCGTCTGACCTCCTGCCAGAAGTCCTTTCGCACCGTCGACATCGAGGAGGTCGGCAGCAGCTACCGCCACGACACATTCTTCGAGATGCTGGGCAACTTCAGCTTCGGCGCCTACTTCAAGGCTGAGGCGATCAGCTATGCCCACCAGCTCCTGACGCAGGGCTTCGGGTTGAATCCCGACCGGCTCTCGTACACCGTTCACCCTCAAGATCAGGACTCGGCCGCGCTCTGGCAGAAGGTGGCGGGGGTCCCGGAGAGCAGGGTTGTGCCGCTGGAGGACAACTTCTGGCAGGCGGGTCCGACCGGGCCCTGCGGGGTGGACAGCGAGATCTACTACGACCTGGGCGACGAATGGGGCACTGGGCCCGAGGAACAGCCGGGCCGGGGCAACCGCTTCCTGGAGATCTGGAACCTGGTCTTCATGGACAAAGAACAGTTTGAGGACGGCACCGTCCGGCCCCTGCGCCGCCGCGGCGTGGACACTGGGATGGGGTTGGAGCGGATGGCGATGGTGCTGCAGGGCAAGCGCTCGATCTTCGACACCGACCTTTTCCTGCCGATCATGGACGACTTCGCGCAGCGCGCCCGCCGCTCTGTCCGGCCGGCTGAGCTCGGGCGCCACCTCCGGATCCTGGCGGACCACACCCGAGGAGCCTGCTGCCTCATCGCCGACGGAGTGCTGCCCTCCAACGAGGGTCGAGGCTACGTGCTCAGGCGCATCCTGCGCCGGGCCCTGGTCAGCGCCCAGAGCCTGGATGTGCGCGACGGTTTGGGGCCGGGGGCTGGGGTCGTGGCCAAAATCCTGGGGCGCCAGTATCCGAACCTCGAGGAGCAGATGGGAGCCATCCAGACCACCCTGGCCCAGGAGCAGGAGCGCTTCCAGGAGGCGGTGGCCCGCGGCCTGGACCGCTTCTCGGAGATAGCGGAGGGGGCCGTTACCGGTATATCCGGCGATGACGCCTTTCGCCTCCACGACACCTTCGGCTTTCCCATCGAGCTGACCCTGGAACTGGCTGCGGCCAGGGGCTTGCAGGTTGACCAGGCGCGCTTCGAGGAGCTCTTGGGGGAGCAGCGCCAGCGGGGCCGCGCGGGGCGGGCGGCGGGGGAGTCTGGGGTTACCCGGATGGAGCTGCCGGCCAACCGGTTTGTCGGCTACGAGGTGACCTCGGCCACCACCAGGGTTCTGGCGGTTGTGACCGGGGGCGAGCGGGGCGAGCTGAGTGAGCCGGGGCAGGAGGCGGACGTGGTGCTGGCCGACAACCCCTTCTATGCCGAGGGTGGCGGCCAGGTGGGTGATCGGGGCCGGCTGGTTTGGGAAGGCGGCGAGGCCGAGGTGGTCGACTCTCAGCCCACGGTGGAGGGCCCCTCGGTGCAGCGCTCCCGGCTGCTCGCGGGTCGTCTGGCCGTGGGACTGACCGTCGATGCCGTGGTCGACTCGGAGCGTCGGCTCGGCTGCGCGCGGCACCACTCCGCAACTCATCTTTTGAATCAGGCACTGAGGGAGGTTCTGGGACCAGGGGTCGTCCAGCGCGGTTCGCTGGTCGCTCCCGACCACGCGACCTTCGACTTCGGCTGGGCCCAGCCGATATCCTCGCAGGAGCTGGCGACCATCGAGGCCGTGGTCAACCAGCAGGTGCGGCTCGACCTGCCGCGCCGGGTCGAGCTTCTGACGGTGGAGCAGGCACGCGCCGCCGGAGCACTCGCCCTCCCGGACGAGATCTACCAGGAGGTGGTGAGGGTGGTCAGCTTCGGCGCGTTCTCGAAGGAGCTCTGCGGAGGCACCCATGTGGAGCGGACGGGCGAGCTGGGCGCCGTGGTGCTGACCGGGTCGCGCAGCGTGGGCCAGGGGCTGCGCAGGATCGAGCTCCTGGCGGGCGAGGCTGCCGAGATCCATTGGCGCCGCCAGGCCGAGCTGCTGGGGCAGCTGGGGGCGACGATGCGGAGCCCGGTGGAGCAGCTGACGGACCGGGTCCGCGCCCTTCAAGACCGGGTCCGTGAACTGGAGAAGGATCTGAGGCAGCTGCGCCAATCGAGCGTCGGCGCGGGGAGGGCCGCACCGACCACAGAATCTGTGTCCGGGGTGACCCTGGCCATCCAGGATGTCGATCAGGAGCTGGACCGGTCGGAGATGCGCCGTCTGTCCGAGCGAACCCTGGATCTGGCTCCCACCGGGTTGGCGGTACTTTTTGCCGGCGGTCAGATGATGGTTACAATCTCCGAGGCGCTGGTCGCCAAGGGTCTCAACGCAGGCGCCATGGCACAGGAGGTGTGCCGGGAGCTGGGCGGCCGGGGCGGAGGCAACCAGCAGCTTGGACAAGGAGCGGTCCCAAAGGAGGGACATCAGGCCGCGCTGGCGGCGCTGCGCACCATCCTGAGAGTCGCTCTGGAGGAAGCTTGAGATGGCACCACCACCGCCCGATACCGCCCGCCGCCAGCCCCGCTTCCACGTGACCGCCCTGGACATCGGCACCCAGGTGATCAAGGCCCTGGTGATCAAGAAGGAAGCCGGCGAGGCGATCGTGCTCGGAGTCGGGCGCGCGGAGCAGGGCCCCGGCAACCTGGATCCGGCTGTCCCTCCCGACCTGGAAACTGTCGTGGAGGGATGCCACGCGGCTCTGGAGGCGGCCGAGGACATGGCCGAGGTGATTCCCACCAGGCTGGTGATCGGGATCGGCGGGACCAGGGTGAGGGTGGTCAGCAGCAGTGGCTCCAAGGTTCGGGGGCGCAGCCACGAGCGGATCTCCAAAGGCGAGTTGGAGGAGCAGGTGGAGTCGATCCAGCGTCGGGCGCTGCGCGACGCCCAGACCCGCCTTCAGGAGGAGGCCGCCTACCGAGGTGAGCAGCTGCGGCTGGTCCACTCCTCGATCACGGCCGCCAAGGTGGACGGTCAGCCGGTGCTGGATCCCCTGCGTTTCCAGGGGCAGAAGCTGGAGCTAACGGTCTTCAACACATTCACCACCGAGGAGCACATCGCAGCCATCGAGGAGATCGCCCAGGCATTGGACCTGGAGCTGCTCGAGACGGTCGCCGAGCCATATGCGGTGGCCCGGCTCGCGGCCACCCCTGAGGTGCTGGAGCGGGGAGGGATCTTCATCGACATCGGGGCCCGCACCACCACCGTCACCATGGTGCGTGGCGGCGTTCTGGAGTCGGCCCGGATGTTCGAGCTTGGTGGGCGGGCCTTCACGCGCAAGCTCGCCCACGACCTGAGCCTCCCTTTGCCTCTGGCCGAGAGCCTCAAGGTGCGCCACTCGGCGGGGATGCTGAGAGGCGACGAGCAGGCCCGGGTGCGCCGGGCCATGGGAGAGTCGGCCGAGGTGCTGGCCCAGGGCGTGGCGCTGGTGCTCCACGAGCTGGCGCTGGCCCAGCCTCTGCCCGCCCTGGTCTGGCTCTGCGGCGGCGGGTCGCTGCTCCCGGAGATCCTGGAACAGCTCTCGGTTCTGCGATGGACGGACTACCTGCCCTTCCTGCAGCAGCCCCGCTTCCTGAGGCTGACGCCGGAGGACCTCTCGGCGGTGCACGACACCACCGGGCTGCTGACCTCGGCCGCCGACATCACCCCGATGGGCCTCGCCTATCAGGCGGCTGCGGAGATCGAGGCGCCGCCACCGGCCGGCCCAACCTGGGAGGAGATGCTGCAGCGGGTGACCGGCCTGATCCGCCGCTGATGCTGAGGCCATGCGATCATGAGTAACCGCACCCGCCATGCCAGCGTTTCCGGTGGTGGCCTGCGGGGCTGATCACGATGTCGAAGCTACTGTACGTCGAGCCCACCGACGAGATCACTGATCTCGTCGACAGGATCCGCCGAGCCGAAGGTGAGCGGGACCTGGTCTTCGTCGTGCCTCCGGATGGCCGGGTGCTGCGCTCGGGGTTGGACCTGCAGCTGCTTATGCAGTACGCCAAGGGATTCCAGAAGCGTGTGAGCGTGGTCAGCTCCGACCCCCAGATCCAGGCGCTCTCGATGCGCACCGGCTTTGCCACCTTCTCCTCGATCCCGCAGATGGAGCAGAACCTCCCGCTCACCTCGGTCCCGGCGGCAGCTCCGGCGGCGGCCGCGCTCGGGGCCACCGTCGCCCTGGCCGGCCAGAGCGCGGCCGCGACAACCCTGGCGGCTCCGCCCGAGCCTGCCCAGGAGCGCGGCCTGGCTCGCCGAGGCCCGGCCGCCATGGTGGCCGTGCCCGCGGGCGGGGAGGCGGCGCGGCACTGGTGGCAGTCTCCCCGGACTCGGCGGTGGACCATCGGCACCGGGGCGGCGATCTTCGTGGTGGGGGTGCTGGCGATCCTGCTGCTGCTGCCCACCGCCACCATCACCGTTGGCGTCCGGTCCCACCAGATCAGCGACGCGGTCACCATCCAGGGGAATGTCAGCAGCGGGTCGGGGAATGTGCTGGACGTGATTCCGGTGCAGGCCCTGCTGACCCCGACCGAGACCCAGACGTTCACGATCAGCCCCAGCGGGACCCAGGTGCTGCCACCGACCCCGGCCAATGGCAGCCTCTACCTCTGTTACCAATACACCGGCCCCGGCAACTACCAGGGCTCGGCCACCCTCACCTTCACGGGGGCGGTGACCCCGGAGTTCTCAGATCAGAGCGGGAGCGGGAATCTGGGGTTCACCACCACCTCTGCTGGTCAGAGTGGTTCGTACACCCTGCAGTCGTGCAACCAGGGCCAGGGCCCTGGGCCGGCCTCTGCCTCCACGTCGACTCCACCGTTGCCGGTGCAGGCCGACTCCAACAGCCTGGGGGCCCAGGGGAATGTGGGCGCAAACCAGCAGTGGGGGTGGTCCAGCAGCAACATCCAGTCCAGCGCCTGTGTCAGCCCAACCGGTGCCAACGACTGTCTTCTGACGGGGTTCGTCAACATCTCGCTGGCCAACCCCGCAGCCATGTCGGGAGGCAAGGACTCCGTCACTCAGTCGGTGTTCACCAGCTCTGACATCTCCTCTGCCCAGACCCAGGAGCAGCAGCTCGCGGCCCAGCTCACCTCCAAGGCGGAGCGGGCCCTCAAGAACCTGGCAGGGCCGTCGAACGTCATCGCCCAGGACTCGGCCGGCAACGGCGTGCAGCTGACGGTGAAGAACCCGACCCTGCCCTCGGTCGGCCAGGCGGGTCAGCAGGAGACGCTCACGGTGGCGGTCAGCGCGGCGGCGACGGCCTACAGCCCGGCGGCCGCCAAGGCGGCGGTGCTCGCCGATCTGAGGTCCAAGGTCCCGGCCGACGGCGGGCTCTTGCCAAACTACAAGCTGGGAACGATCCAGGTGGCCTCGGCCGGTCCCGGTGGCAGTCTCACCCTGACCGCGACCGCGGTGGGCTACTGGGCTCCCAAGGTCAACATCGCTCCATACCGCACCAGGGTCACCTTCATGAACCCCGGCGCCGCCCGCAGCTACCTGCTCTCCCAGCTGCCCGGGGCCAGCACCGTGGTCATCCATCAGTCACCGTTTGGCCTGCCATGGTTGCCGCTGCTGTCGAGCCGCATCCACCTGGTGCGCCAGGCGGTGACCGGCGGTTAGCTCCCTGGTCGGTCTAGCCAGCTGGCCGGCGACGGGCCGGATCATGGCGGTGGACCCCGGGCGGGTGCGGGTCGGACTGGCCGTGAGCGATGAGACCAGGACCATCTCCCAGCCTCACCTGACCCTGATCAGAAGCGGGGACCGGGCGCTTCTGGATGCGATCGCCCGGGTCGTGCGGGAGCAGCAGGTGGTGGGAGTGGTTGTGGGACTGCCGCTGAGGATGAGCGGGGAGAGGGGGCCTGAGGCCGCCGCCGCCGCGGAATTGGGGCGGATGATCGCATCGGCGACCGGGCTTGGGGTCGGCTTCTGCGACGAACGGCTCACCACCAAGCAGGCGGAGAAGGAGATGCTGGGCCACGGCGAGTCGCGCCGCCGCCGCCGCGAGGCCGGAGATCGGGTGGCTGCAGCTCTGCTACTTCAGGGCGTGCTCGGGGGTGGTCCGGTGCTGGCATGGTGAGGCGCCATCCCTGGAGAAGCGCCCTGGTCGCCATGGTGCTGGTGTTGGTGATCGGTGGTGGCGTGGGGGCCCTGCTGGTTCGCCGTGCGCTGGGCCCCGTCCAGGCGGATCCCAGCCACCAGGTGGTGGTGACGGTCACCCCTGGCGAGGGCCTGGACCAGGTGGTGACCACCCTGGGGAGGGACCACCTGGTGAGGTCTGAGCTGGTCTTCTCCATCTACGCCAGGATCAAAGGTCTGGCCGGCAGGCTGCACCCGGGTAAGTTCGTGCTGGACAGGGGTATGGGGGATGCCGAGCTGGTGGCCGTGCTCGAGAGGACGCCCACGGTGATTCCGCTCAAGGTGACGGTGCCAGACGGCCTCACCGCCAGCAAGGAGGCATCCCTGCTGCAGGCCGGAGGTCTGTTCTCGAGCTCCAGCTACATGGACCAGATCCGCTCGGGGCGATTCTCAGGGATCAGCCAGCTGCCCGGAGCTCCCGCCGGGGCCAGCTGGGAGGGGATGGCGTATGGGGACACCTTCCTGGTCGACCCCCATATCAGCGCCCACGCCTTCCTCAAGCTGCAGCTGGAGGACTTCGATCGGCGTGTCCGGGGTGCCATCCTGGCGGGCAGTTCCAAGGTGGGCCTGACCCCCTACCAGGTGCTGGTCCTGGCGTCGGTGGTGGAGGCCGAGGCGGTGACCACGAAGGACCGCGGCCTGGTGGCCGGGGTCTTCTTCAACCGTCTGCACCAGGGGATCCCGCTGCAGAGCGACGTCACCGTGCTCTATGCGATGGCCCATGCGGGGGACAGCCGGCAGCCATTCAGCACCTCGTTCCCCTCCCCGTACAACACCTACCTGCACGCCGGCCTGCCCCCCGGGCCCATCGACAGCCCGGGAGCCTCAGCAATCGCGGCGGTCTTGCACCCGACCGCCACCCCCTACATGTACTTCGTGTCGATGCCTAACGGCAAGATGCTGTTCGCGGTGACCGAGGCCCAGCACCTGCAGCAGGTTCAGCAGGCGGGGCTGGGATGAGAACCATGCTGACCAACCTCCCGGCGACCCCGCGGTGAGGCTGCTGGAGGCGGCCCTATGGGCGCTGGTGGGGGGCGGCCTCGGCTACCTGGTGGGGATGCTGTGCCTGTATCTGGAAGGTGGGATAGGGGAGATGGAGGAGTGGGAGCGGGCAGGCAGGAGCTGGATCGAAAACTTTCTGCTGCCAGGTCTGGGGCTGGTCGGATTCTTCATGTTCTTCGCCAGAGAGGGGGTGGGGACGGCGCTGCTGATCCACAGCTTGTGGATTCTGATCTTGATTCAGATTCTGGCGTTCGACCTCAAGCACCGGCTCATCCTCGACGTGGTCACCCTGCCGGCCATGGTGGCGGGGGTGGCCCTGAGCCTGGTGAGCCCTGATCTGAGCCCGTTCAGGTCACTGTTCGGCATCGCGGTGGGTGGGCTGGCTTTGCTGCCCTTCGCCCTGGTCAGCTCTCTGTTCCAGCACGGCGAGGGCTTTGGCTGGGGGGATGTGAAGCTGGGAATGGTCATCGGAGCGGCCACCGGGATGAGCCTCAGCTACGGCGGGCTCTACACCCTGTGGGCCCTGATCGCCGGGACCCTCATCGGAGGGGTCGTCACCGTGCTCCTCCTGGTGACGCGCCGCTTGAGCTTTCGAGACGCCCTCCCGTACGGGCCATTCTTGGTCCTCGGCTGTGGGGTGATCCTCTACTTCATGTGAGGGCGGCGAACCCGTCCGGCATGCCACGAGCGGACTCCACCATCTCGAAGAGGGCCGAGATCGGCTCGGCGGCGAGAGAGCGGCCGGCGGTCTTGCGCAGCTCGGCGATCGCCTGGTCGTTGTCCATCGCCCGCCGGTATGGTCGGTCGGAGGTCAGCGCGTCGAAGACGTCCGCCACAGCCACAATCTGGGCCCCAAAGGTGAGGTCGGGGCCGCGGAGGTGGCGGTGGTACCCCGACCCATCCAGACGCTCATGGTGCGAGGCCGCCATCTCGGCGACATCTCCCAGCGGCCAGAGCGGGGCCAGCAGCTGGTAGCTGATCTCTGTGTGAGCCTGCATCTCCATGGTCTCGGCGGGCTCCAACGGCCCTGCCTTGTCCAGGATCGCGTTGCTGACCGCCAGCTTGCCAAGGTCATGCAGCAGGGCGGCCAGGCCGATGCGGTCGGCCTCCTCCTCATCCAGCCCCATCACCGCCGCCATGCGCCGAGAGAGCACGGCGGTGCGGGTGGAGTGGGTCGAGGTCCAGGGGGACTTGGCGTCGACGACTCCCGCGAACACCTGCCCGATCCGGAGCATCTCCGCCAGCGTGGAGGAGGGGATACCTCGTGGGTGGGGGTCAAGATTGGTCACCTGCTCGGGGTGGGTGATCGTCCCGAAGCGGTCCCAGAGCTTGTCGCCGCGGGCATGGATCAGGACGGCATCCACCAGCTGGGGGTCGAACCAGGTTCCCCGGCGGCGGCGCAGCACCGACTCCACACTCCGCCGGCCGCCCAGCCTCCAGAAGATCTCCGCGGTCTGGCTCAGCAGGATGATGCGGCTGAGAAGGGGGATCTCCTCGCCCTTGAGACCACGTGGCCGGCCCGAGCCGTTCCAGTGCTCGTCCAAGCAGAGGACCGCCTCGGCAGCCGGCTCGGCCCACCCCAGTTCGCGGACCAGCTCCGCTCCCCTTGTGCAGCGCGCCTGAACCAGCTCGCTGGCCAGCCCTGGCCCCTTGGACCCCAGCGAGACCAGCTGCGCCATCCGTCTGGTGATGGGGGCCGTGGGAGCTGTCTGACGGATCGCGAAGAGGACGGTCCGCCACTGGCTGCTCCAGTCGGCGATCTTGAGCTGGGCCTTGGTGGAGCGGTCGTCGGCGCCGAACCAGTGGGTGACGCTGTAGGCGTTCGCGGAGCAGCCAACGTCCTTCAGCAGGAGCGCATAGAAGAGATCCTGGCGGTCCTCCGGGCCCAGCCCGAACCAGTCGCCAAGCTTCATGCCCAGCCAGCAGGCCCTGACGGCGTGCCCCATGGGCTCGCCCTCCGCCAGGTCCAGGGCCCTCGAGAGGGAGGCGATCACCAGAGAGCTGGGAAGGGTTCCCTGGAAGTCGGCGCGAACGGTGGTGGAGGCGGGGCTGGTGCTCATGCAGGCGCAGGATGGCACCTCATCCCGGCGGGCGAGGTCGCGAATCTGCACCAGGTCCTGAAGAGCTTGTAGCAATGGCGTGAAGGCCCAGAGGGCAGGCGCCGGGACCGCCGGTCTGCCCATCGTCCACCCGAAGCTGGGATCATCAGACGCGGAGCACCGGCCCAGGGGTGGCCGTGTGCCCTGATGGCTCACGTGGCAGGAGTCACATCAAGTTGCAAGCAGGCGAAGAGGAGGCAGCCGATGATCAACGCCGGAGAGCTCAGGGCGGGCACCACTGTCGAGCGTAACGGCCAGCTGCTTGAGGTCCTCAGCTTCGAGCACATCAAGTTGGGGCGGGGCACCGCGGTGGTGCGGACCCGGCTGCGCAACATCAACACCGGAGCTGTGACCGAGGAGACATTCCGGCCCGAGGAACGCTTCCCCAGGGCTCGGATCGAGAAGGTCGAGGTCCAGTACCTGTACCGAGACGGGGACTCCCACGTGGTGATGGACACCTCCACGTTCGAGCAGACCTCGCTCAGCGCGGAGCAGTTTGCCGAGGCGGCCAAGTGGCTCAGGGAGTCGGACCACCTGAACCTGCTGCGTTACGAAGACCAGGTGCTGGGCGTCGAGGTGCCGATCTCCGTCGCCCTGCAGGTGACCCAGACCGATCCCGGCTTCAAGGGCGACACCGCCACCGGCACCTTCAAGCCTGCCACCCTGGAGACCGGGGTCGTGGTGGACGTCCCCCTGTTCGTGGCGACGGGGGACCGGATCAAGGTGGACACCAGGACGGGGAAGTACTCGGAACGCGCCCAATGACCGCGCCTTTGGTGGCTAGAGCAAGGCCGCCGGGGAGGGTCCGGGTCGCCAGCGAGGTGGTCGCCTCGATCGCCGCGATGGCGGCCCTGGGGACACCCGGGGTGGCGGCCATGTGCCAGCCCATGGGGGTGGCGGTGCCACGGCCGCTGCGGGGCCAGCACGGCCACAAGGGAGTGCGCCTGGAGATGGTCGGCACCTCCGCGATCAAGGTCGAGCTTTTCGTCGCCATCACCGCCCAGGCTGCGGTCCCTGTGCTCGCGGAGCAGCTGCAGGGCCGGGTGGAGCAGGACCTCAAGCAGATGCTGGGACTTGAGGTGGTGGAGATAAACGTGCATGTGCTTGAGATGGAGGAGGCCTGAGTGGCGGGACCTCGGCACAAGGCCAGGCAGGTGGCGGTCAGCGTCCTCTTCGAGGTTGAAGCCCGGCCCCAGGAGTGGGAGGCGGCACTCACCTACGCCGCCGAGCTGCAGGAGCTGCCTTTGGCGGCAAACTCGTTCGCGAGGGAGCTGGTGGCCGGGGTGGTTGCTCACCTGGCGGAGATCGACTCGCTGCTACAGGCGTCATCCAGCAACTGGAGGCTGGAGCAAATGGGAGCCCTGGAGCGCGCGGTGCTGCGGCTTGCCGCCGAGGAGCTCAGCTGGCGCCGGCAGGACCCACTGGCGGTGGTGATCGATGAGGCGGTGGAGCTGGCCAAGGAGATGGCGGGCCCCGAGGCGGGCGCCTTCGTGAATGGGGTGCTGGGGCGAGTCGCCCGGCAGAGCGCGGTCGCACATGGAGGAAATGGGAATGCTGGCTCCGGGCCGAGTCCTGCAGGTCGGTGAGCTCAACTCCCTGATCCTTGCCGATCTGGAGGAGGACCCGGAGCTCGCCGACGTTTACGTCGAGGCGGAGATCGGCACCTGCAGCCGCTCGGCTGCGGGACATCGCTATCTGACCCTCACCGACTGCCGGCCGGGCTCCGCCGAACCCGCCTCGATCAGGGCTGTCATGTTTCGCGGCGCCGGGCGCAACCTGGAGTTCGAGCCCGAGACCGGGCAGCGGGTGATCGCCCACGGCAGGGTCTCCCTCTACACGTCGCGAGGAGACGTGCAGCTCTACCTCGATCGCCTGGAGCCCACCGGCATCGGGGCGATCGCGATCGCCTTCCAGCAGCTGGTCGCCAAGCTGGAGGCCGAGGGGCTCTTCCTGCCAGAGCGCAAGCGCGCCATCCCGTTCTTACCGCGGCGGGTGGCGGTGGTGACCTCTACCCGGGGGGCCGCCATCAGAGACGTGATCCATGTGATCCGCCGGCGCTGCCCCATCACCTCGATAGTGGTGCTGCCCACCCTGGTGCAGGGGGACGCCAGCCCAGCCGCGATCGTTGAGGCGCTGCGCCTGGCCGATCGCGCCGCGCCCGATGTCATCCTGCTGGTCCGGGGCGGAGGCTCGCTCGAAGACCTGCAGGCATTCAACACCGAGGAGGTGGCCAGGGCGGTGGCCGGGCTGTCCCACCCGGTCATCACCGGCGTCGGTCACGAGACCGACACCACCGTGGTCGACTTCGTGGCCGACCGCAGGGCGGCGACTCCGTCTGTCGCCGCGGAGCTGGCCGTCCCCGACCTGGAGCAGCTCCGGGCCGAGGTGGCCGCCAGGCGGCTGCGGCTGCGAAGGGGTGTGGACGGCCTGATCATCCAGATGGGCGGGTCGCTGGGGCAGCTTCACGCCAGGCTCTCCCGGCTCGCGCCGCGCGCCAGGGTTGAGGCGGGGCGCCAGGACCTGGACCGCCTGACCTCCCGGCTGCAGGGCATCGGCTCCCGGATCGTGACCGGAAGGCGATCTGAGCTGTTGGGCCGCCTTCGGCTGCTGGCGGCGCGGGGGCCCGCGCCGCGGCTGCTGCGGGCTCGGGAGGAGTTCTCCGGCCGGGTCGGGCGCCTGGAGGCCCTCAGCCCCCTGGCGGTGCTGGGTAGGGGATACTCGATAACCTACCTGGTGGACCAGGGCACGATGCTGCGGGAGTCGGGTCAGGTCCAGCCGGGGGATCGGCTCCTGACCAGGCTGGCGAGGGGGACCGTGACCAGTGCCGTGATCGAGTCGAACTCGCAGCAGGAGGTGGGTGATGGAGCATGAAGCGGACGGGCTGACGGCTGCGGTGGCCGGCCCCGAGGCCCTCGACTACGAGGCCGCGCTGGGGGAGTTGGACGCTGTGCTCGCGCGCCTGGAGGACGGCAAGGCTCCGTTGGAGCAGGCGATGGAGCTGTACGAGCGCGGGGTGGCTCTGGTCAAGCGCTGCTCGGCCCTGCTCGACGGTGCCGAGAAGAGGGTGATGGAGCTCTCGCTGGGCCCCGACGGGGAGGTTGTGGAAAGTCCCTTCGAGCCGGCCCTTGACCCTGACCCGGCGGGCGGCCGGGGATCCTGACCGCAGGTTGTGGCCCCGCTCTTCTCCAACCAGTTCATATGGGTGCCGGCTCTGGCGTGGGCCATCGCCCAGTGCCTCAAGGTTGCGACCGACTCCTGGAGGCGCCGCCAGTTCAGCGTGCGCTCCATCGGGCTGTCGGGGGGGATGCCCAGCTCTCACACGGCCCTGACCGTCTGCCTGACGACCTTGCTGGGACGGCGGCTCGGCACAGGTTCGCCGGTGTTCGCGGCGGCGACGGTGCTGACGGTGGTGGTGATCTACGATGCCACCGGGGTGCGGCGGGCGGCGGGGCAGCAGGGCCTGATCCTCAACCGCATGATTGACGACCTGCGCAGCCACCTGGGGCTCCGCTACGAGCGGGTGCGGGACTTTCTCGGGCACACCCCCTTCGAGGTGCTGGCCGGGGTGGTTCTGGGGTTCGCGGTCGGGATGCTGTTCTGATGGAGGTGCTGGACAGGAGTCGCCAGGCCATAACATCCGACCATCGACGTTGGCAGACAAGACGGGAGATGAGGTGAGCGTGGCCGAGCCCAGGGGACTGATCGCCTTCCTCCTCAACCTGCACGAGGACCCCCAGTCCCCTCCTTTATTGGAGGCGATCGCGCTGGCGCAGGAGGCGGGCTTCCAGGCGGTGGTGGCGCAGCGGGAGCCGGAGGCGGTGATCGGCCCCCAGCTCCCAGGGCTGCGCCTGCTGGTCAGCGTCGGTGGCGACGGGACCCTCCTCTATGGAGCGCGACTGGTGGCGGCCGCCGGGATCCCGGTGCTGGGCGTCAACCACGGCCATCTGGGCTTCTTGGCCAGCGTCGAGCTGGCCGAACTCCCGGCAGCCATCGCCGCCTTCGGCGAGGGCCGGTGCGGCCATTTGATCCGCGGCACCCTGCGGGCCGTCATCAACGAGGATCGCGCCCCACTCCCCCCGGCCCGGGTCGAGCTTGCGGTAAACGAGGTGGTCTTGAAGGCTGAGGCGTTCAACCTGGTCCGCATCCGGGTGCGGGCCGACTCCGACCTCATCGGCGACTTCGACGCCGATGGCCTGATCGTGGCCACCAGCATCGGCTCGACCGCCTATTCACTGTCGGCCGGAGGTCCTCCACTGGACCCCGCGGTCCCCGCGCTGGTGGTGACCGCGCTCAACCCTCACGCGATCCTGACCCGTTCTCTGGTCATCCCCGACAGCTGCGAGGTGACCGTGGAGATGCTGCGCGGCAGGGCCGTGGTGGCGGCGGACGGGATCCCATGGGGAGAGCTGGTCGAGGGGGGTGAGATGAGGGTGGGACGAGGACCTGGGTTGGATTTCTGCGAACCTCCGGGCACGGCCGGGTTCTTCTCGCGGCTGCGGTCGAAGACCGGCTTCGGGAGGGTGTTGAAGCCGCCCGTGGTGGGTGGCGAGTCGGATGCCCTCCCCCCCGCCCAACCCCCGGCCTGACCTTGCTGATCGAGCTGAGGGTGGACAACCTGGCGGTCATGCAGCGCGCCGAGTGCTCCTTCGGACCCGGCCTGAACGCCATCACCGGCGAGACGGGAGCGGGCAAGTCGGTGCTCCTGGCCGCGCTCGCGCTGGCTCTCGGCGGGCGCTCCGACCCCGGCCTGGTGCGGGCGGGCTCGGAGCGAGCCTCCACCCACGCCGTCTTTTCGGAGGTGCCCCCGTCGGCGGCACAAGCCCTGGATGGACTGGGCGTCGAGCCCGACGATGTCCTGGTACTCGGCCGCGAGCTGCAGGCGTCTGGACGCAGCACCGCGCGTGTCAATGCCCAAGCTGTGCCGGTTTCGGTGGTACGCGAGCTGGGGGAGGCGTTGCTCGAGGTGCACGGCCAGGGGGCGTCCTCGCACTGGCTGCATGAGTCGGAGCAGCGTCAGGGTGTCGACGCCTTCGGCGGCGACGGGCTGCTGGCGACCAGAGCTCTGGTCGGCGAGCTCTTCGACAGCCGCCAGCGGGCCCTCGCCGAGCTCGCTCGCCTGCGGGGTCTGCAGGACCAGGAGACCAGGGAGCTGGAGGTGGCCGTGGCCGACCTGGAGGAGCTCAGGGCGGCGGCCCTGGTGGAGGGCGAGGATCGCGAGTTGCTGGGAGAGCGCGATCGCCTGCTGCACTCGTCGCGGCTGCGGGAGGCGGCCGAGCAGCTTCACCTGGCCGCCGGTGGGGGGGACCTGGAACCATCCGGGCCGTCCCTGGCGGCGGCGTTGCAGCGAGCCAGGGTGGTGTCCGGGATCGACCCGGAGCTGGATCGGGCGGCGGCCCAGGCCGAGGAGGCGGCGGTGCTGCTGCAGGAGCTGGTGCTTCAGCTCGGCTCATATCTCGAACACCTACCCGACGACAACTCCAGGCTCGGTGAGGTGGAGGAGCGCCTCGCTCTTCTGGAGCGCCTGGCGCGCCGTCATGGAGGTACTCTGGCCGCGGCAATCGATCGCCGCGAGAAGGCAGCCCGGCTGGTGGCGGACCGCGGCGGGCTGACGGGACGTCTGCGAGACCTTGAGGCGGAGGTACTGGCTCTGGAGGAGCGCCTCATGCTCGCGTGCTCGGAGCTGTCGGCAGCGCGAGAGGCCGTCGCCAAGGAGCTGGAGGTGGCGGTCACCGAGGACCTGCGCCAGATGCTGATGCCCCATGCCCGATTCTCGGTGCGAGTATGGCGCCAGCCCGACCCCCATGGGATCCCAGCCCCAGACGGCACCAGGTCGGAGCTCGGCCGTGATGGCTGGGACCGTGTCTCCTTCCTACTCGCCCCCAACCGGGGAGACCAGCCGCGCCCGCTTCGGGAAACCGCCTCCGGAGGTGAGCTCTCGCGGGTGGCTCTGGCCCTGCTCTCGCATCTCAGTCGACGGTCGGGGGTGGGAACTGTCGTGTTCGACGAGATCGACCAGGGGTTGGGGGGCGAGGCCGCCAACCGGGTGGGGGAGCTGATGCGCCAGGTGTCCACCAGCCGGCAGGTGATCTGCGTGACCCATCTCGCGCCAATCGCCGCCCGGGCCACCACCCACCTGATGGTGGTGAAGAAAGAGGATGGCAGCGGCGTCAGCAGCCGGGTCGAGACCCTGGATCGGGAGAGACGGGTGCTGGAGCTGGCAAGGCTTCTGGCCGGGGAGGCCACCCCCGCCGCCGCCAGGCGCCATGCCGAGGAGCTGCTGGTCGCGGTGGGGAGGGAGGTGGGGTGACCAACGACCCCGACCTGCTCCGGCTGGACGGTTTGGCCGAGACGGTGGCAAGGGCTCAGCGCGGCGATCTGGAGCTCGGCGACGTCAGTCTTGCCCAGCTCAGCCGCCAGCTGAGGGAACGGGTCGTCGACACCAAGGACGAGGTCGACCTGCTGTGGGCGGCGGAATCGCTGCAGCTGCTGACCAGGCTGCTCGAGCTGAAGATGGGGCGCCGGCTCGACGATCTCAGCGAGG
The DNA here is from genome assembly GCA_021809895.1 of bacterium. Taxonomy (GTDB): domain Bacteria; phylum Chloroflexota; class Dormibacteria; order Aeolococcales; family Bog-877; genus AG-12. The sequence goes on from JAJZJU010000024.1 coordinate 20,771, forward strand.
AGAGCCTGAGTCAGGCCGAGCCCCAGGTGGAGGAGTTAGACCCGGGCGCCCGTCTCGAGGAGTACCGGATGTTCAAGGCGGCCGCAGGGGTCCTCCTGGGCGACTCCAACGCCGGCCCGAGGGCGTTTCTGCGCGTGCTGGGTCTGCCGGTGGAACCTCGCCAGTCTCTGCGGCTGAGTCCCGAACAGTTGGCCATCGCCTTTTCAGAGCTGCTGGCCAGGCTGCCGGATCCAGACGAGGTGAGCCTCACTCTGCCCTCCTACACGGTGGAGGAGAAGGTGGTTGAGCTGAGGGAGCTGCTGCGCGAGCGGGGAACCCTTCATTTCAATGAGGTCTTCGCCTCCGCACGGGACCGTATGGAGGCGGTCGCCCTCTTCCTCGCCCTCCTGGAGCTTGTCTGGAGCGGCGAGGCGGATTGCGACCAGGAGATGGCCGGCGGGCCCATCGTGGTGGAGCGTGCTGGTGGCGGCTGAGATGGATGGCGAGGTGCGCGGCGAGGCGGAGCGCCTGGCCCAGGCGCTGCTGGCGGTGCTCTTCGTGCGCGCAGAACCACTCTCCGTGGCGGAGCTGGCCTCCACCCTCGAGGTGGGCCAGGACCAGGTGGCCGAACTCGCCGGGATCGCCTCCCTGCTGCTGCAGGGCACCGGCCTCTTGCTGCAGGACCACCTGGGAGAGCTCCAATTGGTGAGCCATCCCTCCGCCGCGTGGGCGGTCGAGCGGGCGGTGCGTCCCGAGGTGGCGAGCCGGCTCTCGCGACCGGCGCTGGAGACCCTTGCCATAGTGGCCTATCGCCAGCCGATCTCCCGGGCGGCCATCGAGGCGATTCGAGGGGTCAACTGCGACGCCGTGCTGGACCGTCTGCAACGCCACGACCTGGTGGCGGAAGTCGGGCGCTCCGACGGCCCAGGACGGGCCCGCCTGTTCGGCACAACCATGCACTTCCTCCAAGTGGTCGGCGTCGCCCGCATCGAGGACCTGCCTCCTCTGCCATCCTCCGACGAGGAGGGTTGGCTGACCCGGGCCGCCGAGGCTGGCAATGCCGGCTGAGCGCCTGGGCCGTTTTCTGGCGCGCTCTGGGGTGGCCTCCCGCCGGGCGGCCGACCGGCTCATGGAGGAGGGAAGGGTCGAGGTGAATGGGAGGACCGCTCCTCCCCACGGCATGATGGTGGACCCCCAGCACGACCGGATCACCGTGGACGGAACGCTGCTGCCAGCCGACCTTCAGCCCCGCCGTTACCTGGCGCTGCACAAGCCGGCCGGGGTCGTCTCGACGGCCCACGATCCCGGCCGGCGGCCCACGGTGCTCGACTTTGCCACCGAGGCCCAGGGACTCTTCCCGGTCGGCCGGCTTGACATCGACTCCAGGGGGTTGATTCTGCTGACCGACGACGGCGATCTGGCGATGCGGCTGACCCACCCCAGGTATGAGGTGCCCAAGACCTACCGGCTCACGGTGCCGGGCCCGGTCACGGTGCGCCAGGTGGAGCAGTTGCGCGCGGGACCAGAGCTTGATGACGGCCCCACCCATCCTCTTTCCGTGCGGGTATCGCGGCTGAGCTCCCGGCGGACAGTCCTGGAGGTGGTGATGGCGGAAGGTCGGCATCGCGAGGTGCGCCGGATGTGCTCGGCGGTCGGGATCCCCCTCAGCGACCTGGTGCGGGTGGAGATTGCCGGCGTCCGGCTGGGCACCCAGCCAGAGGGCACCATCCGCGAGCTGAGCCGCGGTGAGGTCAGGCGGTTGCAGCAGCTGGTGGGGCTTTGAGCGGCCCGAGCCCGGTCATCACCATCGACGGGCCGGCCGGGGTGGGCAAGTCCACGGTGGGGACGGCGGTGGCCAGAGAGCTGGAGCTCCCGTTCCTGGACACGGGCATCTTCTACCGCGCCCTGACGGTGGCCGCGGCCCGACTGGGCTTGCGACCCGAGGATGCCGGGGCCCTGGCGCACCTGGCGGCCACCTTCAAGGTTGAGGTCAACACTGATGCCAGGGCGAAGGGATGGCGCGCTCGGGTGGAGGGTGCTGACCTCGACTCTGAGCTGTGGGATCCCGAGCTGGCGCCGCTCCTGACCCGCGTGGCGAGCCTGGGCCCGGTCCGGGAGGCGCTACTGGAGTTGCAAAGGCGGGCCGGGCTGGAGGGCGTGGTGGCGGTGGGACGGGACACTGGGACCGTGGTGTTCCCTGACGCCGACCGCAAGTTCTACCTGGACGCCCCCCCGGAGGTGCGCCTGGAGCGCCGCCGCCAGGAGCTGGGAAGTCGGGGCCTGCCGACTCCGGATGCTCTGATGGCGGAGGAGGTCATCGATCGGGACCGGGGGGATCTCTCAAGGGCCCACGCCCCGCTGGCGGTGCCGGAGGCGGCGGTCGTCATCGACACCGCAAACCTCTCCGCCGCCGAGGTGTCCCAGATGGTGCTGGCGGCCTGCGCCGGCCTTGGCCAGAGGCCCGAGTGATGGCTATCGGGCCGAGATCTCTAAGGTAGTCCCAACCGATGAGTGCTCCGCCGCCAGTCCCGAACTACGTCTCCTTCGATCTGGAGACCACCGGGCTGTCCGCGAAATCGGACCGGATCATCGAGATCGGGGCTGTGAAGTTCGGCGAAGAGGGGGTCATCGACACCTTCTCGACCCTGGTCGATCCCGGGCAACCGGTGCCGCTGGTGGTCCAGCGCCTCTGCGGGCTCCACGACCAGGACCTGGTCGGCCAGCCGGTGCCCGTGGAGGCGGTGGCCGAGCTGGCGATCTTCTGCGAGGGGAGCACGCTGGTGGGGCACGGGGTGGGGTTCGACGTCGCCTTCTGCGCGGAGGTGCTCCCGGAGGCATTCGCGCGCCGTCCGGCCATAGACACATCCGAGCTGGCTCGCACATTCCTTCCATCCGCTCCCAACCACAGCCTCGAGGCGCTCAGCCGCAGCCTGGAGCTAACCCACGATCGCCCCCACCGGGCCCTCTCCGACGCGGAGGCGACAAGGCTGCTGCTCTGGCGGCTGGTGGGGCTGGCGCGTGAGCTGCCGGAGCAGCTGCGCCGCCAGGTCATCGACCTCTGTCGTGAGGGTCCCTGGACGGCCGGCCGCTTCATCGCGGAGCAGCTGTCGGTACCCCTGTCCAAGTCGGCTGCAGGGAGGGTCCCACCGGTCCGGCCCACCATTTCCTCAGGCGTTGAAGGGAACCCTGCCCCCTCCGGTGAGCTGGACCAGCGCTTCGTGCGCGACGCCTTCGGTCCCGGCGGATTCTTGGCCGCCCACAACCCAGCCTTCGAGCTCAGGGAGGAGCAGCAGCAGATGGCGCTGGCGGTGACCCAGGCCTTCCAGCGTGATCAGGAGCTGCTGGTGGAGGCGGGGACAGGCGTGGGCAAGTCGCTCGCCTACCTGCTGCCGGCCCGGGAGTGGGCCGCCCGCAGCGGGGAGCGGGTGGTGGTCTCCACCCACACCATCACGCTCCAGGAGCAGCTGCTCAATCAGGACCTGCCCCAGTTGGAGGCCTCCCGACCGCTGCCGGTCAAGGCGGCCGTGCTCAAGGGCCGCGGCAACTATCTGAGCCTGAGAAGGTTGGAGCGCTGGCTCAAGGCCGGTCCGGCGGAGGGCCGCACCAAGGATGCGGAGGAGCTGCGCTTCAAGGTTCGAGCGCTGGTCTGGTCGCGTCAGACCACCGCCGGGGACCGCTCCGAGCTGCGCCTGGCAGGGCGGGACCCGGAATTCTGGGAGCGGGTCGGGTCCAATGTGGACGACTGCCTGGGACCGGCCTGCCACAACTGGCGCGACCGTAGTTGCTTCATGGCCAGAGCTCGCCTGGAGGCACGGGAGGCCGACCTGGTGATCGTGAACCACGCGCTCCTCCTCACCGACGCCGACAGCGGCGGCTCGGTCCTGCCGGAGTTCCACCGCTTGGTCGTCGACGAGGCTCACCACCTGGAGGAGGCCGCCACTCAGGCCCAGGGCAAGCGCATGACCATCGGGTCGGCGCTGGCCGTGACGGATCGCCTGCCCGACCTTGGGGAGTCGGAGCTCAGTCAGGCGATTCGGGCGGCGCGCCAGGCTGTCGTCGCCGCCTTCGGCGATTTGCGTCCGCTCACCGGGGCGGAGACCGGGCGAAGCTACCAGCACGCGGTCCTCAACCAGCGGCTCACCAGCTCTTCTCACTGGCCTCGAGCCGCGAAGTCACTGCAGCGGATGCAACGTGCCCTGGACGCGGCCGCGTCGGCCCTCCGCCGCGCGGGCGAGCAGGGGTCGATCGAGGCGGCACTCTTTCCCCAGCCCGACAACGCCGCCAGGGAGTGCCTGGTGGCGGGCGAGGCGCTGGCCGGGATGGCCCGCCTGGCCCAGACCGCGCTGGCTGCCGCTGCGGAGACCGAGCCCACGTCGCAGGTGGTCTGGGTCGAGATGGAGCGCGGCGACCGGGCCGTCCTGCGCACCGCTCCGGTGGACGTCGCCACCTCCTTGAGGTCCGACCTCTTCGACAACTGCCAGACCGTCATCCTCACCTCCGCCACCATGGCGGTGGCCGGGTCGTTCCGCTACATCCGGGACCGTCTGGGGGTTGGAGGGGCCGAGGAGCTGGTGCTCGACTCGCCCTTCGACTACCTCCACCAGTCGCTCTGCTGCATACCCCGGGGGATTCCGGGCCACGGCGACGCCGGCCATCCGGCCGTGGTCGCCCGCCTGGTTGGGGAGATCGCCGAGCGCCTGGGAGGGCGGACCCTGGTCCTCTTCACCGGCTATCAGGCGCTTCGGGAGGTGCACCAGCAGCTCAAGGGGCGCCTTCAGAGCAAGGGCATAGTGGTGCTGGGCCAGGGGTTGGACGGGACCCGCAACCAGCTCCTGCGCAACTTCCGCCAGCACGGAAGGACGGTGCTGCTGGGCACCAACAGCTTCTGGGAGGGGATCGACCTGCCCGGCGACATCCTGCAGTGCGTGGTCATCGACAAGCTGCCCTTCCCGGTGCCGACCGACCCCATATTCCAAGCTCGCTCCCGGGGCCGGGCGGACTCCTTCTCCCAGCTCTCCCTGCCGGAGGCGGTGCTGCGCCTGAAGCAGGGCTTCGGGCGCCTGGTCCGCGGCCACGGCGACCGCGGCGCGGTGGTCATCTGCGACCCACGCATCCTGGAGAAGAGCTACGGCGAGAGCTTTGTGGCCGCCCTGCCCAACGCCAACTTCAACTACGATCCGGTGGATGAGGTGGCGGGGGTGGTGAGCGACTTTCTCGGCCCCGGAGCCGGTGGTGACTGAGCGGGAGCGCCCCCTGCGGGTCTCCCTGGTGCAGCAGGCGCCGCGCCTGGGAGACCTCAGGTACAACCTGGAGGCGACGGAGAGCCGGCTGGCCGAAGAGTCGCGGGCCGGCCAGGACCTGGTGGTCTTTCCCGAGCTCAGCCTCTGCGGCTACTTCCTCAAGGACCTGGTGCCCGAGATGGCGATCCGCCTCGACGGCCCCGAGCTGCAGCAGCTGGGACGCGCCGCGGGCCGGGCTCAGGCGATGGTGGGCGCGGTGATCGAGTCTCGCGACCACCTGTTCTTCAACGCGGCCGTGATCGTGGGCGGGGAGGGGGTCCTCCACGTCCACCGCAAGGTCTACCTGCCCACCTACGGGATGTTCGACGAGCAGCGCTACCTGGCGACCGGGTCGGCTGTGCAGGCTGTAGACCTGCGCTTCGCCGGAGCCGGCACCTGGAGGGTGGGCGCCCTGGTCTGCGAGGACCTGTGGCACCCCAGCGCGCCCTACATCCTGAGCCGCAGGGGGACCGACCTGATCGTGTGCCCCTCCGCGAGCCCGGGGCGGGGGGTCGCCGCATCCGAGCCGGAGCTGGGGACGGCCAGCCTCTGGAGCTCGATGTTGAAGACCTACTCGGCGCTCTTCACCACCTTTGTGGCCTACTGCAACCGGGTGGGCTTCGAGGACGGCCACTACTTCTGGGGAGGCAGCTCGGTCCACGGTCCTGAGGGCCAGGCCCTGGCGGGCCCGGCAGCCGACCAGCCCGGAGTCACCCGGACCTCCCTGGATCGCCGCCTGCTTCGGCGGGCCCGGATCGCCTACCCGCTCCTGCGCGACGAGCGCACGGACATTCTGAACTCGGCGCTGGGCGAGGTCGGCCAGAGGTGAGCGAGCTGGACATCAACCCGGAGCTAGTGCGTCGGATACTCAAATCCTTCATCCGTGACGAGGTGCTCAAGGTGGGCGCCCTGGGGGTCGTCGTCGGCGTCTCCGGAGGCATCGACTCGGCGCTCGCCTACTGGCTGGCGGTGGAGGCGCTCGGTCCCCAGGCGGTCCTGGGGGTGGCGATGCCATACCGCCAGAGCTCCGGCGAGAGCTTGGAGGACGCCCGCTCGGTGGCGGGGGCGCTCTCCGGTCAGTTGACGGTGGCGGACATCAGTCCCCAGGTGGACGCCTACTTCGAGCAGTTCCCGACCGAGAACCGCACCAGGCGCGGCAACAAGATGGCCCGGGAGCGGATGTCAGTGCTCTACGACATCTCCCAGGACCGCTCCATGCTGGTATTGGGGACCTCGAACAAGTCCGAGCTGCTGCTGGGCTACGGCACCCTCTACGGCGACATGGCGCACGCCCTCAATCCCTTGGGGGATCTCTACAAGACCCAGATCTACCAGCTCGCGGAGCACCTGGGCCTACCACCCAACCTGTTGAGCAAGCGCCCCTCGGCCGACCTCTTCGCGGGCCAGCTGGATGAGGAGGACTTGGGTTTCACCTACGCCCAGGCGGATCTCATCCTCTTCCGGCTGGTCGACCAGCGCCTGCCGACCCCGGAGCTCTACGAGCTGGGCTTTCCGCCCCAGGTGGTCCAGGCGGTGTTGGAGCGGGTGCGGCGCAATCAGTTCAAGCGCAGGCAACCGCTGATCGCCAAGCTCTCGTCCAGGACCATTGAGATCGACTTCCGATATCCCAGGGACTGGGGTTACTGAGAAAGGTGGGCACCCTGCACGTGGTGGCCACCCCGATTGGGAATCGCGACGACCTGTCTCCCCGGGCGGCGGAGGTCCTGCGTCAGGCCAAGGTGGTGGTGGCCGAGGATACCCGCCACAGCGGACGCCTGCTGACCGCGATCGGAGCGCACCCCCGCTACATCTCCTTGCCCGGCGAGCAGGAGCTGCGACGTACCGGAGCAGTCCTGGACGCTCTCCAGGAGGGAGATGTGGCCCTCATCTCCGACGCCGGCATGCCCGCCATCTCCGACCCCGGCCGGGAGGTGGTGGACGCCGCTCGCAGAGCGGGTTTCAGCGTGGTGGCGGTGCCCGGGCCCTCGGCGGTGGTGGCCGCGGTCGCCGCCAGCGGCCTGCGCGCCGACCGCTTCACCTTCCTGGGGTTCCCACCCCGTCAGCGCGGTAGGCTTCTGCGCCTGCTGGAATCGGCCCAGGCGTTCGCGCTGGTCTTCTACGAGTCCCCCCATCGCCTGGCCACCACCCTGGGGTGGCTGGCCGAGCCACTTGGAGACAGACGGGTGGCGGTTGCCCGCGAGATCTCCAAGCTCCACGAGACCTGGTACCTGGGCACGGCCGCAGAGCTGGCTGGCGTGTTTCAGGAGGAGACGCCGCGCGGCGAGTGCACGGTGGTGGTGGAGAGCCCGCTCCGGGCGGGCGGCGTGGGCCGTGGCTGAGACCTACCTGATCGACGCCCACTGCCACCTCGACGAGATGGCCAAGAGGGGGCTCCCGGTGGCCGAGGCGCTGGCCAGAGCCCACCGCGCGGGGGTGCACCAGGTCGTGACCAGTGGTGACGGCCTGGCCGACAGCCGGGAGGCGTGTCGCCTGGCCGAGGCCCACCAGGAGGTCTTCTTCACCGCCGGCTGGCACCCCAGCAACGAGCGACCGCCGACGGATCGGGAGCTGGAGGAGCTCCGTCAGC
>JAJZJU010000128.1 GCA_021809895.1 bacterium
TCGCAGCGTCAGATCGTCCTGCCAGCCACGCGACGGCTCTAGATCTCGAGGGATCCTCGCTGGGCCGCGAAGACGTCGCCTTCTGCCTGATCGCGAGCCTCGATCGACGCTACCGGCAGTGGTGCGCAGGCGGGCTGGGGAGCATGGTCGAAGAGTGGTGGCGGCGTTCGGTGTGGGTGGGGGAGCAGGTCCAGGTCAGAGTCGGGGGCCGGTTGCTGCAAGGGCGCTTGCTCGGAGTTGACGGGGAAGGTCGGCTCCGGCTTGGGGCTGACGGGGTGGAGACAATGATCTCGGTCGGCGACCTAGAGCCGGGGGAGGGGGGCTCGGTGCGACTTCTGCCGCTCTGAGGATGGTTTGCTGGGTCAGACACCTGATCGGCTCCACCGAACAACGTGACCTCTACGTATTGACGCTTCCAGTTGGGCGGCCTACGATGGGGCCAGCCTGAGGCCATCAAGGTCCAGGCTGCCCTGACGTCAGCCCCTCATTCACTTCTAAGGGAACGACCTTGCCCACCATTGCTGAAACCTCCCACGAGATCTCCAAGCTGTACGAGGTTGATCACGTTTCGCGCCAGGAGCGCAACGCTCGCCGTAACAAGATCCTGTTCGTGGACCGCCTGCTCAATGAGCTTGAGCAGCTCAACATCGCGGAGGAGGTGACCGTCCCGACTGCCCTCAGGACCCAGTGCCGCAGGCTGTTGGCTCGTGAGGGCCACGCCCTCAGCCACCGCCGGGCCGAGGATGTGACCATCGCCGAGTGGATGGATGCCCTCTACGATGTACAGGACGGCCTGATGTTCACGATCGGGGACGAGGACGAGTAGTCTGGTCCTCGGCTGACGGTGACCCACCGGCACCCGTGAGCCTCTGCTTTCGTGCGCGCGCCATGCCCCTATAGCTCAGTGGATAGAGCGCCGGCCTCCGGAGCCGGGTGCGCAGGTTCGAGTCCTGCTGGGGGCACGTGCGCCGCGCTCGGAGCCCGGAAGCCACCTGGCCCAGAGTCGCGCCGCAGCCCCTCCCTGGTGTCCGCGGCGGCTGTCACCGCGGGCCTTGTCGTCATCTTCGCCGGCCCTGTCCCTAGACAATCAACGGCGTGACCAAGCGCACCTGGCTGCTGTTCTCGGCGATGTGCATCGTTTGGGGGCTGCCCTACCTGCTGATCCGGGTTTCGGTGGAGAGCGTCTCACCGGTCTTCCTGGTCTTCGGCCGCACCGCCATTGGGGCCGTCCTCCTTTTGCCACTGGCCGCTGTGCGCGGTCAGATCTCGCCTGTCCTGCGCCGCTGGAGGCCTTTGCTGGCCTACACCGCTGTGGAGATCGCCGTACCCTGGGTCCTGCTCTCGGCGGCCGAGACACGGATTAGCAGTTCTCTGTCGGGCCTTTTGGTCGCGGCGGTCCCGTTGGTGGGGACTGTGATGGTTACCTTGGCGGGCCGGAGCGAGGGTCTGCGGAGGATCCAGCTGCTGGGGCTCCTGATCGGCCTGCTAGGGGTGGTGGCCGTACTTGGCTTCGATCTACAAACCATCACCCTGGGGGCGGGCCTGGAGATGGCGGTGGTGATCGTCTGTTACGCCGGCGGCCCCCAGATCCTGGCTCGGAGGCTGGCTGATCTGCCCAGCCTGGGTGTGGTGTCGTGCTCATTGGGACTCTGTGCTCTCTTTTACCTTCCTCTCGCAGTCATCACGGCTCCCCGGTCCCTGCCGCCGGAGCAGGCGCTGGCCTCCATCCTGGTTCTCGGGGTCATCTGCACCGCGGCCGCCTTCATCCTGTTCTTCCAGCTGGTCGCGGCGATCGGGGCGATCCGTGCGACCGTGATCACCTATGTGAATCCCGCGGTCGCCGTCATCCTGGGGGTGACCGTGCTCCACGAACACTTCACCGCCGGTATCGGCATCGGCTTCGGGTTGATCCTGATCGGCTCGGTGCTGGCCAATCGAGTCCGCGTCAGGGGAGCGTCACCTCCTTTGCCTCGAGCACTCCTGGCGGAGCTCTGAGGGGAGCAGTTCGGTCAGGCGCAGGCGGCGACTATTGCCCGCCAGTCCTCAGGGACCATCTCCACAAACCGGGGCAGATCCCGATGGGCAAGTCCGGCCTCCCCGAGCGACGTCGGCAAGTCGAGGCTCTCGATGAACGTTCGGCAAGCACTTCCCACCAGCTCTGTGCTGTCGACCCCGAACACCTCCTGGAGCGGTGCCACCAGGCTGGGGTCTGAGCCAGCCATGTGTTCGATGGTGGCGGGCAGGAACACACAGGAGGTGATCCCATGACCGATGCCGAAGGTGGCGCCGAGGACCCTACCCAGGTGGTGGCTGGGCCCCATGGTGTTTCCCGCCAGGCCGAGGGCTGCCCACCAAGCGGCGATCTGAGCCTGCTCCCGCATCACCACATCGTCCGGCGCGCGCAGGCAAGCGGGGAGGCTCAGCCGCAGCCGTCGGATGGCCTCCAGCGCCAGCATTTGAGTGAGCGGATCACGCTCCGGTGCCCATACCGTCTCCACCGCGTGGTCCAGGGCGCGGATCCCCGTCGAAAGCCATAGGCGCGGTGGCGTCGGCAGGGTCACCTGGGGATCCAGGACAACTCGTTGGGGAGCAGCCGACGGGTCGATGACGCCCCGCTTGCGGTGGGTCGAGTCGTCGGTAACCCCAGCGGAGGCGGTGAACTCCGCGCCGGAAAGGGTGGTGGGGATGGCCAGGTGCTTGATCTGGTCCGGACCGTGCAAGTGGATCGCCGCCTTGCAGCCATCGATGACGCTGCCCCCGCCCAGGCTGACAACGCCGTCGGCGGCGGTCTGGCCGAGCAGGTCCGCCAACTGATTGACAGCGTTCTCGGGGGTGTGTTCGCGAATTCCCGCGAAGGTCGCTTGATGCCGACCCTCCAGTAACTCCTCAGTTGCGCGCACCAGGGATGAAGAGGCGGCCAGGGTCGCGCTGGTCACGAGCACGATCTTGCCCATCTTGGCCCGGTCCACTTCCGCCCGAAGTTCGCGCAAGGCGCCCGGGCCCTGAAGGACCCGCCTGGCGGGCGAGCTCTGATGGAGAGCGATCATCGGTTCAGGAGTTCAGGAAGTGACGGAGCACGTAGGGTAGTACACCGCCATGGCGGAGGTAATCGATCTCAGTCTTGTTGTCCACTCGGGCCAAGACCGGCAGATCTATCGAGGATCCATCCTGCCCGGTCACCCTCATCGGAATCACTGCCCCGGGCGCCAGGCGCCGGTCCAGGTCCAGCAACGAATAGCGCTCGGTCCCATCGAGGCCGAGTTGGGAGGCCGACTGCCCGGCCTCGAACTGGAGGGGGAGGACTCCCATCCCGATCAGGTTGCTTCTATGGATTCGCTCGAAGCTCTCGGCCAAGACCGCTCTCACCCCGAGCAGGGTGGTCCCCTTGGCCGCCCAGTCCCGAGAACTCCCCGATCCATATTCGCGGCCGCCGATGACGATCAGGGGAACCCCCTCCTGGCGGTAGCGTTCAGCGGCCTCGAAAATGGTGGTCAGCTCTCCGTCGGGCAGATGCCGGGTGAAGCCTCCCTCCTTGTCGCCGGCCATCCGGTTGTGGAGGCGCACGTTGGCGAAGGTTCCCCGGACCATCACCTCGTGATTACCCCGCCGGGATCCGTAGCTGTTGAAGTCCCTGGGCCCGACGTCCAGCGACTGCAGGTATTCGCCGGCTGGGCTGTCTGGGGAAATCGAGCCGGCGGGCGAGATGTGGTCGGTGGTGATCGAGTCCCCCAGAAGTGCTAGCACCCTGGCATCTGCGATGTCAGGAACCGGTTGAGCCGTCGTCGAGATGCCCTCGAACAGGGGCACCTCACGGATATAGGTGGAGCTTTGCTGCCACGCGTAGGTGGGGCCGGTCGGGGAGTCCATCCCGTGCCAGTGCTCGTCGCCATTGAAGATGCGCTCGTACTCACGGTGGAAGAACTCCGGGCGCACCGACTCTCGGATCACGTCCGCCACCTCTTGGGAGCTCGGCCAGATCTCGGACAAGAAGACGGGCTTGCCGTCTCGATCCAGCCCCAGTGGCTCGCTGGTCAGGTCTCGCCTGACCGTGCCTGCCAGAGCGAACGCCACCACCAGCGGCGGCGAGGCCAGGTAGGCGGCACGGACCTGGGGATGGATGCGGCCCTCGAAGTTGCGATTGCCACTGAGAACAGCCGCGACACTGAGGTCGCGTTCCCGGACCGCATCAGCCACCTGGTCGGGCAGTGGCCCACTGTTGCCGATGCAGGTGGTGCAGCCATATCCCACGACGTCGAACCCGACCTCGGCCAGGGGTTCGAGCAGACCCGCCTGGCCCAGGTAGTCCGTGACCACCCTGGAGCCGGGAGCCATGCTGGTCTTCACGAAGGACGGGGGGCGCAGGCCTCTGGCAACTGCCTTCTGGGCGAGCAGGCCCGCGGCCACCATGACCCCCGGGTTCGAGGTGTTGGTGCAGGATGTGATCGCGGCGATCACCACAGAGCCGTCCTCCAGCACCGGATGGCCGGGGCGCGTCTCTCCAGCATTTTGGGTGGCAAAACTGGAGGTGAAGCTCTGCTCGGTGTCGGCCAGTGCCACCCGGTCCTGGGGGCGCTTTGGCCCCGCCACGCTCGGCTCGATCGAGTCGAGGTCGAGTTCCAGCATCTCGCTGAACGTGGGCAGCGGATCCCCGGTCTCTCGGAAGAGCCCCTGGGCTCTGGTGTAGTCCTCGACCAGCGCTATCTGCTCCGGACTTCTTCCGGTCGTGCGGAGGTATTCGAGCACCGTCCTGTCGACCGGGAAGAGGGCCGCGGTGGCGCCATACTCGGGGGCCATGTTGGAGAGGGTGGCGCGGTCCGCCAGCGACAGGCTGTCCAGGCCGTCCCCAGCGAATTCGACGAACTTGTTGACCACCCCGTGCGCCCGCAACCACTGGGTTACCCGCAGCACCAGATCGGTGGCGGTGACTCCCGCGGGCAGGCGCCCTTTGAAGTGGACTCCGACCACGGTGGGCATCCCCAGCAGCATGGGCTGGCCCAGCATCGCCGCCTCGGCCTCTATCCCACCCACACCCCAACCCAGCACCCCCATGGAGTTGACCATGGTGGTGTGGGAGTCGGTGCCGACCAGGGTGTCCGGCACCGCGACCTGCTCGCCGTCCATTGACTTCAGGGCAACCACCTTGGCGAGGTATTCCAGGTTGACTTGGTGGACGATCCCCATCCCTGGGGGCACGACCCGGAAGCCACGAAAGGCCTGCTGGGCCCAGCGCAACAGGCTGTAGCGCTCAGAGTTGCGTTCGTACTCTCGCTCCAAGTTGAGGTTGTAGGCGCGGGGGCTGCCGAAAGCGTCGACCTGAACCGAATGGTCGATGACCAGGTCGGCGTCCACCAAGGGGTCAATCCGCTCCGGGTCGCCTCCGCGGGCGAGCATGGCAGACCGCATGGAGGCCAGGTCCACCACCGCAGGCACGCCGGTGAAGTCCTGGAGCAGCACCCTGGAAGGGAAGAATGGGAGTTCCTGGTCGGATGCCT
>JAJZJU010000129.1 GCA_021809895.1 bacterium
CGTGTCCAATGCTGCGCCCTGACGATTTTGCCTAGTGGACGTGGCGTCGATCGGTTTTGCGACCGACCTCGCAATCCTGCGGCTCTCCGGGTCTGAGGTCATAGACCATGGCGACCTGCTGGTGATCCGGACCCCAGCCAACCCAGACTACTACTGGGGCAACTTCATCCTGGTGGCGGCGAGCGTTGAACCAGAGGCTGCCTCCAGATGGGTCCACCGCTTCTCCCAGGAGTTCCCGGCAGCCCGGCATATCGCGATCGGGATCGACATTGGTGAGGGGTGTGAGGCTGACCTGCGGGCACTGACCGCGGCGGGAATGTCGCGCTCCCTGTCCAAGGTTCTGACGCTCGATTCCCCAGTGCCCATGTCCGAGCCTGCCCTGGCAGTCGAGATCAGAGCGCTTGGTACACCCCGGGATTGGGACCAGGTGCTCGAACTGCGGACGGCTCTGGCGGCTGAGGAAGGTGCTCCGATCTCGGATCAGCTGCCGTTCCTGAAGCTCAAGGTGGCCCAGGAGCGTCATCTCGCCGAATCCGGTCGAGCCCGGTACTTCGGCGCCTTCCTCTCCTCGGGCCTCGTCGCCAGCCTGGGTCTCGTCTGCCTGGCTGATGGGATCTGCCGCTATCAGAACGTGGAGACAAGGATCGAACACCGCCGGAAGGGACTGGCGACCGCCCTGCTTGGCACCGCGTCCGCCTGGGCATATGGGCGGTCCCCAGTTCAGGAGCTGGTCATCGTCGCTGACCCCGGTGGACCCGCCATCGGCCTCTACCGGACCCTGGGCTTTGCAGACCGGGAGTGCCAGGTCCAGTGGCAGAAGGAGCCTGGGCCGGAAGGGCCGCTTGGGGCGATGGCGGACACGGTGGGCCCGTCGGCTGGCTCCTGACTTGCTCAAAGGCCCGTTCCACCGACTAACCTGCACGTTCGAGGAGATCGGCTGCGACCGACACCCCGGGCGTCTCCGCCTGTAAGACCGCCTGGACCCTCGCCGCACGGACTCGCATTCCCGGGTCGAGCACAGCCCGAAGACCGCCCTCAAGTCTCCCCTCGGTCAATCTCGAATAGGGAATGTGGGCCCCGACCCCCAGGTCGCGAAGGCGCTCTCCCCAGAAGGGCTGGTCCGCGAACACCGAGCAGACGAGCACGGGAAGACCAGCCAGTATCCCGGCGGCGGTCGTCCCCGCGCCGCCATGGTGAACCGCGGCGCGGCACATCGGCAGCACCACGTCGTGGTTGAGGGGACCGGTGACCCGTATTCGCTCAGCGTCGACCAGGTGGCCGCTCGAGCCAAGATTGGCCCACCCGGAGCTCACCAGACCTCGGATCCCGAGCCGACGGCAGACCTTCGAGATCATGGCCAGCGTTTGCTCGCCGTCACGCACCGGCATCGAACCGAAACCGAAGTACACAGGAGGCTCGCCCGCTCCTATCCAGTCCGAGAGCTCTCCTACGCAGCCCCCATCTCCGAGAAGAGCCCTGGTGGAGTGGTCCACAGTCAGGAAACCGGTGATCGGTCTGAGCGGGGGATAGTCCCTGAGGCGTGGGACCAGGGATCTGCTGTAGGCCTGTATTTCCGGAGAACGCATTTCAGCCAGGCGTTTGGGGGTGCGCCGCGACGAGGGCGGGACGCCCAGCTCGCGCCGGAAGCGGCCGACATCAGCTCGGACCCTCCTCCACCACGCCCACTCGAAGAGGACCCCGGTGGCCAGGTTGATCGGACCCGGGAGGGATCTCGTCGTCACCAGGCAGTTTGGATACCGTTGCCACTGAGTGAACTCTAGTAGTAAGCCCACTGCCGGTGGCACCCCGTCTCGGGGTTCCTCTCCCGTTGCCGGGTTCGGTTCTGGCCTCACCGCGGAACGCACACCGCCGAGGCAGTGGTCTTACATCCGCTCTCCAGGTGCCGAGGGCATCTGAACCGCCGTCTGTACCGTCAAAGGACGGCCCGGGAACGAACGGGGCCGTGGCTCCAACTGAGCCACAACTGGCACGATCCGGCCAGTCGCGGAGGTTTAGTGCCGCGTTGACATCCCGGTCGACCAGCTCCGCGGTGACCGCACACACCAGCATCTTGTCGAGCTTGTGCTTGGCGATCAGCCGACAGCCGCAGCCGTGATGGATCTGTGACGAGGCGAACCAACGGTCGGCGACCGTCGGCTGGGTCCCTCTCCACGCCATTTTGTAAGTGATCTGGGGCCGGACCCGGCCGAGTGCGGCGTCGGACACCGAACGCCGGAACGCCCGGCGTCCCATGCTCTTCTTCATGGCGGCGAGGTCGAGGTCTTCGATCACAATCTCGCGGTAGGTTTCCTCCAGCCAGGTGGTGAGCTGGTGGGACGCCTGCTGGCGCAGGTTGACGCAGCGGCGGTCGAGGCGAGCGAGCTTGGCTTTCGCTGCGCTGTGCCCTCGGGAGCCGGGGATGCGTCGGGACAGTTGCCGCCCGACCCGGCGGCGCTTTGTGAGCGTCGCCCGTAGGGGGGCGGGGTTGGGGACCTCAATGATGTTGCCGTCGGTGTCGGCGATGGTGGCCAGGGACCGCATCCCGAGATCGACGCCGGCCCGCTCGTTGGCCGGCATCGAACGGGGATGGTTCTGGACGATGCAACCGAAGGAGACGAACAGCCGCCCCCATCTCTGGCTGAGGGTAGCGTTGAGGACCCGGGCCGAGCCTTTCCCGAGCAGGCGCTCCAGTCGGCGAGTGTTCTCCTTGGAGCGCAGGGTGCCGACCACGGGCAGGGTGACAGTGCGCCGGTCGGGCTCGACTCTGATCGCGCCAGTCGTGAACCGCACCCTGGCCTGATCCTTCCTCCGGCACCGGAACTTTGGGAACCCGACCTTGCCGCCCTTGCGCTTCCCCTTTTTGGAGTCGGACCAGTTCTTGAGCGCCACGGCAAGGTCGGCGATCCCTGTGGAGTACGCCTCCTTGGAGTTCTCCGCCCACCAGGGTGCGATGGCGGCCTTCTCGGCGTTCCAGCGCTTGCGCAGCGAATAGAGGTTCCACTTCACCGACTCGTGGGTGGGAACGATCTTGCGGGCGTCCATGTCGGCCTTCACCTGGCCCAAAGCCCAGTTGTAGGCGTAGCGTCGGCCGCCGAACTGGGAGCGGACCAACGAGGCGACTTCGTGGTCCTCGGGCCACTCGACCTCGAAGCTGAAGCCGCGCGCGATCCAGCCGTCGGGGATTGCGAACTTCCCCTGCGGAGCCCGCTTCTTCCTGGTCCCATGTTCGACCGGCATTGTGGTCATTGGTCGCATCCTATCCCGGTCACCGCGGCGGTTAATCGCGCCGCCCGATTCCTCGCTGCCCGGCGACCGTAGAGACGGGCGCACAGCGAGGTGAGGATCTCGGTCACGTCCCGGACCAAGTCGTCGTCCATCTCGGCGGGATCCACCACCAGCAGCCGGCGCCCCTGCGCGGACAGCGCGGCTTCCACGTACTCGGCGCCGAAGCGGGCAAATCGGTCCCTGTGCTCGACCACGATCGTGATCACCGACTCGTCCCGCAGCAGAGCCAGAAACTTGCGCCGTTTGCCGTTCAGCGCGGAGCCCACCTCGGTGACCACCCGGCCGACCGAGAGGCCCTCGCCCGTCGCCCACGCGGTGACCCGGGCCACCTGCCGGTCGAGGTCGGTGCGCTGGTCCGCCGACGAGACGCGGGCGTAGACGGCGACGCTGCCAGTGGCGGCGGCTGAACCTGGAGCGTCGACCAGGATCAGGCCCCCAACGCGGCGCGCCGGCACCGGCAGCTTGCCATCCCGGAACCAACGGTATGCGGTCACCGGGTGAATCCCCTGCACCCTCGCCCACTCCTTTAAGTTCATCTCCGCTTACTATAGCTCATCGTACGAGCAACTGTTCGCAACCCTCTCCGACCAACCCCATGGGAGCCGTCGGCTACATCCAATGGGTTGGAACCGTCGCCCGGTGCCGCCGTCGGGGTTACGCGCAGGCCGTCATGCAGGCCCTGATCGACTGGCTCGCAGAGGTCGGGTTTACAAGGGTGGAGTTGCACACCTCACCGGCCGCGGCGGACCTGTACCGCAAGTTGGGATTTGAGGTGGCTGCGGGGGCATGTCTACGGCTCGATGCCAGCCGGGCAGGACAGCCCGGCTGATCCACGCCCTCTCGGGCCCCAGGGCCGCACCATCGGGTAACCAGGATGGCGCTCTGGGGACGGCACAGCTGGGAATCAACAACCACCGCTCCCAACAGGACGCCCGCCTTCCCTTGGTGCCCCGGACAGGGGCTTGCGGGTGGAGCTGGCCCGAGGCTCGCGGACGGCTTTCCAGCGCCACCCGCGAGGAGATGCCAGGTTTCACCGGGCTATGTCGAGAGGCCTGCTGGACGGGATCGCCCGCAGAAGTGCGCTCAGCCCGGGGTTGCCTCTAAGGGGCGGCTCGAGCTGTCGCTGCGCTGGGAGCTGCAGGCGCGGTAAAGCTCCAGCGCCACCAGGCGTTCCGCAGCGTGGTCGACGATCCGCCGAGGATATCCGCGAGGGGGCGAGGGGGCATCCCAGGGCCGGTGGACATAGCGATCCGGCAGGTATCTCAGCTCCGGCAGCCACCGGCGCACGTATGCCCCGTTGGGATCGTACCTCTCGCCCTGCACGGTTGGGTTGAGGATACGAAAGTACGGCTGAGCGTCGAGCCCGGTGCCAGCCATCCATTGCCAGCCTCCGTTGTTGTTCGCCAGGTCCGCATCCAGTAGCTCCCGCGCGAAGTGAGCTTCGCCGTGGCGCCAGTCGAGGTGGAGGTCCTTGACCAGAAATGAGGCGACGATCATGCGACAGCGGTTGTGAATGAGGTGGTCAGCTCGCAGCTGGCGCATGGCCGCGTCCACGATCGGGTATCCGGTGGCACCCTGCCGCCAAGCCTCAAGCGCATACTCGGACCCGCGCCATTCCAGGTGGCGGAACTCGGCCCGATGCTCCTGGGTGGTGAGCTTCGCAAAGTGCCAGAGAGCACCCCCAAAGAAGTCCCGCCAGGCGAGCTGTTCCAGCCACCTATCTGCCCCTCCCACGAGCTCAGGAGCATCCCGGGCAGCTTCCAGCGCGGCGCGGATCGCAGTTCGTACCGACAGGCTGCCGAAGTGCAGATCTGTGGAGAGGTTGGACGTGCCGTCCCCCGCAATGTCGTCGCGCGTCGCAGCGTACCTTTCAAGCCTTGAGCTGATGAACGCCGCTAGTCGGCGGCCAGCCGCCTGCTCTCCGGGCGGCGAGCTGCCTTCAGGAGCCGGCGACGGGCCCCGGCCTTGCGCCGGCAGAGGCTCGGTGCTGGGCAGGGCTGCGACCGGAAGGAATGTCGGTGGGCGTGTCGGACCGGGTATGCCCTCGGCCAAGGCGGACTGGAACCGACGCCGGCAGGCGCTGAAAGTGCGAAGGGGCGGAAGGTGCAGCGGATCAAGCAGCAGCTGTTCCGCCGACAACCAAAGTTCCCGACCGTCCGCCTAAAGTCGCTGGGACAGGGCATCGGCCCTCGCCCCAGA
>JAJZJU010000025.1 GCA_021809895.1 bacterium
GGCCGGCGTCGATCTCGGGATGCGGTCCCTGGCCACCATCGCCGACACCGAGGGCAACATCATCGAAGTTCCCAACCCCGCACCCCTGCGGGCGACCCTCACGAAGCGCCGCCGGGTCGGGCGGCAGTTATGCAGACGCATCCCCGGCTCGCTGGGGCACAGCGCAGCGAAAGCCAAGCTGGCTGGCCTCGACCGTCGATGCGTCAACCTGCGCCAGCAGGCGTCCCACCATCTCACCACCTGGCTGGCGGCAACCTACCGCGAGGTTGTGATCGAGGACCTCGACTTGGCGGCCATGAAGAAGAGCATGGGGCGCCGGGCGTTCCGGCGTTCGGTGTCCGACACAGCCCTGGGCCGGATCAGGCCCCAACTCGCCCACAAGATGGGATGGCGAGGTACCCAGCCCACGGTCGCCAACCGTTGGTTCGCCTCGTCGCAGATCCATCACGGGTGCGGCTGCCGGCTGATCGAACCCAAGAAGCTGGCCAAGCAGCTCATCTGCGCAGTGACGGGTGAGCCGGTCGACCGCGACCGCAACGCCGCGCAAAACCTCCGTGACTGGCCGGACCATGCCAGTTGTGGCTCAGTTGGAGCCACGGCCCCGTTTGTTCCCGGGCCGTCCTCGGACGGTACAGGCGGCGGTTCAGATGCCGAGCCACTCGGCACCTGGAGAGCGGATGTAAGACCACCGCTTAGACGGTGCGCGGTCCGCGGTGAGGTCAGAACCAAACCCGGCAACGGGAGAGGAACCCCGAGAAGGGGTGCCACCAGCAGTGGGCTCTCTAGAGTTCACTCAATGGCAACGGCCTGAGCCAAGGGCCGAAATTCGGCCGCTCGCTCAGCCCTTCAGCTTGGCCTCCAGGGTGATCGTGGTCCCGGTCAGCGCCTTGCTCACCGGGCAGTGCAGCTTGGCGTCCTCGGCCACCTTCTTGAACTCCTCCTCGTCCAAACCCTGCAGACCTGCCGCCACCTCCAGGTGAATGCCGGAGATGAGGAATCCACCCGCAGGATCCGGCCCCAGGGTCACCGACGCCTTCACATCCAGGGTCCCTGGAGTCCCGCCCGCCCTGGCGATCAGGGCCGACAGCTGCATGGCAAAGCAGGAGGCGTGGGCGGCCGCGATCAGCTCCTCCGGACTCGTGGTCCCCTGGGCATCCTCAGCGGTGCGCTTGGGGAAGCTGACCTGGTAGGTTCCCAGGCCGCTGCTGGTGAGCTCGACCTCGCCAGATCCCTCTTGAAGAGTCCCACTCCAGGCCACCTGCGCTGTGCGTACTGCCATCTCCACAGACCCTCCCATTGCAACCGCTGGTCAGCCCGTCCCGCCTCGCCGCGACGATGCGCGGGAGCTCCGACGGCGCCGCTCGCTATGTGAGGAAGGATAGACTCAAATCCGGCCGCGCCGCCCGAGCCAACCTGGCGGGAGGTGGGCCAGGCGGGCTCGAGTGAGGTGGAGGTGAGTGCGTGGCCACGACCCAGAAGACCGAAGTGGAGGATCTGCTGAGCTCTGCTCGGCCGTCGTTCGCCCACTGGGAGGTCGTCAAGGACCTGGTCGACGAGATGATCGACCTCTCCCTCAACTACCGCCAGTCGGGGCACCCCGGCGGCTCTCGGTCCAAGGTGCACATGCTGGTAGCGACCCTGCTCTCGGGGGCGATGCGCTGGGACATCCAGCATCCCTGGCGGCGTTTCTCGGACCGATTCGTGCTCTCCGCCGGCCACACCGTCCCCCTGGTCTACTCCACCCTGGCGGTGCTCAACGAATCGCTGCGGGCCCGTCACCTCCGCGATCATGATCCCCGCTTCGCCTTCCCCTCCCAGGGCCGCTACGCGCTGACCTGGGAGGACCTGCTCACCCTGCGCCACCGGGGCGGCCTGCCCGGACATGCCGAGATGAGCGGCAAGACGCTCTTCCTCAAGTTCAACACCGGGCCCTCGGGGCATGGCATGCCTCCCGCCGCCGGGGAGGCGCTGGCCCTCAAGCTGGCGGGAGCAGAGGAGGTCAAGGTCTTCTGCGTCGAGGGAGAGGGAGGGCTCACCCCGGGAGCCGCACATGAGACCAAGAACTCGGCCTGGGGCCTGGGCCTGGACAACCTGGTCTTCCTGCTCGACTGGAATGACTTCGGGATCGACCTGCGCCCGGCCTCCTCTGTGGTGCCTGGCGATCCAAGGAGTTGGTTCGAGCCCTACGGCTGGCGCGTCAACGGCACCGGATCCGGGATGGAATGGGAGCCGGTCACACAGGCCGTGCTGCAAGCGGCCCGCGGCGACAACCCGGACAGAGTCCCCTCGATCGCCTGGTTTCGGACCAGGAAGGGTCGTGAGTATGGAAAGTACGACGCGCCCTCTCACGGCACCCCCCATCCCATGAACAGCCAGCCGTTCTGGGATGGCCGCAAGCGGTTCATGGCCAGGTACGGAGTGAGCTACCTCGGGGTCGACGAGCCCGCGCCCAGTGAGCCCATGGCCCGCGAGGAGCAGGCTCGCGCCAACTTCCAGGTGGCTCTCCAGGTGCTGCACCGGGACCAGGAGTTGGTCCAGTACCTCAGCGACAGGCTGCTGGCAGTGGCCCAGACCGTTCCCGAGAGCCTGCCCAACTTCAATCTCGGGGCTCAGTCGACCGGGCTCCTGAAGGATCCGCGGGTCACCGACTTTCGCTCATACCCCAAGGAGATGTTCCTGGAACCCGGTGCCCGCCAGCCCAACCGGGCGGCGCTTGCCCAATGGGGCTCCTGGATCAACGCCTTGGGCCGCCGCGAGTACGGCAGGCCGCTCTTCATAGTGAGCTCCGCCGATCTGGCGGATTCCACCAACATCAGCGGCTTCGGCAAGGATTGGCAGCAGTCAGCCGGCTGGGGCTGGTACGAGCGCGATACCAACCCCCGTGGAACCGTCCTGCCCCAGGAGATAACCGAGTTCACCAACGCCGGCATCAGCGTCGGGGTGGCGAGCGTCAACCTGGCCGAGGACCCGTTCTCCGACTTCAACGGGTTCTGGACAGCCTGCTCTACCTACGGCTCCTTCAGCTACCTCAAGTACGGTGAGATGCGTCTCTTCAGCCAGCTGGCGCAGGATTGCGAGCTCAGAGTGGGGCGGGTCCTGTGGGTGGCTGGCCACTCCGGACCCGAGACCGCCGAGGACTCCAGGACCCACTTTGGAGTATTCGCCCCCGGGGTGACCCAGCTCTTCCCCGCCGGTCAGGTGGTCGACCTCCACCCCTGGGAATACAACGAGGTTCCGGTGGTTCTGGCGGCCGCGCTGCGGACCAAGGCCCCGATCATCGCCCTGCACCTGACCAGACCGGCTGTTGAGATCCCTGATCGGAAAGCGCTGGGGATGCCGTCGCACTTCGAGGCATCCCGCGGAGCCTACCTGATCCGCGACTACCGGAAGGACAGCCCGCGCCAGGGAGCTGTCTTCGTCAGGGGGACCCTGCCAACCGCGAACCTGGTGGCGGTCCTTCCCGAGCTGGACCGGCTCGGACTCAACCTGAAGATCGTGGCGGCGATCAGCCCGCAGCTCTTCGCCCTTCAGGAGAGCCCCTACCAGGCGGCGACGGTAAGTGCCGCAGATCGGTTGGATGCGATGGTGATCACCAACGGGGCCCTGCGGCTGATGGGGGACTGGGCCGGTGGCCCGGTGGTGGAGGAGTACTCCCTGTCACCGGACTGGGACCGGCGCTGGCGCACCGGTGGCACTGTCGAGGAGGTGATGGACGAGGCCCATCTCACCTCCGAGCACATCCTGGCGGCGCTGCGGCGCTTTGCCGACGATCGGGACAGCCGGCTGGCCGCCCACCGCTCCCTGCTGGAGGAGATGCACCAGTAGACACCTGTCGGACTGCCGCCTGCTCGCCGAGCCAGAGCTGGTCGGGCTCCCCTGAGAGTCGGTCCGGTCGGGTGCCATCCTCGGCTCTGGTGTGAGACCATGCGCTGGTCGTGGACAAGGAGGGATACGGCCCCCGGCCCAATCAGAGCGACCTCGACCGTCTGCTTGAGGATTGCCGCACACTCTCCCCCGCGGGCATCGAGCGCATCGCGGCGGCGTGGGACCAGCGTGGCACCCGGGCCGACTATCAGGCGGCCGAGAAGGCGGCGCTGCACCAGGTCGAGTCAGCCGGGCTGGGAGCGAGCTGGGACGAAACCCGCAACCGGCTGCTTGGACTCACCGAGCGCGGCACCCCGCTCATCGCCTGGCGGGCCGAGCACGGCGCCGTTGGTCACAAGGCGGAGGACGCCTTGATGTCTGCCGCCCTGGCGATCATGGCCAGCCCGGGCCTGGCACGCCACCAAGCCCGCACCCTGCTGGGTCCGATGGCCCAGGCCCTGCCGTGGTTGCTCCCGGACACAACGCCCGGCTGACGCCGGGGCCAACCATCAAGGGCTGACCACCTGTTCCGCTGACCCGGATACGGATCGAGGTTGTCCCATGGCCCGAACCGGCCACCTGCCTCTCGAGAAGTGGACCAGGCTCCACCAGACCCGCACCAACTTGTGAACCGCCACCAAGGTCGTCCAGTCATCTGCCGCGGTTGGTGAGATGCGAAAGCTTACGGCCGGCGGGGATGACGTCAGGGTCGAAGATCGCCTCGACCCAAGCGGTCCAAACTCTTCTCCAGCACCACCTTGATGAATGTTTGATACGGGAGGCCGTGCCGCGCCGCCTCGGCCTTGGTGCGCGCCAGTAGCTCCTCTGGCAGTTTCAACGAGATCGCCCGCTGATGCCTGCGCGCCGCCGAGAAGGCTGCTTCCACCTCCGCGACGAACTCATCGCCGCTCATGCCCTCGTAGGGGTCAACCTGGTGGGGCTCCGGCCCGAACCTTTGTCCAATCGCTCCGTTCTTGGTCATCGTCCTCGCCTCCCAATGGCGTGTGCGTGAACTGGGTACCGGCCCGACGAGAGCGGGACATAGGCCACATAGAGCAAACGTCCGGCACGCGTACGGCCTCGTAGAACCCGGATGGGTTCCCGCTGCAGGTCTGGTTCATCGACTCGATCCGGATCGGTCATGGCCTCGTTGATCTGGTCCAGGGATATCCTTCGTTCCGGGTGAACCCGGCCAAGGTGCTTGCGGTTGGCTGCGTCCCACACGACCGGACCGCTATCCATATACTAAGTATATACCGCCAGTATGGTCGTCTCAGCCGGGAATGCCGCAGGCGCCAAGGTCTTGACGCTGCCGAGCGACCAGATCTGCCAGCGTGCCCTCGAAGGCGCAACTGGCCTTGACGCAGCCCGGCCTGGCCGGAGAGGCCGTGGCCGCCAGGGAGAGATTCCCGCCCAGGTCCTCACCTGGCATGAAGTCATACGTGAAAGCCCTCCCCCAGAACCAATCCCGCCTCCTGGTCGCCGGGGCCGCAGACGGCAACCACCTGCACTGGGCAGCACTTCCTACCCGCAACGGCACGGTAGCACCCGGTGGTTGGGATCCTCTAACTCGAGGGCTCCGCGTAGTGGCCGCTCATGACATCCTCTGCGGACCGACGTAGGAGTCGGCCACCTCCAGGGCCTGGTCGATCCACTCGAGCCCCTGGCGCAGTTCCTGCTCGCCGATCACCAGCGGCGGGGCGACGTGGAGGCGATTGAAGTGGGTGAATGGCCAGACTCCCAGCTCGCGGCAGCGGTTGGCCAGCCTGGACATGGGCTCCCCGGCCTCGCCTGCAGCGTTGAACGGCACCAGCATCTCCTTGCTCGACCGGTCCCGCACCAGCTCGATGGCCCACATCAGCCCGCGGCCACGGACCTCTCCCACACTGGGGTGGGTCTCGGCGATCGCATCCAGAGCTGGTCGCACCACCCGCTCCCCGAGGTCCCGGACGTGCTCGAGTACGCCTGACTCCTCGAACACCCTGATGCTGGCCACCCCTGCCGCGCATGCCAATGGGTGGCCCGAGTAGGTGAGACCACCGGGGTAGGGGCGGTCCATGAATGACTCCCGGACGCGCTCTGAGATCACCACGCCACCCAGCGGAACATAGCCTGAGTTGACCCCCTTGGCGAACGTGATGAGGTCGGGGGTCACCCCCCAGGCATTGACCGCAAACCACTCCCCGATGCGACCGAAGCCGACCATGACCTCATCACAGATCATGGCGATCCCGAACTCGTCGCACAGTGCCCTGACCCCGGCCAGATAGCCCGGGGGTGGTAGCAGCACCCCATTGGTACCCACCACCGTCTCCAGCATGATCGCGGCCACTGTGTGTGGTCCCTCGAACTCCACGATCTGGCGGAGATGCTCCAGCGCGAACCGGGCCTCCTCATCCTCGGAGGTGGCGTGGAAGGATGAGCGATACAGATAGGGCCCCAGGAAATGCACGATTCCGGCCATCCCCGGCTCACTTCCCCATCGCCTGGGCTCGCCGGTCGCCGTGATCGAGGCGCCGGTCGCCCCGTGGTAGCTGCGATAGGCGCTCAGCACCTTGAATCGTCCCGTGTGAAGGCGGGCCATCCTGATCGCGTGCTCGTTGGCCTCGGTGCCACCGTTGGTGAAGAAGACATGGTTGAGGTCGCCGGGGGCACGCTCGGCGATCAGACGGGCCAGCTCGCCGCGCGCCGCGTTGGCGAATGACGGGCCCACGGTGCACAGCCGCTCCGCCTGTTCCTTGATCGCAGCCACCAGCGCCGGGTGCTGGTGGCCAAGGTTGGCGAAGACAAGTTGGGAGGCGAAGTCCAGATAGCGATTGCCCTGGTAGTCCCAGAAATGACACCCCTCAGCGCCCGCCACCGGCAGGGAGTTCAGGTTGCGCTGCGCCGACCAGGAGTGGAAGACATGATCCTGATCATCCTGACGAACCGTCTGCTCGCTGGCCTCCATCACCTAGTCCTCGGAAAACCAAGGTCGACCTGGCTCTGGCTGGGGTCGGGCCACCTGCTGGTCACCACCTTGGTCCTGGTGTAGAAGTGAATCCCCTCGGGTCCGTAGATATGGCTGTCCCCGAACAGTGACTGTTTCCAACCCCCGAACGAGTAGAAGCCCACCGGGACCGGGATCGGCACGTTAACCCCCACCATTCCGGCCTCAACGTCCCTGCAGAACAACCTGGCGGCCCCTCCGTCTCTGGTGAAGATGGCAACCCCGTTGCCGTAGGGGTTCTGGTTCACCACCTCCAGCGCCTCCTGGTAACTCTCCACTCGCACCACCCCCAGAACAGGGCCGAAGATCTCATCCTGATACACCTTCATCCCCGGCTTGACCGAGTCGAGCAGCGATGCTCCCAGGAAGAAACCGGGATGGGAGAACTCGCGACGACGGCCGTCGACCACGACCCGTGCCCCCTCGGCCGCGCCCGTCCCCACATATGCGGCTACCCGGTCTCGGTGCTGCTCCGTCACCAGCGGGCCCATCTCGGCCTCGGGGTCGCTGCCGGGCCCGATCCGCAAGCTCTCGATCCTGCTGGCGATGGCTGCCACCAGAGGGTCGGCAACCTTGCCCACGGCAACCACCACCGAGATCGCCATGCAGCGTTCCCCGGCGGAACCGTAGGCGGCGGAGACGGCGGCATCGGCGGCGAGGTCGAGGTCGGCGTCAGGAAGCACGACCATGTGGTTCTTGGCCCCACCCAGCGCCTGGACCCGCTTGCCGGCCGCAGCCGCCCTTTGGTAGATGGAGCGGGCGACCGGGGTCGACCCCACGAAGCTGACCGCGGCCACGTCGGGGTGCTCCAGGATCCGCTCCACGGCCACCTGGTCGCCCTGGATGACGTTGAGCACCCCGGGGGGAAGCCCCGCCTCCAGGAACATCTCCGCCAGCAGCACCGAGGCCGAGGGATCCTTCTCACTCGGTTTGAGCAGAAAGGCGTTGCCGCAGGCGATCGCGTTGCTGAGCATCCACAAAGGCACCATCGCCGGAAAGTTGAAGGGCGTGATCCCCGCCACCACTCCGACGGGGTGGCGCTGCTCGTAGACGTCGACCCCGGTCGCGGCGTCCAGGCTATGGCCACCCTTGAGCAGGTGGGGCAGGCCGCAGGCGAACTCGACGTTCTCGATGCCGCGGGCAACCTCGCCCACCGCATCCGAGAGGACCTTGCCGTGCTCAGCCGTGATCAGCCGGGCCACCTCCTCGCGGCGGCGGCTGAGGATGTCGCGGAACGAGAACATGACCTCGGAGCGCCGGGAGAGGCTCACGGCCCCCCACGCTCGCTGAGCCGTGAGACTCGACTGGACGGCCGCGTCGACCTCCGCACTGCTCGCCAAGGGCACCTCCTTGGTCACGACCCCCAGCGCCGGGTCGAAGACCGGGCCCCTGCGCTCCGAGGATCCAGCCGCAACCTTCCCCGCGATCACGTTAGGGACCAACGGCAGTACGGGCAGGGACCGGGCTTGGGTGGGGGTCGCTGATCGCGCGGCTGTCTCTGTCATCTAAGGGAACCTCCATTCACCGCCCCAACCAGGGGCACCGTCGAACAGGCGCGGTTGGAGCGGGTTACGCCGTGGATCTTCCCACCCCCGCAGGACCTAGTCAATGCGCTTGATGTAAGTTTTTGCGGATAGCTGTTTACGTGGTGTAAGCTCCTTGCTCGTGCCCGGCCCATCGCCCCAAGCGACACCTCCTCAACCGGAATGATCCGCGCGCTAGTCAGGCAGAGCTGACCGGCATGGGCCTTCCACGAGTTCGGGACATCCTGGCCCTACCCGAGCTGCTGGCGGGGTCACCACGAGTGGTGGCGGGTGCTCCCGGCCTCGAGCGAGAGGTCCGTTGGGTGCATGTGAGCGAGCTTCGCGACATCGCCCAGCTCCTGAATGGTGGTGAGCTTCTCCTCACCACCGGGATCGCGCTCGACGAGAGCCACTTGGCCCTGGCCGACTACGTCCGCAGCCTGGACGACATCCACGCCTCGGGGCTGGTGCTGGAGTCTGGGAGGCGGTTCGCCCGCGTTCCGGCGTCGATGGCCAGGGCCGCCGACCAGCGCGGCTTTCCCGTCATCCTTCTGGAACGCCAGGTGCGGTTCGTCCAGGTCACCGAAGAGGCGCATGGCTTCATCATCGACTCCCAGATTCAGGAGCTGCGTGCCCGCCAGGAGATCGACCAGATCTTCACCGAGCTGGCCGTCGAGGGAGCATCGGCCACCGCCATCGTCAGCCATGCCGCACGCATGACCGGCCGGCCGGTCCTGCTGGTTGGCCGGAGCCGCCAGCTGCTGGCTCTTGATGCCGGTCCATCCAGCGCCGATGTGGTGCTGGCCGGATGGCGCGCCGTGGCCGAGAAGATCGCGCCTGGCACCCGCAGCTCATCAGTGGAGGGGAATCCCTCCTGGTTGGTGACACCCGTCGGCGCCCGTGGCGACACCTGGGGCCTGCTGGCGATGATGGAGACGGTGGGCGCCCCTTCGGATCGATCCCGCGCGGTGCTGGAGCGGGCGGCGGTGGGGCTGGCCCTGAACCGCCTGGCCGAGCGCGACAGGGAGTCCCTGGAGATGCAGGCGCAGCGATTGTTCCTGGCGGACCTTCTTTCCGGCAGCGAGACAGCCGGCTCCCTGGGCCCGAGGGCTGAGGCCCTCGGGCTTCCCCAACCGGGCCGAGCGTTCGTTGCGGGATGCCTGCGCCCCGCCGAGCCCGAGCTGCGGATCCCCGGGCTCTCCGAGGAAGCCCGGGTCAGAGAGATCGCCCATCTGGTCGCCGCCGCGGCCCGCCAGCAGCGCCTCGACTGCCTGGTGGGAGTGACCTCTCAGGAGACCGTGGGAATGGTGCTCAGCCTTCCCAACCGGCTGGCGCTCATCCCGACCCTCAGCACCCTCGCCCAGGCGGTGCATACAGCTCTTCGTGTCCACGGTGCCGGGGACGCCGTGCTGGCCTTCGGGTCTCGGGTGGAGCAGCTGGGTCAGGTCCGGAGATCGCTGGCGGAGGCTGAACAGGTGCTCGACTCGCTGCGCAATCCACCGCCCAAAGCCTTCTACCAACTTCCGGACATACGCCTGCGCGGGCTGCTTCATCTGCTCCGCCATGACCAGCGCCTGGAGATGTTCTGTGAGCGTGAGCTGGGCCCCCTCCTCGGGGCCGAACCTGGAGAGGGCGGGGAGCTTCTGGAGGCGCTCAGGACCTACCTCGACAGCGCCGGCAACAAGGCCCTGGCCGCCGCCAGGCTGGGGGTGAGCCGACCCACCATCTATGCCCGCCTGAACCGCCTCGAGCGGCTTCTGCAGGTGGACCTGGACTCGCCAGAGTCCAGGCTCTCACTTCAGGTGGCGCTGCTGGCGCATGAGGAGACCAGGCGGGAGCGGTGAGACGGCGCGTGTCAGTCCGAAGGAGCGTCGTGACCGCGGCAGGGAGGGCAGAGAGTGGTCGCCGGCTCTCGGGTCAATTCCCCTTTGGGTATCTCCCGCCCGCAGGCGTCACAACGTCCGTAAGTGCCCTCCTCGATCTTCTCCAGCGCCGCCTTTACCTGTCCTGTCAGATGCCGAAGGGCAGCCACGTGCCGTTGATGTCGAAGTCGCTGCGCTTCCTCAACCTGCGCCTCGCGTTGCTCCGCACCCTGGAGCGACTCATTGAGCAGTGAGAGCCGCTCCTGGAGCATGAGGCTGGTCGCACCCAGGCCACCCCCCAACCCGCCACCCGCAATCATCTGCACTCCTCCTCGACTACGCTTGCGCGACCGGGCCATTGTGAGGCAGCGGCCTCTGCCGTTGCCAGTCTCCGGCCGATCTCTTCATCTGCCGGCTGCGTATGCCTGGCCCTGGCGTGGGTCCGCTCCCGCCCGAAGCTGGCCGTCCACTCCCTTCTCCACCGCACAGAGCCGTCCCAGCGACCAATCCGGGTGCAGTTGCACATCGTGCCCCCGCCGCCTCAGCTCCTCCACCACAGACTGAGAGAACCGCTGCTCGAGGTGGACCTGGGCCAACCCGGCTGCCCGGGGATAGAAGGAGCTGTGGAAATGGGTTGAGTGGAAAGCCGGTACCTCGATCGCTCGCTGCAGATCCAGGCCGTGGTGGAGGTGACGGAGGAAGAACACGAACGACCACTGATCCTGCTGATCCCCCCCTGGGGTGCCGCAGGCAAGCCAGGGTTGTCCATCCCGCAGCACCAGGGTCGGGGTGAGGGTGGTGCGGGGACGGCGCCCTCCCACCAGGGAGCTGGCCAGCCCCTCCTCCAGCCAAAACATCTGAGACCTGGTGGAGAGCGGGAAGCCGAGCCCGGGCACAACCGGCGATCCGTGCAGCCAGCCGCCGCTGGGGGTTGCCGAGACCATGTTCCCCTCCCTGTCCACCACATCGAGGTGGCAGGTGTCCTTGCCCACCGGGTCGGGCGGCAGGCCGGCCGCCCCCTCGATCCGCTGGGTCAGCTCGCGCAACTCCCGGCTGGGCAGCCTGGGTTGGCGTCCGCCCGGACTGCCCGGGCGGATCTCCAGGGACGCGGTCTCGCCCACCAGGCGGCGGCGCTCGGCTGCGTACTCCGAGCTGAGCAGCGCCTCAATGGGGACATCCACGTGGCGGGGGTCGCCGTAGTAGGCCTCGCGGTCTGCGAAGGCCAGCTTGGCGCACTCGATGACCAAATGGACGAAGTCGGCGGAGTCTGGCTCCAGCGATTCCAGATCGTAGCCGGCCAGCAGCTGCAGCTGCTGCAGGAAGACGGGACCCTGTCCCCAGGGGCCAGTCTTGTGGACCCTGACCCCATGGTAGTCGAGGAAAAGCGGACTTTCGAAGGAAGCCCGCCACGAGGCCAGGTCCGCGCCATCCAGGAATCCGGCATGGGCGACTCCGGTCTCATCCCAGAGCTCAAAGTGACTGGCGAACCGGTCCACGGCCTGGGCGACGATTCCTTCGTAGAAGGCGCGCACCGCGGCCTCGATCTGCTGCTCCCGGCCACCCTTCGCAGCCTCCGCGGTCTTGAGGATGGACTCGTAGACCGCGGCCAGCTGGGGATTGCGGAACAGCGACCCGGCGGCCGGGGCGTTGCCCCCCTGCAGGAACACCTCTCCGGAGCTCGGCCAGAGCTCGTTGAAGCGGCCGACACAATTGGCGATCGAGAGGTGCACCGAGGGCAGGATCGGCACGCCGTGGCGCGCGTAGTGGATGACGGGCCCCATCACCTCCGCGAGGCTGAGCCTCCCATAGCGCTGCAGCATCAGCATCCAGGCCGAGAAAGCCCCGGGCACGTTGGCCGCCAGCAAACCTGTCCCGGGGATCAGGGGCACATCGAGATCGCGGAAGCGATCGATGCTGGCGGCTCGGGGAGCCGGGCCCTGGCCGTCGACCACGACCACCTCCTTTTGCGAGGCGTCGTAGAGGATGATCGGGACCTCGCCGCCCGGTCCGTTCAGGTGTGGCTCCACCACCTGGAGGACCAGGCCGGTCGCCACCGCGGCGTCGAAGGCGTTGCCGCCTCGCTCCAGCATCGCCATGCCGCTCGCGGCGGCCAGCCAATCGGAGGCTGCCACCATGCCGAAGCTCCCCACCAATTGGGGACGGGTGGGTGAGATCATGAGCGGGCAACCTCCAAGTCGAGTTGTTCCTGGACACGATGGCAGCGCACCACGTGCCCGCCTTCCGATACCTGAGTCGGGCCGGGAGCCTCCTCCGTGCAGCGCCGGTCTGCCAGCGGACAGCGCGGGTTGAGGCTGCATCCGGGCGGCGGATCGATGGCGCTGGGCGGCTCCCCGGGAAGGATCGCGCGCTGCCGACTGCGCTGCTCGACCGGGTCGGCCAGTGGCGCCGCCCCCAGCAGGGAGCGGGTGTAGGGATGGCGTGCCGCTCCGAAAACCTCGTCGCGAGTGCCCACCTCCACGATCTCCCCCAGATACATGACCGCCACCCGGTCGCAGAGGAACTCCGCCACCGACAGGTCATGGGTGATGAAGAGGCAGGAGAATCCCATGGTGCGCTGCAAGTCGACCAGCAGGTTGAGGATGCCGGCGCGCACCGACACGTCCAGCGCGGAGACCGGCTCATCCGCGATCAAAAGGCGGGGCTCCAGCACCAGGGCGCGGGCCAGGCCCACCCGCTGGCGCTGTCCCCCCGACAGCTCGTTGGGATAGCGGTCCAGGACCTGCTGCGAGAGCCCCACTCGCTCCACCGTGCGGCGCACCAAGCCGGCTGCCTCGCGGCGCGAATGGGTGCCGTGGGCGCGCAGCGGCTCAGCCACTATCTGGGAGACCGTCATCCGGGGATCGAGCGACGAGTAGGGGTCCTGGAACACCATCTGGATCCGGCTGCGCAATGGCCGCAGCTGACTGGACGGCATCGCGGTGATGTCCTCGCCCATGAAGCGGATGCTACCCGCGGTGGGCCGCAGCAGCCGGACAACGCACTTGCCCACCGTGGTCTTGCCCGAGCCGGTCTCGCCCACCAGCCCCAGGATCTCGCCCTCTTGGACCTCCAGGCTCACGTCTCGAACCGCCTGGACGCGCCGTCCCCCAGCGTTGCGCGGGGCCCGGAACTCCATTCGAAGGTTCTCCACCTCCAGCACGGCCGCGGTCACGGATGGGCACCCGCCACGATCGGCTCGGGATGGAGGCAGGCCACCCGATGGTCGGCTTCGCATGGAGCCAAGCCCGGATGCTGATTCGAGCAGTCGTCCTGGCTGCGGGGGCAGCGGGGAGCGAATGCGCAGGCGTCGGGAAGGTCGCGCAGGACCGGCACCAACCCGGGGATCTCCAGCAGACGCTCCTGGGCATCACCGGCCCGGCGCCCGCGCCGGGGCAGCGCCCGCAGAAGCCCGGCCGTGTAGGGGTGACGGGGCGCCGCAAAGAGGCGGTGGACCTCGGCGTCCTCCACCTTGCTGCCGGCGTACATCACCGCGACCCGGTCGGCGAGATCCGCCACCACACCAAGGTCATGGGTGATGAGGAGGATGGACATTCCCAGACGCTGCCTCAGGTCTCTGACGATGTCCAGAATCTGCGCCTGAGTGGTGACGTCCAGGGCGGTGGTGGGCTCGTCCAGGATCAGCAGCTTGGGGTCGCAAGCCAGCGCCATCGCGATCATGGCCCGCTGCCGCATCCCTCCCGAGAGCTGATGAGGATATGCCCTCAGCCGCTGCTCGGGGCTGCCTATGCGCACCAGGCTGAGCAGTTCGGACGCCCGCTCCCGGGCCTGCTGACCCCGCAGCCCCTTGTGCAGGCGGAGCACCTCGCCGATCTGGTTCCCGATCGTGAACGACGGGTTGAGCGAGGTCATGGGCTCCTGGAACACCATGGCGATGTCCCGGCCACGGATGGCACGCAACTCCTTCAACGGAAGCTGCAGCAGATCACGCCCCTGGAAGGTGACTCTGCCGGAGATCTGAGCGTCCGGTGGCAGCAGGCGCAGGAGAGCCAGTGCGGTGACCGACTTCCCGCAGCCGGACTCACCGACCAGGGCCACGACCTCCCCCTCCTCGACCGAGAGGCTGACATCACGAACGGCAACAACCACACCCAGGCGGTCGAAGAGACGCACCTGCAGATCCTGGACGGAGAGCAACTCGGCCATCTAGCGCATGGAGGGATCGAACAGATCCCTGAGTCCGTCCCCCAGGAGGTTGAAGGACAAGGTGGTGAGAAAGATGGCGATGCCCGGGAAGATCGCGATCCAGGGGTCGTTGTACAGGTATGTCTGGGCGCTGGCCAGCATGTTGCCCCAGGAGGGTGTTGGAGGCTGAACCCCCAGGCCCAGATAGGAGAGCAGGGCTGAGCCCAGGATCGCCGCGGGGATTGAGACCGAGGCCTGCACCAGCAGCGGGCTCAGCATGTTGGGGAAGAGATGGCGGAAGAGGATGACCCGATCTCTGACCCCGGTCACGATCGCGGCCTGAACGAAGTCCTGCTCACGCAGCGCCATCGCCTCGGCCCGGGCGATGCGGATCGAGCCCGGCAGCTGGGCCACGCCCAGGGCGACGATGATGTTCTGCAGGGAGGGTCCGAAGATGGCCGCCAGCCCCACCGCTATTAATAGGAAGGGAAAGGCCAGCACCACGTCGGTGATCCGCATCGCCACCATGTCGATAGGGCCCCGATAGTAGCCGGAGGCGATCCCAATGGGGATCGCGACCACCATCGCCAAAAGGGTCGCCAACACCCCCACCTCGAGGGTGGACTGGGATCCGTAGATCAGCCGGGAGAGCTCGTCGCGGCCGAGCTCATCGGTGCCCAGGATATGGCCCGGGCTCAGGGGTGCTCTGAGCACCTGTCCGAACTGGCTCACGGTCGGCGAGTAGTGCGCCAGGAGTGGGGCCAGCAGCGCCACCAGCACCACGATCACCACTCCCGCCAGCCCAATCACCGCCGGGGGCCGGCGCCGGAAGCGGCGCCACCATCCCTGTCGGGACGGCTGGGTGAGCGCGATGGTGGGCTCGGCCCCGGGCAGGGTGGCGATGGTCATCCCGGCTCCCCGGCCAGGCGCACCCGGGGGCTGAGCGCCATGTAGACAAAGTCCATCAGGAAGTTGATCACGATCACGATCGCCGCGGTCAGCAGGGCCACCGCCTGGATGGTCGGGTAGTCACGCTGAAAGACCGCATTGATGGTCAGCTGTCCGATCCCCGGCAGGCCGAAGACGTTCTCGGTTACCGCCACCCCGGAGAGCAGGATTCCGAACTGCAGGCCGATCACGGTGGCGACGGTCACCAGGCTGTTGCGCAGGGCATGCTTGAGCACCACCACCCACTCGGAGAGGCCCTTGGCCCGAGCCGTCCTCACGTAGTCCTGGCGCAGGGTCTCCAGCATCCCGGACCGGGTCTGCCTCATCAGGACGGCGGCGACTCCAGTGCCCAGCACGAAGGCCGGCATCAGCATATGGGCCAGATTCTGTCCGGGGCTCTGGCTGAAGGAGATGAATCCTGACGCCGGCAGCCACTTCAGGTACACGGAGAGAAGCAGGATCAGCACGATCCCGAACCAGAAGCTCGGTATGGACAGTCCGAAAAGAGCCAGCCCGTTGCTGGCATAGTCGGCCGCTCTCCCCCGCCGGACAGCCGCCACCACCCCGGTCGGAATCCCCAGCAGTAGCGCCACCAGCATGGACAGCGCGGTCAGCTCGAAGGTGATCGGGAATGCGTTGCCGAGCTCCTCGGTGACCGGCATCCCGGTGACCGGGGATGCCCCCAGATGGCCTGTGACAACCTGCCCCACCCAGTCCACGTACTGGACCGGCAGGGGCTTGTCCAGGCCATATTCACGATTGATCGCGGCCAACGCGGCCTGGCTGAAGTTGGTGTTGCCGGTGAGGGCGGTGGCGGGGCTCCCTGGAACAGCCCTCACTCCCAGGAACACCACTATTGAGGCGATTACCAGGGTGAGCAGGGAGATCCCGCCCCGCCGCAGGATGTAGACCCTCACCGGCCGCCCGTCCCGGTGAGAACCGCTCCTGCGGCGGAGCTGCTCGGGATCCCGCCTGCCATCAGGCGGCCAGGCCCACCGAGCCCAGGTGCAAAAGCCCGTCAGGGGTGAACCCGAGTCCAACCACTGACTTGGGGTAGGCGATCTGGTTGGTCAGGTGGAAGAGGTAGATGATGCCGTTGTACTGCAGCATCGCCTGCTCCGCCTGGTAGTAGAGCGCCTTGCGGCGACTGACGTTGGTGGTGGCCCGAGCCTCGGCCAGCGGGGTGACGATCGAAGACGGTCCCGCCCCGGTGTAGTCGAAGGCACTTCCCTGGGTGTAGAAGGGAGAGGTGTTCTGGTCGGGGTCGACCCTTCCAGACCAGCCGATGTCGAAGAGCTGGTAGTTGCCGGCCTGTGCGGTCGACAGAGCGGTCGTGAACTCGGTCGGCTGGACCGTGATCTTGAAACCTGCGGCCGCTGCCTCGGTCGCCTGGATCTCTCCCTGGGTCACGTTGACGGTCCCGGTCGGGACCATCAGGGTCAGCGCGATCGGGGTCTTGACCCCCGACTCCGCGACGAGCTTTTTGGCCTCAGCGATGTTGGGGCCGGGGCAGCTGAGCTTGGTGTAGTAGACGCTGCTCGGGCTGATGGGCCCGCAGCCGACCACGTTGCTGCCGGCGTAGGCGACCTGGTTTATGGTCTGCCGGTTCAGGGTGAGCGCGAGCGCCTCCCGCAGAAGCGGGTGAGTGGCCAGCGGGTTGTTGGCGGGAGTGGCCGGCTTGGTGCTCCCAGCACCATTGGTCACGTTGATGTCCATCCCCTCGTAGCCGTTGGAGGTCAGCTGCTTGGTGGCGTAGGACGAGTTCTGGGTCAGCAGCTTGTAGTCGTTGGGTGCCAGGCATCCCGGGCCCGCCACGTTGATCGAGCCGGCCAGAAGGTCCGAGTAGCAGGTGCTGGGGTCCGTGATCGCCTGGAAGATAAGGGTCTGGATGTGCGGAGCGCCCCCCAGCAGGGTCGGAATCCCCGCGGCTGAGCCATTGAAGTACTTGGACTTGGTCAAGATCACCTCATTCAGGGACGGACGCGCCTTGAATGCGAAGGGGCCGACACAGACCGGGTCCTCGAAGAAGTTGCTTCCCTCACGGGCCAGCGCGGTCGGCGACATGATGATCCCGGAGCGCGCCGCCAAAATGCTGGTGAGGGGGGCGTCAGGGGTGCTGAGGTGCAGCTGGAATGTGTTCGAGTTCACCACCGACACGCTGCTCACGGGCTTGAGGTTGGCCGCCCGGGCCGAGGTCGGGAGGGTCTTGTCCCGGTCCAACGAGACCTTGACCGCCTGCGCGTTCAAGGGGGTACCGTCGTTGAACTTGAGCCCCTTGCGAAGCTTGATGGTGTAGAGCAGGCCCCCGTCGCTGATCGTCGGCATCGAGGCGGCCAGCACCGGCACCACCGCCATCTGCTGGTTGATGCCGTACAGGCTGAGGCACATGTTGGTGAAGATGATTCGGCCCACCAGGGAGCCTTCGGTGGACGGGTCGAGAGCGGTCGGGGCGTTGGGTAGCCCAACGGTCAGGGTTCCCCCGTTCTGCACCTTGCTGGTGGAGGGGGTCTTGCTGGTGGTGGCAGGGGTCGAAGAGCAGG
Source organism: bacterium (assembly GCA_021809895.1). GTDB lineage: Bacteria > Chloroflexota > Dormibacteria > Aeolococcales > Bog-877 > AG-12. The sequence continues at coordinate 17,870 of JAJZJU010000025.1, forward strand.
CTGCAAGCAGCACCGACCCGGCCGCCACAACCGCCCCCGCTCTCAAGGGACGCGGGATACTGGACAGTAAGTTCATGGGTTCCTGGTTGCCTCCTATGGACTGATTTGCCGGACAACCGGCAGCTTCTGTTGGCTGTCGCAACCGCCGCCGCCTATCACGGTGTCACTGTCACGAGCCCCCTCGCTGACCGCTGACGCACGGGTCGCCCGGCATCTGGCCGCCAGCGCGACGGTCATTAAGTCCTCACCTCCGAGTCACCGCCTGAATCTCTCGAACTTCCCTCCTCCAGCCTGCGAGCTGTCCCAAGCCAACGACTTTCACCCCCAAGAGGAGCCTCGCTAGCGCCCTTTGGCATGCAAATTTGAGGGCTGCAGTGTATACCATCCACCAGGCCTTCGCCACCCAGGCATGACGAGCGCTCGGATGGCGAATTCGCACCCATCGCGGGGGAGCTTCGGGAGCCCGCCTATGCCCGGGGCGCCGACTAGCCACACCCGTCAAAGGTGGCACCAGGGACCACGAGCCTCCTCCCATTTCTCGGTCCCACCCACCTTTCCCGACCGGTCCTCCGGCCTGACCTCCGACGCTGACACGGGACTGCTTGACGGACCCGTATCACTGGTGTACAGTCCACCAGCATGTCCCGCTCCGGCCGCGCCGGCCATGAGCGGGCGGCGAGTGGGGCGCTCCCCATCAGCTGGCAATCCAAGGGCACTGGTGCCCAGTAAACCGGGCGGAGCACCGCCGAACCAAGGAGGTTGACTGTTCTATGAGGTTGGCCACGATTAATACCCCGCAGGGACCTCGGCTCCATGTCCGCGGCCGTTCCGGCTACGTGGATGCCGCAGCCGAGACCGGCAACGGTGCCCTGGCCAGCATGACCACGGCTCTTGCCGCCGGCGCCGCCGCCTGGGAGCAGCTCCGGTCGCTGGAGGCGCGTGACGGGCGCCAGGTGGAAGAGTCCGAGTACGCGGCTGTGGTTCCCGATCCACCGCGCGTCCTCTGCCTGGGAGTGAACTACAGCGAGCACGCCTTGGAGACCGGTCGCACCGTGCCAAAGTGGCCAGAGAGCTTCGTCAGGGGCGCTGACAGCCTGACCGGCCCCTTCGCCGACCTGGTCCACCCGGCCCTTACCGAGCGTTTCGACTACGAAGGCGAGCTCGGCATTGTCATCGGTCAGGGGGGCCGCTACATCCCGGCGGAGAAGGCGCTCGACGCCATCGCTGGCTTCGTGGTCTGCAACGACGGGTCGGCCCGGGACTGGCAGCGGGCGGGCACCCAATGGACTCCCGGCAAGAACTTTGACGCCACCATGCCGTTGGGGCCCGACCTGGTAACTGTCGACGAGGTGGACGTCTCCGATGTTCAGCTCACCACCAAGGTGAATGGGGAGGTCAGGCAGTCGGCCAGGACGTCTCAGATGCTAGTGAACGTGCCGCGAGCGATCGAGTTCTTCTCATCCTTCACTACTCTGCGCCCCGGCGACGTCATCGCCACCGGCACGCCTGGAGGGGTTGGCATCGGACGGCAGCCTCCACTCTTCCTGGTGCCAGGCGACGTTGTTGAGGTGACCATCGAGGGCGTCGGAACCATCCGCAACCGGGTGGTGGCCGAGAAGTCCGAAGGAGTCTCACGAACCTGGGTACCGGCCGTAGCATCGGGTCCGGGCCTCTAGAACCGGTCGCGTCGAAGAGAAGGGAGGGCGCAACATGCCATCGTTGAACGCAGACCCCGAACATCGGAGCCTGGCGCCGCCGGGAGTTTCAGGACTACTTGGCAGTCTGCTGGTGGCGGGGACTACCCGTCCCTCGGCAGCCGCCTCTGGAAAGCCAGAGACATGACAGTGGCGGACCTGACCGCCACCAGCCCGATACCGATGGAGGTCACTCACAACCCATGACCGCTTTACGAAGATTGCCGCATGCAATCAAGGTCGGCGCGATTCTCGCCATTGGCGGGATCCTGCTGGCCGCCTGCTCTTCCACCACCACCAGCACCAGTTCCACAGGCAAATACCCACTCGTCATCGCCGACCTGGCTCCCTTCACCGGAGTGGACGCAGCTCTCGGTGGTTTCTACGAAGCCTCATGCCTGGCCGCGACCAAGGCGATGAACGAGGCCGGGGGCGTGCTCGGACACAAGCTCACCTGCGCCACCTTCGACACCAGGGGTGACCCAGCCGACGCTGTCCCGGCGACCAACCAGATGTTCGCGACAGAGCCGCACCTGGCGATGGTCATCGGATGCACCTCAGATGAGGCGGCCTCCGTCGTTCCCATCATCAACTCCAAGAAGATGGTGATGTTCTGTATGACCGGGCAGTCGCAGTTCGATCACGTGCATTACCCCTACTTCTTCCGGTTGGTGCCTCCGGACCTGGCGGAGTCCTACGCGATGGTCGCGATCGCCAAGTACTACAAGCACTACACCCGAATCGCGATGGCCTTCGGCAATGACATCGGCTCCCAGACCTTCGTGCAGCCGGCTATCCAGTCACTCAAGAAGGCGGGGATCACGCTGACCGCCAACGTCACCCTCGACCTGACCGCCACCACCTTCCGGACCGAGGCTGAGACCGTGGTAGCGAGCCACCCCCAGGCGATCATGACCGAGGCCCTGGGGTCCGCAGACGCCACCTTCCTCTCCGAGGTCAAGCAGCTGAACGGGGGCAAGATGATCCCGGTCATCGGCACCTCGGCCACCATCTCCCCGGCCTGGTTCTCCTCGGTGGCGGGAGCGGTGGGCGCCTCGACTCTCGCCCAGAACTACGTGGCCGACAACCTGGTCACCGCCACCTCAGGACCGGAGTACACACCGTTCTACGACGCCATGCAGGCGGTCAAGAACCAGGTCAAGAGCCTGGATGCGGGCAGCCTTCAGACCCTGCTCTCAGGTCCCGGCGCAGTTCACCTCTTCGATGGGATGAACCTGGCAGCTCTGGCGATGCTGATGGCCAAGAGCACCAACCCCAGCGTCTACAAGGCTGACATCCTCAAGATCGGGGATGGCGTCCCGGGCGCGGTGGTGGTCCACAGCTTCGCCCAGGGCAAGGCAGAGCTGGCCAAGGGCAAGGCGATCCGCTACATCGGCCCCGGTGGTCCCACCAGCTTTGACAGCTACCACGACTCACCGGGCATCTTCCAGGTGGACGGGTACCAGGCCAACGGCAACGTCGTCGTTCTGGCCGGGATCACCACCGCCCACTACCGGGCTGTGCAGTAGCCAGCCAGTAACATCGGCCCTCTCCCGGGTGGGGCAGCCGCTGCCCCACCCGGTCCACTCTCAGCCAGGAAACCAATTCACTCCATGAGTCTCTTCATCGAATCAATCGGCTTTGGGCTAATCACCGCGTCGGTCTTGGCCATCGCCGCGGTCGGCTTCACCGTCCAGTTCGGGGTCACCGACGTCCTCAACTTGGCCTACGCATCGGTGATGATCTGCAGCGCTTACGTGGCCTACCTCATCAACCAGCTCGGTCATGGCCAGTCGATCTGGTTGGCGATGGTCGTCGCCGCCGCCTTCGGCGCCGTCGTCTCCCTGGTGCTCAACAAGTACATCTACGCGCCATTTCAGCGTCGGGGCACGTCGCCCGTGGCAGTGGTCATCGTCTCGCTTGGGGTGTTGCTCATAATCGAGTACTTGGTGCAGGCGTTTGAGGGCGCTGCCAACGTTTCCTACACCATGACCCAGGGCGCAACCCTCAACTTTCTCGGCCTCACCCTGACGGTTGTGCAGTTGGCGATCATGGGTCTGAGCGTGGTGTTCATGATTGGTCTGCACCTGTTGCTACGCTACACGCGCTTCGGCAAGGCCATGCGAGCCACCGCCGCCGACCGCGTGCTGGCTCGCAACTGCGGCATCCGCACCGATCGCGTGATCACCCTCGCCTGCCTTCTGACCGGGGCACTGTGCGGGGTGGCCGGCACCGTTTTTGCGATCAACACCGGAAGTTTCGGCGCCACCAGCGCCGACCTGTTTTTGGTGCTCATCCTGGCGGCGGTCTTCCTGGGAGGCCCGGGCCAACCCTACGGCGCCATGCTGGGAGCGCTGGTAATCGGGGTCGTCACCGAGGTCAGCGCCTCGGTCATCACCGCCGACTACAAGTATGTTCCCGCCTTCGTCATCCTCCTGGTGGTCCTGGCGGTCCGTCCGCGAGGACTGTTCAGCGCCGGCACCCTGAACTGAACTTGTGGGCACACCACCATTGAATCGGCCCGGCTTTCACCTTAAGACCGCAACTTCACCAAGGAGGTACATTTAGTGAGCCAGGCCACTCTCTTCTACCTGGCCAACCTGCTCATCTACGGCGCGGTGGACGTGATCGCCTGCCTGGGACTATCCATGCAGTTTGGAGTCGCCGGGATCAGCAACTTCGGGTACATCATCTTCCAGTCTGCTGGCGCATACACGGCTGCGGTGCTGTCCCTACCCCATGACACCGCCAACGGCGGCTTTCAGAGCTACATCGGCGGCTTTGGACTGCCTTTTCCGATCCCGCTCCTGGGCGCGACTGTGGTCGGGGGCTTGGTGGCCCTGCCGTTCGCGATCCTGGTCGGCCGCCGGCTCACGGGTCACGTCGCCGCCATCGGACTGCTGGTCACCGCGGTGATGGCCAACCTCTTGGTCACCAACTTCGTACCCCTTTTCAATGGGGCGGCCGGCCTGTCAGTGGTGCCGCAACCCCTGCAGAACCTGCTCAACCCTCAGACCCAGACCTACCAGTGGATCTATGGAGCGGTTGGCGCCGTGATCGCGGTCTTGGTGTACCTGCTCTTCCGCCGCATCACCGAGTCTCCCTACGGGCGGAGCATGCGGGCCATGCGCGATAACAGCGTCGTGGCCAACGCCCTGGGCAAGGACTTGCTCAGCATGAGGACGGCGATGCTGGTGCTGGGCGGGATGGCGGCGGGCCTTTCGGGCGGGATCCTGGTGGGCTTCATCACCCTCTGGGATCCGGGCGCCTGGGGATATGCCGAGACCATCGTGCTGTTCGCAGCCATCATCATCGGGGGCACCGGTAACCACAAGGGAGCGATCCTGGGCGCGATCCTGGTGCCGGTCGGGTTCGAGGAGGCGACCCGCTTCATCCCCTCGTCCCTGGGCCCTCCCGGGATGATCCCGGCACTTCAGTGGGTCGCCATCGGCCTTCTGATCGTGGGCTTTCTGTGGTTCCGGCCCCAGGGCATCATCCCCGAACCTAGGCGCCGCATATTCGCCCGCGCTCAGGCCAGGCTGGCGCATGCCAGAGGCGATCAGTCACCTCAAGCCACTCTCGCCACGGCCGCGAGCCCGCCTTCCGGATCGCCGGCTGCGAGCGGCGGGGCCATCCTCTCCACCGAGGGCGTGGTGGTCAGCTTCAGCGATGTCCGGGCGGTCGATGGCGTCAGCATCTCGGTGGGCCGGGGAAGGCTCACCGGCCTCATCGGTCCCAACGGTGCGGGGAAGTCGACCCTGCTGGCGGCGCTGGCGGGGACCGTGCCCATCGCCGAAGGCAGGATCATCTTCGACGGCCAGGACGTCAGCCGTGTGCCGGCCTATCTGCGGGCCCGCCTGGGGCTGGTGCGGACCTTCCAGCTGGCCAGCGAATTCAAGCGCCTGACCGTGGTTGAGAACCTTCTCTCCGCGGTACCGGCGCAGAGTGGCGACACCCTGCGCGGCGCTCTCCGGGGTCGCCGCTACTGGGAGCACGACGAGCTGGAGGCGATCGAAGAGGCAAGGGATCTGATGGACCACTTCGGCCTGCTCGAATACGCGGACTCCTACGCCGGCAATCTCTCCGGCGGCCAGCGTCGTCTGGTCGAGATCATGCGGGCGATCATGGCCAAGCCCAAACTGCTCCTCCTTGACGAGCCCATGGCTGGCATCCACCCCACTCTGGCAAGGACGATCGGCAGGCACCTGCAGACCCTCTGTGCACAGGGCATGACCATCCTGCTGGTCGAGCACGAGTTGGGCTTTATGGATGAGTTCTGTGATCCCGTGATAGTCCTCGCCGAAGGGCGGGTGCTCGCCGAGGGCACCATGGGCGAGCTGCGCGGGCAGAGCGAGGTCGTGGAGGCCTACCTTGTCGGCTGAAGAAACATCGAACGCAAAGAGCACCCAGGGGGCTGCCCTCGCCACCGAGTTGCTGTCGGCTGGTTATGCGGGCAGGGCCGTGGTTCAGGAGCTGTCCATCCGGGTTGAACCCGGTGAGGTCGTCTCGGTGGTCGGACCCAACGGATCCGGCAAGAGCACCCTGCTCAAGGCACTGGTTGGGGTGGTGCAGGTTCTCAGCGGCAAGGTGTTGCTGGACGGTAAGGAGATCACCAACTGGGCTCCCGACGCGGCGGCGCGCGCGGGCATCGGCTACGTACCCCAGATCGACGACGTCTTCGCTCCTCTGACGGTGCGGGAGAACCTGGAGATGGGAGGCTACCTCCTCCCCCTGCGCGAAGTGCCCGGGCGGATGACTCACGTGCTGGAGGTCTTCCCGCAACTGGCGCGGATGCTCTCGCGTAAGGCGGGACAGCTGTCGGGAGGCGAGCGCAAGATGCTGGCCATGGGACGGGTGCTCATGCTGCAGCCCCGGGCCTTCATCCTCGATGAGCCGACCGCCAACCTGGCGCCGGCGCTGGCCAACACGCTGTTGGAAGACCACATAAGGCAGCTGAGTGCAACCGGAGCTTCGGTCTTGGTGGTCGAGCAGCGGGCGCGCGCCGTCCTGGCGATCTCAGATCGCACCTATGTGCTGACCGGTGGTCGTTGCCGGCTTGAGGGGACTCCAGCAGAGCTGCTGGCGAGCCCAGACTTCGCTGACACATTCCTCGGCGGCACCCGACACGCCTCGGAGCCGGCAGCGGAGTGACCCGGCGGTGAGAGCCAGATTCCACCGATCTGAACCGACCATGGCAGGCGATCCGGCACCCTCTGCGGCGGCCCAGGGCGGCCCCATCCCGCCGGTGCGATGGGGAGCCAACGGCATCGACGCACGGGGGCGCGGACGGATGGATGGCTCGGCTACCCCAACTGACCCCGCGGGCCGCCTGGCGCCACGGCGGTGGGGACGCTGCACGCTGACCTCGAACTGGCGCTTGGACAGCGTCAGCCCGGCCGGTGTGGCGCTTCACTGGGCGTCCCCCAATGGTTGATTCCAGCGGCTCGACCCAGCTCCCCGGCGCTCGGGTCGCCAGAGAGTGGGAGCGGCCGGACTCTGCGGTGGTCGCCCATCTCGGGGAGATCCCCGCCGCGGTGGTCGCCGACTGCATGTACCGCACCGGGGCCATGGGGGCGGAGATCCGGTCAGTTTGGCGCGGCGGTCGGCTCTGTGGACCGGCCCTGACGGTGCTCGTCCGCAGCGGCGACAACGCTCGTATCCACGAGGCTATGGGCCTGGCTAAGGTAGGTGACGTGCTGGTCGTGAACGCCCAGGGCTCACTGGCCCACGCGGTTTTCGGCGAACTCATGGCGACTCGAGCCCGCGCAGTGGGAATTGCCGGCCTGGTGGTGGACGGCGCGGTCCGCGACGTGGCCGACCTCGAGCTCATGAAATTCCCCGTCTTCAGCGTGGGAAGCAGCCCGGGGGGGCCCACCAAGGAGGGGACCGGAGAGGTCGGATATCCGGTCGCATGTGGCCGGGTGGTGGTCAATCCGGGCGACATCGTGCTGGCAGACGACGACGGGGTGGTGGTGGTCCCGCGAGAGGCCTCCGCTGCGGTGCTGGCCGCCGCCCGGGAGCGACTGCACCAGGAAGCGGAAAAGCGGGTAGCCGCCCAATCCGGTCGCCCTCTTGTCTAGGCACCACTCTCCTGCGCCAGCCCCATCGTCATTGGGGGCATCTGGTTGCGGTGCGCCCCACCCCGGCCGGCCCTGGCAGGCTCGCACCGACCAGAAGGGAAATGCCGTCTCCGCAGGTCCCGTCGGTGGTACACTGGTAGTGGTGGGCCTTGGTATTTCTAACGCCAAGCGCCAGCTTAGAGGCCTAGTCAACACGAGCATGGCCGTCGGACACGGCAATGGGGAGCCGAAGAGATGCCGGAGTTGAGGTCCGAAACAGCGCAAGTTGCGGGCGAGCGTGCCCAGATCTCCGGCGGACACCTGGTGGCGCGCGCACTGCGCGCCGAGGGCATCGAGGTCATCTTCACCCTCTGCGGCGGTCACATCATCGACATCTACGATGGTTGCCTTGACGAGGGCATCAAGATCGTGGATGTCCGCCACGAGCAGGTGGCCGCCCACGCCGCCGACGGGTACGCCAGAGTGACGGGCATACCCGGATGCGCAGTGGTCACGGCTGGTCCCGGCACCACCGACGCGGTCACGGGGGTGGCCAATGCCTTCCGCGCCGAGAGCCCCATGCTCTTGATCGGGGGGCAGGGCGCGTCCAGCCAGCACAAGATGGGCTCGCTGCAGGACCTGCCGCATGTGGACATGCTCCGCCCCATCACCAAGTTCGCCGCCACCGTGCCCACCACATCCCGGGTCGCCGACATGGTGTCGATGGCGTTTCGAGAGTGCTTCCTGGGGGCACCGGGCCCCTCCTATCTCGAAATCCCCAGAGACGTGCTGGACGCCAAGGTGGACCTGGACCAGGCGGTGATTCCCGCGCCCGGGCACTCCCGGGCCTCCACCCGCAGCCTCGGTGACCCCGCTGACATCGAGCGCCTGGCCGACCTGATCAGCCATGCTCAGCGCCCCTGCATCCTCCTCGGCCAGCAGGTGTGGACCTGCCGCGCTGCCGAGCAGGCGCAGGCGCTCTGCCGCGAAGCCGACATCCCCGCCTTCATGAACGGGGCAGGTCGCGGCACCCTGCCACCCGGCGATCCCCATCACTTCCAGCTGACCAGGAGGTACGCCTTCGACAGGGCTGACCTGATCATCATCGTCGGCACCCCCTTCGACTTCCGCCTCGGCTACGGCCGCCGCCTCAATGCAGAAGCCGCGGTTGTCCAGATCGACCTCGACTACCGCACCGTGGGCCGCAACCGCGACGTCACCCTGGGGATGGTCGGTGACTGCTCCGTGATTCTGGACGGGGTGCGACAGGCTCTCTCCGGTCGGATCTCCGCATCCCGGTTGGATCACCACCAGTGGCGGCAGGAGCTGCGCGCGGAGGAGGATCGCCTGGAGGCTGCCCGCCAGTCCAAGCTGCTTTCTGACTCGATCCCGATCCATCCCATGCGGGTGGCCCACGAGATCAACCAGTTCCTCACCGACGACACGATATATATAGGCGACGGAGGAGACGTGGTCACCACCGCGGGGCAGGTGGTCAAGCCCCACCTGCCCGGTCGTTGGATGGACCCCGGCCCTCTGGGCACCCTGGGGGTGGGGATCGGCTTCGCCATGGCGGCCAAGCTGGCCCGCCCGGACCAGGAGGTCTTGTGCTACTTCGGTGACGGCGCTCTCAGCCTCACCGGTTTCGACTTCGAGACCATGCTCCGCTTCAATCTGCCTTTCATAGGTGTGGTGGGCAACAACTCCTATATGAACCAGATCCGGTTCGGGCAGCTGGCCCGCTACGGCAGCGAGCGCGGCGAGGTCGGCAACAAGCTCGGCGACCTACCCTACGGCCGATTCGCCGAGGTCTTGGGCGGGTACGGCGAGGAGGTTCGCGATCCCAAGGACATCCGCCCCGCCCTGGAGCGAGCCCGAGCGTCGGGCAGGCCCTCCCTGATCAACGTCTGGGTCGACCCCGATGAGTTCGCCTCGGGAACCATGAACCAGACCATGTACAAGTGAGGCGGCCCAAGAGCCCGTCCTCCCAGGACCAAGGGGAGTCGTTATGAGCAAGGCATTGCAGGGAGTCCGCGTGGTGGACATGACCCATGTCCAGGCCGGCCCCGTATGCACCCAGATGTTGGCCTGGTTGGGTGCTGACGTGATCAAGATCGAGCCCCCAGGACGCGGCGACGTCACCCGCTCGCAGCTGCGTGACATCCCCGACGTGGACAGTCTCTACTTCACCATGCTCAACTCCAACAAGCGCAGCCTGAGTCTCAACATCAAGCACGAACGTGGCCGGGAGATCCTCTGGGAGCTGCTGCGCCGATCCGACGTGCTGGTGGAGAACTTCGGGCCCGGCGCCCTGGACCGCCAGGGGATCACCTGGGAGAAGCTGCAGGCTGAGGCTCCCCGCCTCATCTACGCTTCCATCAAAGGGTTCGGGCCCGGCAGCTACGAGAACGCCAAGGCCTACGAGACGATCGCCCAGGCGATGGGCGGATCCATGAGCACCACCGGCTTCGAGGATGGACCGCCCACATCCACCGGGGCTCAGATCGGCGACTCGGGATCAGCGGTGCACCTGCTGGCGGCGATCCTGGCCGCCCTGCTGCAGCGCCACCAGACCGGGCGGGGCCAGCGGGTCCAGATCGCCATGCAGCACGCCGTCCTCAACCTTTGCCGAGTCAAGATCAGAGATCACCAGCGGCTCCAGCACGGTCCGCTGGCCGAGTACCCCAACTCTGAGTTTGGGCACACCGTTCCCCGTTCCGGAAACGCCTCGGGAGGCGGCCAGCCCGGCTGGGCGCTGCGCTGCCGGCCGGGCG
>JAJZJU010000130.1 GCA_021809895.1 bacterium
CAAGTCCTCGCTACGGAACCTCCGTTCCCGGCCCGGGCGCACCACCGGCAATCGGCCCTCGTCAGCCCAACGCCTCAACGTCACCGGGTGCACCCCCAGCACCTCCGCCGCCGCCTTGAGTCGCAACTATGCCATGTCGCCAGGTATTACATATCACTGACGCTCGCTTAGCAAAAGTTGTCACTGCTGCGGACCCTGACGATGATGTCTGCTTCTTCCAAGCCGGGGGTTTGGTGTTGGGCCTGTGGACTGCCTTCGGTGGCCACGGCGCACCAGGCATCGACCTTGCCTACAACGTCCGCTCCCCCGAGGAGGTCAGAGAGACTCTGGCGGAGGCCCACCGCGCCGGAGGCACTATCGTGCGCCCTGCGGCGATGGCAGAGTGGGGAGGCACCTCCGGAGCCTTCGCCGACCCTGATGGCTATGTATGGGAAGTTGCCCACAATCCAGGTTGGACTCTCAGCGAGGACGGTACGGTTCACATATGGGCGAGTACCGAGACTCGGGTGTCGCTACCTGATGGTGAGAGTCCTCCACCTGCATCAAGCCCTGTCTACTAGACTTGGCTCCTGGCAACCTAAGAAGGACCGAGTGCAAGAGGGCTCGGGTCTCCATTGACCAGCGGGATTGAGAGAGCGCATTCCGTGCACCCGCAGCCGCCGGATCATCCGCCTAATGCCTGGGCCGCCGCAGCCAGTGGACGACCACCAGATGCACCGCGGAATCGGACGCTCATCCCACTGGTCACGCCCCGGAGTCACCACGACGGCCAGCCTGGCTTGTGCCAGATGGTCTCTGGAAAGGACACTATTTGCCCATGAGCAGAGCCACACTGAACGAAGAGCTAGCGGCCAATCGGGCCAACTGGGACGAGCGGGCCGGCCTCCACTTGAAGTCCCGTTTCTACGATGTCGAGGGCTGGCTGCAGGAGAGACGGGAGCCGCAAGAGCGCGAGCTCGACGCCCTGGGTGATGTCGCTGGGCTGCGCCTCTTGCACCTCCAATGCCACATCGGTCTGGACACCCTTGCCTGGGCCAGGGTCGGCGCCCAGGTAACCGGGCTCGACTTTTCCCCTGCGGCCATCGCCGTTGCGCGGGAGATCGCCGACCGCGCGGGCCTTGCTGATAGGGCCGAGTTCATCTGTGCCGACGTCTACGAGGCTGTCGAGGCCCTGGGCCATGGCACCTTCGACGTTGTGTACGTCAGTCTCGGCGCTCTGTGCTGGTTGCCGAGCGTTGACCGCTGGGCCGAACAGGTCGGTTCCCTGGTGGCCCCTGGCGGCCGTTTCTACCTTCATGACTGCCACCCGCTGGCCTGGTCGCTGGACGAGGAAGGCCGGGCTCTAGAACAGACCTACTTCGAGCAACCAGAACCGTACGCCCAGGACTCTGGCCTGACATACACCGACGCCAGCCGTCCGCTCACGAACCAGCGCACATACGAGTGGAACCATGGAATCGGGGAAACGGTCACCGCGCTCATTCGGCATGGTCTTCGCTTGGAGTGGCTCGCCGAGCACGACTGGACCGTCTGGCCGCAGTTCCCCTGGCTCGTTCCCAACGGCGACGGGATCTGGGCCGCTCCGGCCGGCCGGCCAAGGGTGCCATTGACGTTAAGCCTCCTGGCGAGCCGGCCGAGCGACACGCCGCCCGACCCGGGAACGTGAGGGCCGGGGACCCGGCTCGGCCCCAGCCATCCGCGCTGGTCTTCACACATCTCCAACAGTCGTGAGGCCCGGGACCGCCAGGTCCGCCCGGCTCAGACTCCGCCAGGCCACCCCTGCGGCCAGGACGGAGATGGCTCCCCCCGCCAGTACCGGGGCTCGCAGTCCGAGGTCGCCGGCCAGCACTCCGCCCAGCAGAGCGCCGACGGGCGTGGCTCCGATCCCGATGACACGAAAACCGCTCGTCACCCGGCCCAGGATGGCGTCCGGAACCACCCGTTGACGATATGAGACGACCATCACATCCCAAATCCCGGCCCCCAGTCCACCCAGGACGAACCCGACCACGGCGACCGGAACGATGGGAAAGATGGCCAGTGCCGCCAACGCCAACCCCTGTACGAGCAGGATGGCGGCAAGCCCCAGCGGAGTGCGCCAGCGGCCCCCGTACCGGCCGCCCAACAGAGCTCCGCCCAGGGCACCAACCGCAAGCGATGCCAGAAGTGGCCCGTAGGCGGCAGCGGAAAGGTTCATCACCTCGAGTACGAACAGCACCAGTATCGAGAAGAGCATTGCAACCGCCAGATTGCTCGCGGCGACCAGGAGCGCGAGTGTTCTAAGAGGGCGGTGGCCCCAGAGCCACACCACGCCCTCCCGCATCTCTCGCCACGCGCCAGTTTCGGTCTTGGCCTGGTCAGCGACAGCCCTATAGTCACCAGCCAAGGGCACAAGAAGGAGCAGCGCCAGACCCACGGCAGCCAGGTCGGTGCCAAATGGCAACAGGATTCCGGCCGCGAAGAGCAGGCTGCCCAGGGCCGGACCGACCAGACTGGTGCCAATGGCGTTGACACCGCCGACCACCGAGTTGGCCGCTTCCATCTGCTCGGGGCGCACCAGGGAGCGGACCAATCCGACCTGGGCGTTGGCCGAGAACGTATCCGCCGAACCCAGCAGAAAGGCCAAGCCGATCAGCAGGGCAACAGTGTCGCGATGGAGCAAGAGCGCCGCGATCAGGACCAGCATGACGACCTCTCGCACCACGGCCGCCACCTGGACGACCCTTTTGCGGTCGTGGCGATCGACCAGGACTCCGCTCGGGAGGCCTACCACCAACCAGGGCAGAGACTCGCCCACGCCCACCAAGGCCACCAGCAAAGGCCGGTGCGTCAGTGAGGCCGCCAAAAGCGGGAGAGCGGCGAAGCGGACACCGTCCGCCAGCGCCGTGGTGGCGTAGGCACCGGCAAACTGCCAGAAGCGGCCGTCAAGCGAGCGCATGCCCACTCCGCGCCCGGGCTCAGCGTCCATCATCAGTGCAGTGTTACAGAGCCAGCGGCAACTCCCGGCGCTCCTCGAAGAGCCTCCTGGCCGAAGCCACGCCCCGCTTATAGGGAGCCAGACCACCTGCCTGGATCCCACGGAGGCGCTCACCACCTGAGAAAACGCGCCTCCCAGGGCAGGCGTCAGCTTGCCTGGCGCCAGACGAGCATTCCCCCTCGAGTCGAGATAGAGCCCAATTACGGGCCCACGGCCGTAGCCGCCAGTGCGATCGCACGCAGGCAGAGACAGGCCTGCAGTTCCCCGACACAACCAATTCACCTATCATCACCGCGACCCATGGACCGTCGATCGCGCAGCAGAACATGGCGTGCGACGTAATTACTGGACGTACAGCATCGGCTTGGCCGTGGTATGGGCCGTGCTCTTGGGCGTCACCGCCACCAGAGACCGCAGCAAGCTGGACACCCTAGTCGTGGTGTTTGGTGGATTTGCTATCGCGTGGACTTCAGGCACGATCGCGAGGTATGTGTATCCCCCACCCAAGAAGTGGACTCGTTAGAGTCCTCCCCCTCTGGCCTCCACACGCGAACGGCGGGGCACCGCCGGGCCAGGTTGTCCGAGCTGGCCCGACGCGGCGCAGCTGCGGTTGACTCAAACCTGTTGACGGAGTCGCCAGATGGCCGGGAGTGTCCGCCTGTGCCGCAACGGTGAAACGACCGGCTTGGCGCACCGCGAGCCGCCACGAGCGAGTCCCGGGCGGCCGAGACTTCGGCTAGGAGCGTGGGTCAGTACCTTCCCAGAGGGGGGGTGAAGGTGAGAACATCTGTGCATGAGCTCAACACCCCCCAACGACCCGGACGTGCTCTTCGACATCGGCGACTCGGTGAAGGTGCAGACGGCGCCACTGGTACCGGCTGGCAAGAACAAGACCTTCCGCCCGTATAACCCGGCGCAGGGATTCCTGCTGCCTCCGAGCCTGGATGACTGGCTACCCCAGAACCATGTGGCGCGGTTCATCTCGGAAGCCGTCGACGAGTTGCTGGACCTGAGCGAGCTGTACGCAAGCTACGAGGAACCAGGAGGGGCGCCTCCGTACGACCCGCGGATGCTGCTGAAGGTGCTGCTCTACGGGTACTCGGTAGGAGTGACCTCTTCACGGGCGCTGGAGCGGAGCTGCATCAACGATGTGGCGTGCCGCTACCTGGCGGCCAACCAGGCGCCGGACTTCCGCTCCATCGCGAGGTTCCGCCGCCGCCACCTGAAGGCGCTGGAAGGGCTCTTCACCCAGGTGCTGGCGGGGTGCGCCATGGCAGGGCTGGTGCAGTTGGGTCGGGTGGCCTTGGATGGCACCAAGCTGCGGGCCTCGGCATCACGGCACAAGGCGATGAGCTACGACCACATCGATCCGCGCCTCCAGCAGTTGCAGGCGCAGGTGCGGGGCTTGATGGCAGAGGCGGAGATGAAGGACAAGGCCGAGGACCGTCGCTACGGGAAGCAGAATCGGGGCGACGAGATTCCAGCTGAGCTGCAGCGCCGTGAGAGCCGCATCGCCAAGCTGAAGCAGGCCAAGGCCGCGCTCGAGGAGGAGGCGCGGCAGCAGGTGGCGGCAGCTGCCGCGAAGCGGTGTGCGCAGCAGGGCAAGAGCGAACAGGAGACCCAGGCGGCCGTGGAGAAGGCAGTCGCGAAGGCGGTGCCTCCACCTCGAGCGCAGCGCAATTTCACTGATCCCGAGTCGCGCATGATGAAGATGGGTGATGGCAGCTTCCAGTACGGCTACAACGCGCAAACGGTGGTGGACGAACACCGTCAGGTGATCCTGGCCACCAAGGTCACCCAGTGCGCCGGGGACGTTGAGCAGCTACTGCCGATGCTGGTGCAGACCAAGGCGGCCCTGGTAGCGGCCGGGATATCGGCGGTGCCACGACAGCTGCTGGCTGACGCCGGCTACTGCTCGCAAGACAACTTGACCGCCTTGGATGACCAGGAAGTGGACGTTCTCATCGCCACTGGCAGGTTGAAGCACGGCGAGGTCGTGGCGGCGGTACCTCGAGGACGCATTCCCAAGAACGCCACCCTCACAGAGCGTATGGCACGGCGGCTGCGCACCAAGCCGGGAAAGGCTGCCTACGCACGTCGGAAAGCCATCGTTGAACCCGCCTTTGGGCAGATGAAAGTCCGCCAACACGCTGGAGCACTCCGTTTGCGCGGTCTGGAGGGGGCTGTCGGCGAGTGGACCCTACACGCGCTCTGCCACAACCTTCGTAAGCTGGCCAACAGCGGGGTCAGCCCCCGATGTCTGGCCCCGGGATGACCCCAGGAGTCCAGTACTCGCCCCCCAGACTCCTCCCAAGGGCCCCGTTAGCGGCCTGGAGATGTCCAGCAACCGCAAACTAGCCCCCAGCTTCTGCTGGAAGATCTCAGCCCGTCCCTCTCCGGCTGCGATCCCGCCCCTCCCTCTACCCGTTACTGACCCACGCTCCTAGCTCAAGTACTGGGAGC
>JAJZJU010000131.1 GCA_021809895.1 bacterium
TCGGCTGCGATCGCTCTCAAGGCCCTCAACCCTGAGGTCAATGTGATCGAACACAACATCCATCTGGACGGCAGCAACGCCGGGGAGATCTTCGAGCAGTACGACATCATCGTCAACGGCTGTGACAACTTTCCCACCCGCTACCTGGCCAACGATGTGGCCGTCTTCCTGGGCAAGCCGATGGTGGACGGGGGGATATTCCGCTTCGAGGGCCAGGTGACAACCATGATCCCCTGCCAGTCACCGTGCTACCGCTGCCGGTACCCGCAGCCCCCGCCTCCGGAGGAGGCTCCATCGTGTGCTGAGGCTGGGGTGCTGGGAGTGCTGCCCGGACTGGTGGGGACGGTGCAGGCCACCGAGGTCATCAAGCTGGTGCTGGGGGTGGGCCAGTCGCTGAGCGGCCGACTCCTCCATGTCGACGCTCTCTCCATGGAGTTCCGGGAGTTCCGGCTGCGCCGGGATCCGGAGTGCCCGGTCTGCGGCGAGCATCCCACCATCACCGAGCCGATCGACTACGAGGGCTTCTGCATCAACCCCAATGTCCCCGCCCAAGCCGGCGCCGCGGAAGCGATCCTGGTTGGCTCTGGCACTCTCGGGTAGGATGGCTTAGATGGCAAAGCTGGCGACGATTGCGATTGACGACCTGATCGCGGCGGTGGAGACAGCTCGGGACAAGGTGATGGCCGACGAGGTTCGCTCGCTGGTCAAGTTCGGCATCCCCAAGGCGATGGCGCAACAGATGGTGGCTGCAAGGTTCCACCAGAAGGTGGGAGGCGAAGAGAGCGAGGGTGGTGAGGCAGAGCCGGCCGCCTGGCCCGACATGAGCTGAGGTCGTCTCCGCACAACTCTTTTCCCGGTGATGGGGGGACATCCTCTGTGTGCCTTCTGCCGGGGCTCTAGCTCCCTACCACTCGAATCGCCAGTACCTGCCGCTGCGCCTGTACCGTGGCCGCGACCTGTCGGTTGTCCAGTGGGCTGAGGAGCAGTTCGAGCTCAACGTTTCGATTGGTCTGCCTGGCGATGCCGTGTTCAAGCGCCGCAGCGAGGCCGTCCTCGAGCTCATGGATCAGCTGCCCTTGCAGGTCAAGGATCTCTTGCGCGGGCTCATCGTGCAGCTGCGACTCCAACCCGCCAGCCACTTCGATGTCGACGAGCTTGGCAGCTGGAGTCCGGGGAAAATGCGGATCAACTGTGACCCCGCCCACGTGGCGGAACTTCAGGGCTGGCCCAAGGAAGGGACCCAGGTCAGGCAGCTCCTGCAGACGACGCTTGTCCATGAGTGCGGCCACGCCCTGCTCGAGGACCCTAAGGGAGGAGTTCCCTTGCGCAGCTTCATCCACCTCTTGGTGGTATCCGGTTGGTTGCCGCACCCACTTCAGGACCCCGTCCCCTTCCGCCACCCCGACTGCGACCCGAGGCAGCTGACCGAGCACATGCTCCTCCGGCTGCGCGCGATCGATCCCCGCTGGGATCCTGACCTGCCCGTTGGCGCGCCCAGCCAGCCTCCGCCGGGACAAATCGATTGGGACCTGATGGGAGCCGGCGAGGTGCCACCTCCTGGAGGCAGCAGCGCCAGACCGAGCCTCGGACTTCGAGGTCCCCGGCAGCTGGGCCACGAGCTCTTGGACGCCACCGCCTCCGGCACCCTGGAAGCCGATCTCGGTTCGGTGGGCCTGACTGCGGCCCAGGTGTGGCGGGTCGGGAATCGCTACCGGCCGGTCAGCGCATACGCCGAGGATCTCATCTCTGAGACGCCGGCCGAGATCTTCCGCCAGCTTCATCGCGGGAGAGTCCCGTGGCTGGCGGGCCAGACGGCGCTGCGAGAGGGCGATCGCCTGCTGGTCCAGCCGTGGAGGGAGGCTGAGCTCTCGCGGGGTCGGGCCGAGCCCGCACCGCTGCCCACCTCGAAGCACCGTCAGTTGACACCGGGGAGGCTGTGAGTGGACGTGACTCTGTATGTGCTGACCGATAGGATGACCGCCGAACAGGCAGTGCTGCGTTATCCGAAATTGGACATGGAGGGAGATCCAGACCTCTGTCGGAGGCTGCAGCCGTTCCTCACTGGGCCCATCGCCGTGGTCGGAGGAAGGCGCAGCCCGGAGACCGGCAGGAGGATGACCGTGCTCAGAACCCTGGCTCCCGGGTCAGTGGAGTGGTTGGAGGCGTGCCTGACCAGAGCCGCGGAGGACCTCCGGCTCGATGTCGACATGCAGTGGGCTTGAAGGTCTCGACCAGAAAGACTTGTGGGACGCTCGGATGCGATATATCCTGCCTGCCTAAGGGGGACTCGGTGGCCGCACCGGGGGCGGCTAGGGGGACCAAAGTGGCCGCTGCGACATTGCGACGAAATCGAGGCGTCTGGGCCCTGGCTCTGGGCCTGATGGCCACTTGCCTGGTCGGCTGTGGTTCCTCGGTCGTGGCCATCCCCAAGGGCAAGCCAAGCCCCAAACCCGCCATGGTCACGATCGCGCCGGGGGTCCGCGTTCCCAGCTCCCAGGTGGCCTTGCCGGACTACAAGGTCTCGTCCACTCATCCGCTGCCCAGCGGAGTCTCCGCCCAGCAGGTGGTCAAGGACGCGGAAATAGACAACCTCATTGAAAACATCGCGATTGAGCGCCAGGATCCGGCTCTGCTTGCATACGCGGACACGGGCGCCTGGCTCGCGGCCATTAAGGGAGAAATTGCTAGCAACCTTCAACAGCACCTGCGAGTCCTTTCGGTCACCGACCTCGTCAGCGCAATAAAGGTTGGGTTCCAGCCAGACCCTCGGAATTCATTGGCCGATGCGACAGTAATCATTCAGGGCACCGAGGTCGAGGTTGAGAGGCTGTCCAGCGGGAAGCTCGTGAAGCGTTCCCAAGCGTTCGACGTGTTGCGTTGGTTCGTGTGGAATTCTGCCGAAAAGCGTTACTTGACATGCGACACTGGCTCCTAGCGGCTCTATCGTTGATCGGCGTTTCGATGTTCTTGGCCGTTACGGCTATCACCGTGGATGCCACCTATCCGGGTCCGGGACCCACTGTCGGTTGCGGTGGGTCTACCAACGAGCTGGCCTTTGGGGGCCAATGCGTAGCTGTGCAGGGGCCGACAGCTCCCACCCGGCCGGCGACCTTCCATCCGTGGTTGACGGGGCTTCCCACGGCGCCGCCAGCCTGCACGCCGTATCAGGTGACGGAGTGGGCGACAGGGATCGCGACCGACAGCTGGTCGTGGCGCGGAAGCTTCTGGACTCTCGGCGGCCAGAGGGTTCCCGTCCTGCGCTCGACCCCCTTGGAGGACACGGGCTGGATGTGGGAGGTCTACTGCGGGACCGGTGCGGGGATCCGCTACGTCGGATTCCAGCAGCTTCCGCGGCGACCGGATCCCTGCTCCCTCGCTACGCCGGCCGCCTCCTGCCTGCCCGGCTTCAACCCGGGCTCATTCCGCGCTGCGGTCGAGGGCCGGGTGCCGCCGGAGCAGATCCTGGCGACACCGCCAAACAGCGGGCTGGTCGGGGTGCCGGTCGATCTGCTTTTGCGTCCGACTCCAGTGACCGAGCAGGCGATCATCAATGTCACCGTCCCCGACCTGGGCGACGGTGACCTCGGCGAGGGGATCCACGTAGAGTGGATCGTCCAGGCTGTGCCGCAGGGAGTGGTCTGGACTCACCCGGACGGCACCACCACCTCTGTCGGAAGCTGGATCCCCCAGGTCGAGGAGCAGAACGGCTATCTGGTGGCCACGGTGACCTACTCCGTCCAGGCGTTCGGATTCTGGTCGAACGGGGTCAATGTCTACCAGCTTCCTCCCCAGGAGGTGGGATCCATCCGGGTGGTCGCAAGGATCCCCTACGGCATCCAGCAGGTCCAATCCAACCTCGGCTGAGATGCACTTGATCTCCTTCGTTAGACTGTTGGCTCACATCGGGGCCGCCTAGCTCAGCCGGTTAGAGCGCACGGTTCACATCCGTGAGGTCGAGGGTTCGAGTCCCCCGGCGGCCACCAAACCTGTCAGGTGCCAGACGTCCCGATGTGGGCGGTCTGTTAGTGAGCTGCCATCAGTCGGCGGTGAGCCGTTCGACCGGTTGCCCGGTGACATCTGCGATGAACTCGAAGCCTTTGTCATCGTGCAGGACCGTGAGCTGGGCCATCTCGGCCGTGGCGGCGATGAGCAGGTCGGGGATTGATGCCGCTCGATGCTGACCGCGCTCGCCTAGCCCGACTTGGACCTCGACGGCGCGGACTTCGATCGCTGGAGTGAGCTACTCGACGGGCATGCGAGCCAGCGGCGCGCGGTCGCAGCCGGCCCGCAGGTCCTTACCGGATCGGGCCGAGAATCCGACCTGGAGTCGAGTGACCGTGCAGACTCGGACCAAGCCACGCTCGATCCTGGTGGCCCACTCTTGGGCGTCCGGGCTGTGGGCGAGGCGGCCCAGAGCTGACATGTCGACCAACCAAGTGGTCAAGACCAGGCCCGCCGCACGACATCGGCGTGGGTGAGATCGGCGAACGTGTTGGCGAACTCAGCCAGGTCTTCCACGGTGGCGGCTGGAGCAGCGGCGCCGCGCTCGCGAGACGAAGTCCGCCGAATGTACTCGGTGCGCGGCAAGGCCATTCTTCGAGCCCTGGCGTCGATGGCGGCCAAGACGTCTTCCTGCACGTCACGTCTCACGTCTCGGATCCCTGCCCGATATAGCCGCCACTCCTTCATGCATGCCGGGGCACTCCGTGCCTCTGGGTGGCGGCGCTGTCCAGCGGCCCGGTCCCGAGCGGCGACGGGCGGTGCCGGTGCCTATGGTCATCTGCCGGCTCACCGTTACTTCCCAAGTTGGCCAAAGTCGGCCAAGACGGGAATCTGTTCGCCCAGGCATGTGAGGCTGGGTTGTCGCTCCCGTAGCGGCGTAGGAGCATGGGAGCCACTTGCTTGACGGGTTGCCCCATCAGTCGGGTGGCGGGGTGAGCAGCGGGCAGGTGTGAGAGTCCGGCTCTCACCCTTGCCTGGGGGCCCCAACGTTGGAGCCGAGTGCCCTCTCAGGCACAACCCACCACGATCCCAGGTGGAACGGCGCTTCCCCATCGCCTTCGCCGCCCGGCGGAGTTGATGCGTGTGCCGGCCGGTCTTGCGACCGGTCCTTGACGGACGCTTCGCTCCTGGGAGCGCCCGTGCCACGGCAGGGCGAAGCCTGCTCGAGAAGCCCAAGGCGCGCCTGGCGATCACACACGCCGCACCTTGGTCCACAGATACCCCGTGCACTCCGGCGTAGTTCGCCTGTCCCAAGACAGAGGTCCAGGCCGGGTTCACAG